>CAMDJH010000076.1 GCA_945900455.1 Akkermansia muciniphila
ATTCATACTTTTGAAACGGGCCGGGATCGGCCTCGCCTGGCACACGGTCCTGGCGCACTTGTAGCGGCTCGAAGAATGCGCGGAACTGGAAATAGTCGCGTTGCGTAATCGGATCGTATTTATGGTCGTGGCAATGCGCGCAATTGAACGTCAGGCCGAGAAACGCCTTGCCCGTGTGCTCGACGATGTCGCGCATCCACTGGTTTGGATTAAGCGCATACCAGTTGCGAACAAGGTAGCTCGTGGCTACCCGGACGGTATCGTCCCCCGGCGCGACCTCATCCGCCGCCAACATCTCGACCAGCATCCGATCATAACCCTTATCGGCATTGAGCGAGTCGACGATCCATTCGCGCCATCGCCAAACCTGCGGGGCGCTGTTCCACACGTCCGGCACGGTGCGGCGGCCATACCAGTCCGCGTAACGCCAGATGTCCATCCAATGGCGCGCCCACCGTTCGCCGTGCCGCGGAGAATTGAGCAGACGCTCGACCACCCGCTCGTAAGCATCCGGTGCGGGATCGGCAAGGAAGGCGAGGAGTTCCTCCCGCGTCGGCGGCAGGCCAATCAGGTCGAGGTAAACCCGGCGTAACAGAACTCCTTTCGGCGCTTCCAGCTGCGGTGTGAGGCCATGCTTTTCGTATTGTGCGGAAATGAATCCATCGATGGGGTTGGAGATCGCGGCGGATCGGCGCGCGATCACCGGAACGGGCGAACGGGTGGGAGGCCTGAATGCCCAGTGTTCGCCGGGCTCCGGTTCCCCTTTTTCGTCAGCGGGCGAGGCGGCTCCCTGCGTGATCCAGGCACGGAGCAACCCAATTTGGACCGGCGTAAGCGGCTCGCCTTCCGGCGGCATGCGGTGGTCCAAATTGGTTGATGCGACACGCATCAACAGCGGACTGGCCGAAAAATCATTGGAAAGGATTATCAATCCGTCTTTGCCGCCTCGGCGAAGGGAAGCGCCGGTATCGACACGCAGACCGGCTTTCTGTTTGAGAGCTCCATGACATGGGTAGCAGCGGTCTCGCAACAACGGTTTGATTTCGCGTGAATAGTCTATGCCGACGACGACGTCAGCGCTCACGTGAGCACTGGCGACAAGTGCCAGGATCCAAAACAACGCTTTCATCGGTGGAGTCACCCAGACCCAAGTCATGGAAGAAGAAATCGGGGATGAGTTCAAGAAGAACCGGGGGCGGTAAATTGAACGGGTGTAAGACAAAAATCTTCTTCACCGTTCCCCTCACCAACAGCAATCCCATCCTGCGAGTGGTCGCCCGAGACGCGATCCCGTGAGGGCCCTTGCGTTTTCTCCTTTGTGACCTTTGTGACCTTTGTGTGAGGCATTTCCGGAATAGCGCCCGTGCCGCACACAAAGGTCACAAAGGTCGGCGAAGTGGGGAACTCGAACCGTCGATTGCCAATGGCAACGGCCGCTACTTGAGGATGGTCGCGCGCTCGGACATCCAGAATACATCGCGATTGTTCGCAGACCGGACCCCTAGAGGAATGGTGCCGCCGCGTTGGATGGGGGGCGTCGTCCTCGGATCGACCCATTTTCGGAGTTCGGAATGTCCATCGACAAAGGAAAAGCCGCCGGCACGATTGTGATAACTCGCGGGATAATCGAGAATTTCCCAGAGCGTGGGCTTGTCGGGGTATCCTTCCATGCTGACGTTGAAATAGCCGTCGTTGACGCTGTCCTCGCGTTCATCCAGCAGCACATAGCACAACGTGGGAACCAAAATGTCACTGGTCTTTAAGTAAAGCCGGTACTTGTCGCCCGAGGCACCCCAGGTCCCGCCACCGAGCCAGTTATTCATCGCCATGCTGCGAATGCGCGGCATGGTGGTAACTCTGCCGGCAACGGAAGCGCGGACGGTGGATCGGTCACCCGGGCATTTGAAAACACCCGCACTCTTGCAGTAAGGCCACAGAGGGCTTTTCATGATATCCACTGCCGGGTCCCAGTTATAGCTGGACCCGGAATAATCGACACCACCCGTCAACCACTTGCGGGAATCGGCAAAGGCCTGTCGGTTGTCCTCCGCGTAGAGGATCCAGGCGAGCGTGAGCTGACGATGATTGCTCATGCACAAGATACCCTGCGCCTTGGTCTTGGCCTTCGACAGGGCCGGAAGGAGCATCCCGGCCAAAATTGCGATGATGGCAATCACGACCAGAAGTTCGATGAGCGTGAACCCCGACGCCGACCTGGACGCACGCGAACGGTCGCGCAAATGAGAAGTGCGGTTCATAGAAAGAAGGAGGCTAGATCCCCCTTCTAACGCACCGGCGGCATAAGTCAATCTGGCAATCCGAAAACTGCATCCATTCAGCACCGCCGCGCATCCCGAATTTGTTGGAGATTTTAAGTTCCAAAGGACGGATTCATCGTGATTTGTGAAGAGAACGTTGACTGCCATAAGGCTGCGGAGCAGCAGTTCTCATTATGGATCTGATAAGAATGCCGGGCGCCCCCACTCGGCGGGAGGTGAAAAGGCATAATGAGAATTGCTGCGATACCATGCCTTTCCGTTGCCTTTGCCATTTTCTCCCATGTGATTTTTCGTGCGGGTAGGTTCGTGACGAGGTCGCGTCGTTTTGGGCCAACGGCCCGCGATTCCTCAGCCCAGGCCAACGGCCTGGGTAACGGGAAATAACCAATGATGGCACCTCAACGAGGGGCGATGAACGGGATATCCGTCCAATCAAATCGCGACCCTACAGGCCGCTGACCGCGGCCGCACCGATACCCAGGCCGCTGGCCTGGGCTGAGGGATGACGGCCCTTTGGGCCTAGGGAATCGCACGCTCATAAAGTGAACAAAGAACCTTCTTGTCTTTGTCTGCCCTCCCGCGGATCCGAAGTTGTCGGTAGAGGTTGTCGCAGCGCGACAACCTCTACCAACAACTTCGGGATTCACCCTCAGCGCCGCGGAGCCGGAGAATTGGTCGGCAGCGGCAAGGTGATCTGGGCGTCGCGGGTCACTGCCCGGTAAAGACCGTTGCCGAGTTTGGAATACGGATCTCCCTTGGGCTGTGAGGATTTCCAGGCACGAATCCCGAAGTAGATTGCCCCCCCCACGGCGAGGGCGAAGATCAACGGAAACACGAACTGCCATTTCACGCGCGAAATCTGCAGCATGATGAAGTCCAGCGGTCCACGGTGACTTCCACTCAACCGGGGTGGCTCGGCGTAGTCCCGGGTGCGGGCCAACTCCGCCTCCAGTTCCTGCACGACCTTCGGCACATCGAGCTTGAGGTGCCCGGCGTAGCTGCGCACAAAGCCCCGAATGTACACCGGCGCACTAAACGCCTTCCATTGGCTGTCCTCGATAGCCCGGATGTGGTCGGTCTTGATCTTGGTGCCATCCGCCACCTGATGAATCGTTAGATTGAGGTGTTCCCGGGCGGAGCGAAGCTGTTCACCAACGGTAGGCATGTACGGGTAATTAATCGAACCGCGCCCGCCAGTGCAATCCCGGAGCGATGAGTCCCCCGGAGCGACGACTCCGCGCACCCGCCCGTTCAAGGGGTCGGCACCACCGGCCGGGTGGTCCGAACCGAGACATACCGGGCTTCGGCGATGATAAATTTTCGAATCTCAACCGTCACCCGCTCCGCACCGAACTCACGCCAGATTCCAGTAGCCAGTTCAACCGCGAGCGTTTCGATGAGTTGCCAACTTCGCCCCTCCCCCCAGTGCAACACGCGGCGGCTCACGGCGAAGTAATCGACGGTCTCGCGGAGATCATCCGTCACCGCCGCCTTCGAAAAATCCCGGACCATTTCCACGGAGATCAGCAGTCGCTGAGGCCGAGCCCGCTCCGCCTCGGGCACTCCGACGTGGTAGTATACCTCCAGGTCCCGGATGAGAATGGTGTCCATGAAAAACGGCGCGTTGTTAAATCTCGGGAAGTGAGAAAGGCCCGATTCGACTCGACCTCGGACGCGGCGTCGCTAACTCGTGCCCAACGGCGCGGGCCGCGACGTCACCGCATCCAGCAGCATCCGGGTCGGTGCGTTGAGGGAAAGGCGCCGGGCATCATCGGTCCGTGCCCACTGAAACTCCTGGGCTTCCTCGTTGAGGATCACCGGCTTTTTTCCGACCGCCCGACAGGTGTAGTTGAGGAGTAGGAAATGGGCCGGACGATGAAACTCTGGGGGTTGAATGCAGTCCTGGACCATGACAAATCGAATGTCCGCGATGTCCTGGCCGGTCTCCTCTTTCAACTCACGTCGCAAGGCCTGCTCGCAGGTTTCGCCCGCTTCGATCTTGCCGCCGGGAATGCCCCACCGATTGGACCACTTATTTGTGCGCATCAAGAGCACGCGTCCGGCATCATCAAAGATGAGGGCCCCAACGGTGGCAATCGGACGACCGAGCGCCGCGGAACTCGGGTCAGGCTTCGGCGCCGGGGGCGGCGGAGTGGGCGTTGGCTTCGGGGTCGCCACCTCGGCAACCAGAGAGGCCGGGGCGAGAAGCAGGTGCAGCTCTCCCAGATGTTGGACGATAAAATCCGGGCGGGCATTTTTCAACTGCCGAAGGGACTGATACCCGGTGAGCACCGCCGCGCTGCGGATGCCTCCGACGCGCGCGGCTTCAATGTCATGCGCCATGTCCCCGACAAGCAACGTTTCCGAGGGATCCAGCGAATTCTCCCGAAGAATGTCCACCACTGCCGCGCGTTTGTCCTTGATGCTGGTATAACATTTCTCGAACAGCTCACGGAACCCGTTTCGGTCGGATTGCGTGGTAAAATGTTCGGGATGAATGGAGCTGATGACAAAGAGCCGCATGTTCCGATCACGCGCACGGAGCAGAAAATCGCGGGCATGCGGCAGCTCCGTCACCTGGGTCTGCACCTGCTCAAAGCGGTGCATAAACCACTTTTCCAGTTGATCCGCCGGCACCTTCGGCGCCACCCGCTGGTAAAAGCGCTCGAATGGCAGCTCAAAATCGATGCGAAACTGCTCCAGGGACATTGGCGGCAGTCCGGCCTGATCGAGGCAGTAATTACTGGCCGCCCATACAGCAACCAGGTCATCCACCAATGTTCCTGACCAGTCCAACAAGAGATTCCGTACCCGAGTCATGACGTCCACCATCGCACGCCCACAGCGAAAGGCGAATGATTCACAGTTTTGTCACAATCACTGCGGGGTCGACAACCTGCTCCTCACGGGTTGCCAGGGTTTTCACGTGCGCAAGGATGACTCCCCGGGGGTCGCGCTCCAGTCGGACCGTGCTCCGGGCCCCCAGTTCCATCGCCCGTTTGAACTGCCGGTCGCTCTTCGCCGCCGTGAGCGAATATTCCGTCACGCGCCCGGCATCTCTCAGTCGCTGCACGAGGGCGAGCGAGTCCGTGCGCAAGGTTTCATCCTCAATCAGGACCATCACTTCCACCCCGGCCGAAAACTTTGGCAGTCGGCCCCGGTCTTTGAGCAATTCCGTCAGCACGACATCTCCCATGCCAAAACCGAGAGCCGGCATATCCACCCGCCCGCCGCTCACCAACTTGACCAACCCGTCGTACCGGCCTCCGCCGGCAATCGCCCGGAACTTTCCTCCACGATCAAATGCCTCAAACACAACCCCGGTATAGTACGCCAGCCCGCGGATCACGTTGTAGTCGATTTTCACGAATTCGCGAAGTCCGCGCGCGGCGAGGTTTTCGACCACGGCCGCCAGATCCTCCGTCGGCTCGCCCGCGGTAATAAAGGCCTCCACGGCGCTCGTCGCGACTCCGAGGTCCGCCAGTTTTCGCGTCGTAACCTCCGGTTGCTCCCGTTCAATCTTGTCGACGATTTGATAGAATTCATAGGCCCGAGCCGGATCCCCGTGGTGCTTCTCGAAAAACTGTTGCCAAGCTTGGCGGCTGCTGAGGCGGATCACGAAATCGGTCGACGCAAGGCCCAGTCCGCGGAGTTGATCAATCAGCAGGGCGATAATCTCGGCGTCGGCGGCGCGATCCGCTTCTCCAAAAATGTCGCAGTTCAACTGAAAATGTTCTCGAAGCCGTCCCTTCTGCTGCTTTTCGTACCGGTACAGTTGCGGCAGGCTGAACCACTTAATCGGTTTCTTGTAGGCGCGTGCCCCGGCCGCTACCATGCGTGCGACCGTCGGCGTAATCTCCGGGCGGAGCGACACGGCACGGTCCCCCTTGTCGACGAAATTAAACAGCTGGCCAACGATCTCTTCGCCTGATTTCGTCGTGTATAAATCCAGCGGCTCCAACGGGGGGCCGTCGTACTCACGGAAACCATACCGACGCGCCACCGATCTCCACGAATCAAAGACGTGCTGACGCGCATCGCAACTCCAGTCCTCGGGACTGGGCAGCGGCTCGGGATAAAAATCGCGGAAACCAGGAAGACGCTCCATACGGCCGCAGTGAAGCGGAAATGCCGCCGGGTCGGCAAGTGGGGAGTCGTCGCCCCATTGGACCAGCGCTCAATCCTTGGGGGTCAATCGCAGCACCGCCTCGCGCATTTCCTTGCCGGGTTTGAACTTCACGACAGCACGGGCCGGAATGGGCACATCGTGGTCGGGTTGGTTCGGGTTTCGACCAACCCGTGCCTTCCGAATTTTCACTTCGAACACGCCAAAATTGCGAAGTTCAACGGTCGTACCGGCGGCGACTGCGGCCGAGATGTGGTCGAGCGTTCGTTGGATCACGTCGAGAACTTGCTCCTGAATGAGCTCAGTCTCCTGGCTGATCCGCACCACTAAGTCACGTTTGGTCATAATTGCCTGTGGGTTAGAGGATAGGGGGTTCTGATTGAACAGTAGGCCAAGGTGTTAAGCCCTAGTTAATTTGGGGTCAAGAGGTCGTTTTCCTGTATGAATTGGGCCAAACAGTGAAAAAAGGCCCCCGGAAACGGAACTTTCTCGACCGGATGCGCTCTGCCATACTGTCATACCACCGTGATCCACGTACAGCCCAAAGCCTCCCACCTCGCCGACGGCGCTTCGATGCCTCCGGTTCATTCGCTGCATTTTCGAAAACACCGAACTCACCCATTCCTCAGACCGACATTGGGACTGACCATCGGGCTGATGCTCGGCATTTTCGGGGGTATCGTGGGATGGGGAGGAGACTGGCAACGGCTCTTTGACGGACAAACGCTTACCGGCTGGAGGTCGACAGAATTCGGCGGCGGCGGTGCGATCGAAGTTGAAAACGGCGCGATGATCCTGAATCAGGGCCTGCTCACGGGCGTAAACTATACCAATCCGGTTCCGAAGCTGGACTATGAAATCGAGCTGGAGTCCAAGCGGGTCGTGGGCTCCGATTTTTTTTGCGGACTGACGTTTCCCGTGGCGGACAGTTTCTGCACCTGGATCGTTGGGGGCTGGGGGGGGTCCGTGGTTGGTTTGTCGTCGCTGGATGACGAAGATGCCGCGCATAATTCCACCACCCGCTTTCTTCGCTTCGAGCGCGACCAATGGTACCGCCTCCGTCTCCGGGTTTCCGGAACCAACATCTCCGCGTGGATTGACGGTGAACGGCTGATTGATGCCGACATTCGGGACCGGAATATCGGCCTCCGTGCGGGAGACATTGAACTTTCGAAACCCCTGGGAATCGCAACCTACAGCACCACCGCCGCCCTCCGAAACATCCAACTTCGATCGCTCGACTTCAGTTCGACGCGCCCCGCATCCCCTCCCCCACCTTCCGTTCCGCAGCCAGCCTCCTCGTCGGAGATTGCAGGGCAACTCATCTCCGCGGCTCTGGAAACGCGCGTGGCTTGGCCGCGACTTGCCCAACTATGTGACACATTCGGCCCCCGGTTCTCCGGCAGCACCCATCTCGAACTCGCGATCGACTGGATCCTTGCAGAAATGAAGCGGGACGGTTTGTCCAACGTCCACGGTGAACCGGTCTCCGTGCCCCGCTGGGTGCGCGGACACGAATCCGCAGCACTTCTCGATCCTCGGTCGGAAGCGCTCCCCATGCTCGGGCTCGGTGGAAGTATCGGCACGGGACCCGACGGCATCCGTGCCGAAGTGCTCGTGGTGACGAGTTATCAGGAATTGAAAGCCCGTGCGGCCGATGCGCGCGGACGCATCGTGGTCTTCAATGCACCCTACACGGACTACGGGGAAACGGTTCGTTTCCGCGTGACCGGAGCGGTGGAAGCGGCCCGGGTTGGAGCGGTGGCAAGCCTCATTCGCTCCGTGACCGATTTCAGCCTGCAGACACCCCACACGGGAATGATGCAGTATGACCCGGCGGTGCCAAAGATTCCTCATGCCGCTCTCACACCCGAAGACACGGATCGCTTGGAACGTTGGCAAAAGGAAGGCAAGACGGTCCGAATCCACCTAACCATGCAGGCCCGCCAGGAAGCGGACACCTCCTCTCGAAACATCATCGCCGAAATCCCGGGGCGCGAGCATCCGGAGGAACTAGTTGTCGTGGGCGGGCACATCGATAGCTGGGATGTGGGTCAGGGTGCGCAGGATGACGGAGGCGGTTGTGTGGCCGCTTGGGAAGTATTACGCCTGATCCGGGAGCGGGGATTCCGTCCACGCCGGACGATTCGATGCGTTTTGTGGACAAACGAAGAAAACGGGCTTCGGGGAGCACGCGCGTATCGAGATCAGCATCGACCCGAATTGGCCATGCATGTGGCCGCGATTGAAGCCGACACCGGGACGTATGCGCCATTGGGATTCGGCTTCACCGGTAGTGATGCGGCTTTTGGTCAGTTGGGATCCGTCGGTCGACTGCTCGAAAGTCGTCTCAAGGCAGGAAAACTGACCCGAGGTGGTGGCGGATCCGACGTTGGACCCTTGCTCGAAGAAGGGGTGCCCGTCTTGGGGCTGAACGTCGACCGCGCCCGTTATTTCTGGTTCCATCACACGTCCGCCGACACCGTGGACAAGGTCTCGCCGAAAGATCTGGCGGCCTGCACCGGTGCCCTCGCAGCGATGGTTTGGCAGCTAGCAGACTCCGAGGTCCGTTTGCCGCGGTAGATTCACCGGACTGATTCGGAGATCGGTATGCCCTCCGGCCGGTTGGCCTAAACGATGAAGTCCCGCCACGTCTCCACTCGCCTTGCGGGAGGCGTGGCATTCCCGTTCGACCCACCGATCCATTAGCATTCAGCAATATAACCAGGAGCGATACTCCTGATTCCCCATCTTCCTCGCTCCCCGTTCTATGAACCGCCCCCTCAACCTGCCCTCGGGCGGTGTGAGGGACACGTGACGTGAATTGCGTGACGGTAAACAACCTCACCGTGCACTTGGGTAATGCCTGATTCCGTTACTCTCAATTCAGCACCGTGTCCGAGATGGGGAGAGTTCCAGATATTCCCGGAACGGGTGAAGAACCTCAAGTCGGCCACGCTTTCGCGCCAAGTTGTCCGGCTCCTTGGCTCGATCCCCGTACAATCTTCGGACACCTGCCCGGGCATGCCGGCGAGAATGACACTCCAACAATAAGTAGATAATACCAAGAACTAATAACATATAACCCAGCTTCCGCCTGCTTCGCACTATGAAATAATAAACCGCGCCTGGCACGTTAACGCGGAGTAGATGAGCCGCGCAGTCAATCGTCCGCTCATTATGTGAAGCTCCACATAATGGCATCGGGTCGGAGTCGATTAGGAATTGGGGATCCGGCTCCGATTGTCCGGTCGACGGCGGTGGGCGGGCTGGGGCGAATTTTGCAGACCCGCACCCGAGATTCAGATGTCGGAGGATCTTCTCGATGACAATTCGAGAGATTGAGCGGGAAATAGCCGAATTTAAGTCAGAAGCTGTGGACAAAGAACTTTTCAAGTGATTCGACCATGTAGTGAGTCCGCAACAGATTGGACCAAGGAATTCTCAACAATTCCTGGAAACCATAGCCTGTGCATTTGAATGAACACGACCCCGACCCGACACTGAACGTTTTCTGGATCTAGGGGCGAACGGGGATTGGGTGCAAGATCCGTGCAACGGCAGCTTGCCAGCGACGAAGCTGATCAAGTGAAAGACCGAAGCCTGAGGGGACTTGGCTGAAATAGGCCGGGGAACCGGAGGGATCTGACCCGGTGCCGGCGGTTCGGCATTGGGCGCTAAGGCATTGATCAAACGGCGCTAGAACCAGATGGGTGACTGACCGAGTCGCGTCGGTGAGCGAAGTCTCAGCTGGGTGTGCCCGAAATCATAAGAACGAAAACGCAGGTTCGAATCAGGACTGCAACGCGATTTGGAGCCGGAGAAAAACCGGAGAAAAACCGCAAGGAAGATTTTTATTTTTGTTGCTCACCGCCCTAATGGGTGACGCTACGGGATCCTTACGGAAGAGAAACTTTTGCGGTGAGACCGGCCGGGGAATCCACCTGAGCCCCCCTTCCACTACCACGGTTCCAGCCGTGGTGGCGACAATAGCTTGAAAGAAACCCGCCCGCGGCACGAATCTGTGCCTGTGCCGCCGCCCCGGATCTCCGAGTTGATCGTCGCCAACCCGGCGGCGACGCGGTCGAGCTTGGTCGGCCGGCTCCACGACTGGGGCGACCACGACGGTTGGCAGGACTTCTTCGACACCTACTGGAAGCTCATCTACGCCGTGGCGATCAAGGCCGGCCTGTCCGACGTGGAGGCACAGGATGTCGTCCAGGAGACCGTGGTCGCCGTGGCCAAACAGATGCGCGCCGAACGGTACGACCAGGCCAAGGGCTCCTTCAAGAACTGGCTCTGCCTCATCACCCGCCGGCGCATCATCGACCACCTCCGCAAACGCACCGACCCCAAGGTGTGCGCGGAACCGCCGGACGCGGATGACACCACCCGCACGGACGCCCTCGCCCGCGTGCCCGATCCGGCCAGCCTCGGGCTCGACGCCGTGTGGGAGGAGGAATGGCAGAAGAACCTGATCGAGGCCGCTATCGAGCGCGTGAAGCAGCAGGTGACGCCGAAGCAGTTCCAGATCTTCGACCTGTCCGTCCTCCGCGCGTTGCCGGTGGCGGAGGTGAGCGCGCTGCTCAAGGTGAACGCCGCCCAGATCTACCTCGCCCGCCACCGGGTCGGCGCGCTGGTGAAGCAGGAGGCCAGACGCCTCGAAGCGCAGGCAAAGAAGGCTGTGATCAAATCGTGAAGCTCCCGTTCCACATCCGCTGGCCGGACTGGCTTCGCGCTCTCCGGCCAACACGGTCGCCCTGGCGGCGTTATCGCGTCACACCGCGCGCGAACCCCGCCGTGTTCCGCCGCGAGCTCTTGCGAGCCATCCGCGGCGAGCTGCGCCGGTCCGGCCTGGATCGATCCAGCGTCCTCCGCGGCACCACGCTCTGACCCTCCCATGCCCGAGCCATTGCCTGTGATCAAGACGCCTTGGGGCTCTGCCGCGCCGCCTTCCGGCGCAGGGCCGGGCGCGGGCAGGGAAGACTTGCCGCGCGTCCTCGTCCCCGACCACACGTTGATCCGGCGCGTCGGCAAGGGCAGCTATGGAGAGGTCTGGCTCGCCCACAATGTCCTCGGCGTCCACCGCGCGGTGAAGATCATCGACCGGCGGACCTTCGACGACGACCGGCCGTTCGAGCGCGAGTTCGCCGGCATCCAGCGCTTCGAGCCCGTCTCCCGCACGCACGAGAGCCAGCTCAACATCCTACACGTCGGGCGCGGCCCGGATTGCTTCTACTACGTAATGGAGCTGGCTGACGACGTGGGCCACGGCAGGGCCATCGACGAAGGCAGCTACACGCCGCGCACGCTCCGCAGCGAACTCCTCCTGCGCGGCCGGCTGCCGGTGGATGAATGTATTCGGCTCGGCCTCGCGCTGACGACGGCGCTCGGGCATCTCCACCGCCACGGCCTCGTCCACCGCGACATCAAGCCGTCGAACATCGTCTTCGTGGGTGGCATCCCAAAGCTCGCCGACATCGGCCTCGTCGCACGGACGGAGGCCACGATGTCGTTCGTCGGCACCGAGGGCTACCTGCCGCCCGAAGGACCGGGCACGGTCCAAGCTGACGTCTTCGGCCTGGGCAAGGTGCTCTACGAACTCAGCACCGGCCACGACCGCCAGCAGTTCCCGGAGCTGCCCACGCGCATCACCGAGCTGCCCGACCGCGCCGCGCTTGCCGAGCTGAACGAAGTGCTCCTCCGCGCCTGCGCGCCGGACGTGCGGCAGCGCTACGCGTCAGCCGCGGACATGCACGCGGATCTCGCGCTGCTGCAGAGCGGCAAGTCCGTGGCCCGAATGCGCACGGTTGAGCGCCGACTCAAGCTCGTCGCCCGAGCGACGGTGGCGGTGGCGGTCCTCGCCATGGTCGCCGGTCTGGCGTTCTTCTATCAACAGATCCAGACCCGCGAGGCCCGCCGCTTGGCGGCGCAGAACCGGGCGCTGGCCGAGGAGAAGACCCAGCTCGCAGACGATAAGTCGAAACTCGCCGAGGAGAACCGCGAGCGCCTCGTCCGGCTCGGTATCGCGAATGGCGTCCGGCTTCTGGAGGCGGACGACTACTCCGGCGCGTTGCTTTGGTTCGCCGACGCGTTGCCGCTGCTCACGAACAACCCGGCCGCGGAGGCCATCCACCGCATCCGCATCCAACAGGTGCTGAGCCAGAGCCCGCGGTTGCTCCAAGTTATGCCGCATGACGCGAGCGTGGCAGCGGGTGCCTTCAGTCCGGACGGACGGCGCGTGGCCACCGGCACCAGCAAAGGGGAGTTGCACATTTTAGACGCGGAAGCCGGCGCGGCCGTGTTGGGGCCGCTGCCATTCGGCAAGAGAATCGAGGACCTGCGCTTCACGAAGGAAGGGACGAGACTCATGGCGCGTTCATGCTCCGACCAAGGGACGGCCTTTCATCGCCGGGACGCTGACGGTTTCGCGGTCGTGCTCAACGCAGCGACGGGCGAGCCGGCTTTTTCAGCCGTGACCAAAGCGGTGCGGAGCGCCTTCAGCCCCGATGACCGCTGGCTGGCCGTCGCACGGACGAACTTCGTCATCGAGGTGCTGGATGCGACGGATGGGCGACGGGTCGTGGAACTGAGCGGGCACACCAATCAGATCACCATGCTCTCGTTCAGTCCCGATGGCAGCCTGTTGGCCTCCGCCAGCCAAGACCGGACCGTTCGGCTCTGGCGCTTGCCGTCGGGCGAGCCGGTGGGCCGTCCGCTCCGGCATGAACAGTCCGTGATCCGCGCCGTCTTCAGTCCCGATGCCCGCCGCTTGGCCACCGCCACCGAGGCTCCGTTCGGCGAGAAATGGTGCTTCATCCACACTTGGGACGTGGCGACCGGAACCGAAATTGGCTCGGCGACCAAAGCAGCAAGTCCGGTCTTTGCTTTGGACTTTGACCCGGCCAACCGCCGCCGGCTGATCACGGGCGACGACAATTATTGGATCAACGTGCGGGACTCCGACAGCCATCTGGCCGTGCTTCCGCCGCTCAAGTTCGAGGGCAGCGTGGCGCGGTGCTGGGCGTTCAGTCCCGACGGCCTGCGTTTCGCGGCCGGCAGCGATGACGGGACGGCCTGGGTCTGGGATCTCGAAACCGGCCTGCCGCTGACGCCGAGTTTGCGACACGTAGGTTGGGTGGAATCGGTCCGTTTCAGCCCGGACGGCCGCCGTCTGCTGACCACCAGCGATGATGGCACGGCAAGGATCTGGGACTTGGGGGCGCTGCCGGAAGCGGCGAAGCCGCTGCAGTTGGATGCGAACATCACGGGGTTCCCCCACCGGGAAATGGCCGCCTTGCACGCGTTGAGCCGGGATGGTCGGCGTCTCCTGCTCAACATGAGCGATCGGACGCTGCGACTGCTGGACCTGGAAACGCTGAGCCAAGAGGGCACGCCGATGCCCGCGCCGGATGGCGAAGCTGCGTTCGCCATTACATTTGATGCAAGCGGTTACCAGTGGGCCGCCGCGCGTGGAATCATGGATGGAGGCCCCCATCCCAGCAACGTGAGCTTGTGGCGGGAGCAGGGCCGGGAGGTGCGGCATCTCGAATTGCAACACCCCGAGGCGGCGCGGTTTCTTCAATTCAAGGCTGATGGCTCGCGCCTGTTCACCTGGTCTCGCGACGCTCGAGTGCGCACCTGGCAGACAGCGGATGGCAAGCTCCTGGATGAACAGGAGATTCCGGATCTCTATTGGTGGATGCTCGCGCTGAGCACGGATGGCAGGCGCGCGGTGATGGCCCGAACCGGAGATGTTCTCCCCGAGTTGCTTGACCTCAGCACACCCGGCGCGCCTGGTGTGCCCTTGGCCGGCGCTGGTCAAACCAGCATGGCCGCCTTCAGCCCCGAAGGGGACCGCGTAGCCTCCGTGGGGACGGACCAACACGGTCACATCTGGGACGCGCGGACCGGTCAGGCGCTGACACTGCCGTTCAAGCACGGCGGAGTTCTGTTCTGGATTGAGTGGAGCCCCGATGGCCGCCGGGTGCTGACCGCCGGACTGGCAGGAACCGTGAAAGTATGGGACGCCGCGACCGGCGAACTTGCGGCGGTGCCGATGAAGTTGGGACAAACACCTGTCCGGCTGGCGCATTTCAGCCCGGACGGCCGCTTTGTGGTGGCGCGCAGCGATGACCGATTCGTCAAAGTCTGGGACAGTGCGACGGCGGAACCCGTTACTCCTGCGTTAAACCACGCTGGCAAAGTTCCCACGCTGATGATCGCCCCGGACAACCGGTTGGTCACCGTGAGCGCGCCCGCGGTGATCCGCGCCTGGGACCTCGCTCCAACCCGGCTGCCGGCCGGAGTGATCACGGACTACGCGCGGTTGCTCGCCGGTCGAACCTTGGATCGTGCTGGAGATTTGCGCCCGCTCAAGCCGAGCGAACTCGCCGCCTTGAGCCAGACGCTGCGGACCAGCCAGCCGGCGCTCTTCACCACTGAAACGAAAGATCTCCGCGAATGGCACCACCGCCATGTTTCACCGTTGACCACCTTGGCGCGCATCCGTGCGGCTTCCTTTCACCTCGACCGTTTGGCCAAACTCGACCCCAAGGATGCCGGGGTGGGGGAACAGCGGGCGAAGGTTGAGACCGGCCGGATTCCGCCGCGTGATCCGGCCACCCCGCCGAACCTCGTGGACTTGTCGGACCATTACACGCACTCGTTCGGAGTGCTGCCGTGGCAGAATTTCGCCGCCCTGCCCCTGGGTCTGCAAACACTCGCGGGCACTCGATTTGATCTCCGAGGCTTGGTCCGGCTGGAAGCGGCTGATTCGGAGGACTTGGTGGCACTTGGGTCTTTCCGGCTACCGGAAGCAAGAGACATCCGGGTCGATCAGCGCTGCCGGGCGCTGCACTTCCTGCAGGCCGTGGCAGGCGATCGTGGGAAGGATGGGGACGAAGTCGCGCGTTGGGTGATCCATTACGCCGATGGCTCGGTGCGCGAATGGCCGGTCATCTACGGCGAGCAGTTGCGCGACTCCTGGTGGTGGTCTGCGAGAAGCCCCAAGGAAGCAGACAAGGCAGTAATCGCTTGGGAAGGGCATCCGCCCCAGGTCACGAAGCGAGGGGTCGAGAGTGTCCGCCTTTTCAAGGCCACTTGGACCAACCCCTTGCCCGAAGTGGAGGTGACCCGTCTCGACTTCGTAATTGGCAAAGTGCGCGTGCGCCCGTTCGTGGTGGCCATCACAGCGG
The DNA here is from genome assembly GCA_945900455.1 of Akkermansia muciniphila. Lineage (GTDB taxonomy): Bacteria > Verrucomicrobiota > Verrucomicrobiia > Limisphaerales > UBA9464 > SIBK01. Next base: position 15,603 of record CAMDJH010000076.1, read on the forward strand.
AGTGAGATCGGGCTCATCCGCGCACCGCCCCTGATTGATAGAGGTAGGGATGGCGTGATTAGCGCCACCCCTCCCTCCGAACCGAACAGGCGGATTTCCCACATTTTATGTGGTGCACCACATAATGCTAAGCGGTGTATTCGTCATGGCTCGGTCACAGCGCATGGTTTTAGTGACCGACGGTCGTCGACCCATGACGAATACACTGCCATTGAACTGAACCGCTGAACCCGGGATCTACGAGGATCCAACAGGAGAGAGCATTCGCCTCCGGTTCGCGGTGGGGGTTGACTGTGGCTGCGCTGTGTACGTGGCCGGCAGCCCAATCGGCAATGAATCGTGTAGACGGGATGGGGTTAGACTTGGGAGCGAATGCGATGAGGAGCTCGAACTGAAAGCAACGCCCGGCGCCCTTGTGCAGGGCGATAGGTGAGCGCACGCGTGCGGGTTTCCAACCGGCCCGGACGGCGTCCAGTCGCGGCGGTCACGGCGAGCTTCCGGGCACCTTGGCGCGGGTGGCCAAAGCCGGTTGCAAACGGGCGCTCCGTCGCCGACCCCTGCGGCGCTCTTCCGTCGATCTGTTCACCCCCGCAAGATTCTCCACTTTCCCCGCAAGATTCCGGCGGTGCCCACGAATCTGTCCCTGAGCAGACAAACCTGCCCGAAAGAAAGCGATCTCAGCCCCCATGAAGACCTCACTCCCCTCCCCGCTAAAAACCTTCGCCGCATTGGTCGGCGCGGCGTTGCTCGCCAGCACCGCCGCCCGCGCGCAGACCTTCACCGTCCAAAAGATCAACCCGCCCGCCGGGACCGCCTCGTGCGTCGCCCAAGGACTGAACAACTCGGGGCAGGTGGTGGGCTACACCAAGGTCAAAGTCGGGAAGAACACCGTGCTGGGACCGGCCTTCACTTGGGTGAACGGCCTAGCCACGACCCTGCCCCCGTTGAGCGGCCAGCCCTCGGCCGAAGCAACCGAGGTCAGCGGTCCGGGCCTGATCATCGGCGGACGCTACCTATCCACGGCGGGCCGCGCGACTTGGTGGGAGAAGACCCCCACCGGCTACCAACCCCGCGATTGGAACGTCCTGTTGCCCCCAGGCTCCGGCGTGACGTTGCTGCGGGCGGACAGTCTTTCGCAGGATGGCCGCTACGTCAGCTTTCAGGCGGTGCTCGGCGCGACCGGTGAGCGGGACATCGTCGCGGAGATCCAGTTGGACCCCACCGGGCTCTTGCCGCTGGGCATCGTCGCTTACTGGGACGTGACCGATGTCTGGGGCGTCACCGACGTGCATCACGACGGGGCCGGTCTGGTCCGCGCCGTCGGGCTGGGCGGCCCCGACGTGGATGTTCCCGGGGCTTTCCTCTGGTCCAAAGCGCCGGACGGCGAGGTCCAGATGCTCGACCTCCATCCCCCGACGGAACAAACCACGGGCGCGTGGGCCGTCAACGGGCTCGGACAGGCCGCCGGCTTCCGGCGCAATTCGACGGTGGACCGGGCCGTCTTTTGGAACGCGAGCGGCGTCATGCAGGATCTCGGCACGTTGGGCGGCACGGAGTCCGTTGCCCAGTCGATCAACGAGGGCGGCAACGTGGTCGGCTGGGCGATGACGGGCGGCCGACAGTCGGTCCGTCACGCCTTCCTTTGGGATGCCAGCACGGGCCTACGTGACCTGAACGCGCTCAAATCCCCGACCGACACTTCGGGGCTCGAACTGACCTCCGCCTGGAAGATCAACAACGCGGGCCAGATCCTGGCGGTGGGTAGCAGCAAAACCCTTGGCAGCGGACCCGTGCTCCTGAAACCGGTCGTGCCTTGAGCCGCACGATTTCCTGAAAGATTCGCCGAAGAGCCCCGAACCTGTAGGCCACCGAAGCTGAGCCCAAACCAACGCCTCCCCCTTCGACATCACCATTCCAATGAGCCCCGCCGATCTCTCCCCCGCACGCCCCCGCAGAACACCGTTCATCCGGTGGCTTGCCGGGCTGCTCGCCTCCGTTCCCCCGCCTTCCAACCCCGCCCGAACGCTTCTCCAAACGTCGCGGGTTGCCCAGATCAAAGCCGCTCTGTTCTGGTTCCCAGCCTTGGCCCTGACCGTGGCTTGGTTGACGCCAGCCCAAGCGGCGGAGCCGCCCCCAGACTTCACCGATGCGCCCATCTACGAGCTCGGCGAGATTCCGTTCCAAACCGTCTGGCACGGGCAAGACACCAAGTTCCGCGTCCGCGCGACGGCGTTGGGGGCCGGCACGCCGGTCACTGCCGGCTACGTCAACCCGCCGTCGGGCACCATCTACTTTGACGCCGGCAATTTCTTCTACCGGCCCGGCGCAAACGACAAAGCCGAGTTCACAGTGACATTTTCCGCTTCGGTTGGAGCCAACCGGCTGGAGCAGATCGTGCCGGTGCAGCCGATCCCGCTGCTCCCGCCCGAGGCCGACCTGCTGGGCGTAGAGCGGAAAGGGGTGCCCGATCCGACCTCGCGAGATTATATGGTCATCAGCGACCTGAGAGACGCGGGGAAAACCCGGTTCAATCACGAGATGCGGGAACTGCGGACCGTGACGATCTCGGGCAAGGAAGTGATCCTGCGTGCGGGGCACGCGAACCGTCTGTTCGAGTCTTACAACGGCAACGAGGATATCCGCGAGTTCCACATCAACGCCGAGAAACTGATTGTGGCCAGCTCGTTCCGCTTGCCCGCCACCAAAGTCATCATCCGGGCGCGGCAGTTGGAGTTTCAAGACCTCGGGGGACAGGTCAGCCACATCAGCACGCAACCGACGAGCTATCCCGGTAGCCCCACTCAAATCGCGACTCCGGGAGGTGCAGGTCTAAAGGGAGGAGACCTAGAGGTGTATGTGGAAAGCGTCACTGCTCCGCTGGTGGGCGGGGTCCGCGCGATGCGCTTCCTTACCAAGGGCGGCACCGGAGAGAACGGCGCGCCGGGAGCAGATGGCGAAGCCGGTCCGAAATTCAAACCCGTGGATCCGGACCACTTCTCAGCCAACAACCCGGACTCGGCCCAAAACCCCAATCCCTCGATCGCCATTCGCAAAAGCACGACAGGGATGGCGGTGGATTCAAACCGCGACGCCAGATTTGATGTCTATACCTCAGTGACGACGGCCAGCGCCGCCGTTGAGTTCAAGCGAGCTGACAACATCACCCGCTCGCTCGTGAACAGCCGTTGGGTAAACGGCACCGAGTGGAAACCTGATGGCAAGAACGCCACGGCCGGTGGGAAGCCCGGCAATGGCGGGCCGGCGGGAAGCGGTGCCGCGAACTTGGGGCAAGTGCTGGATTTGATGGACTCCTCGGGAGGAGCGGCTGGCACCACGCCAGCATACAAGGGTGGAGGGCCGGGGACTCCGAGCCCGGCCTACTTCTATATTGCCGCGGACGAGTATATTCAACAGGTCGACGCTTTCAACAAAGTGCATTACGTCGAACGTCGTTCGTTTGAGCCGGCCGCGACTCATGTGGCGACGGCAGGTCGAGATACGCCTTCCCAAACGGGAGCCGTCGGAGCCGGGAGACCAAAAACCACGACGGTCTCCCCGATGCGCTGGCTGTCGTCGCAATCGCTGCGGCAGATCGTGAACCACGCGAGCGCCGCCTACCTCGAAGGGGAACTGGAGTTCACCTACAGGGTGATGACGGACTACCTGACCCAACTGGAGCAGTATCAGGCTGCCCCCGATTGGGTTTCCGTCCCGCCCGATGAGCAACGTGACTTCGGCCTGCTCGGGGAGGAGATGCGCTTGATGGCCCACCGGTTGGCGAACGGGCTGGACCACTTCGGCAATCCGCCGGGATGGGTGCCGCTGCTTTCGCTGGAGGCCAACAAGCTCGCCTTTGAGCAGGAGATTGATCGCGCCATCGGCATCCTCTACCTCGAATACTGGCTGTCCGACTCCGGCCGGAGCCTGCAGGCGAAGATCGGCGCGCTCACCGACGCCCGCGTGAACCTTGCCTCTGAAAGCGAGAAGTTGGCCAATGCCTACGAGTCGTCCAATGCGCTGCTCCCCGTGCTGGATGTCAGGGCGGCGGCCATTGCTGAAGAAACCCGAGCCCTTCAGACCTCGCTGAAGTTCTTGGAGGAGCAACTGCTTCGAGAAGCCAAGGATAACCTGAAGGTCCCGGTGTGGAAACGAGTCGCCCGCGGGCTCGCGCGGGTTTGCAAGCTGGTGCCCGTGCCTTGGGTGCAAGCTGTCGGTATCGGTCTGGACGTGGTGGCCAACTTCAACCCCAAGGCCCCGTGGGACAGCCTCGAAGGGATCAAGGATGTGGCCTCAACCTACAAGGCGGGGGGATTCAACGAAGCGGCCAAAGACCTGAACGCCTCCTACAAGAAGATTAAGTTCCCCGATTTGCCGAAGAGCGTTGACCAAAACCAGATCAAGGACTTCGTGGATGATCTGCAGAAAGCAGCCAAGCCGATTGTCGGCAAGCTCAAGGACGTCCAAAGGGCATTTGAAAGCAACCAAGCCCCCAAGAGCCAGATTGAGGCGGAACTGGCCAAGCTCAAAGCCGAGAGCAAGGAGTTCAAACATCTGGGTGACCGGATCTCCAAATTGTTGGCGGAGAAGGAAATCTTCGTGCAACAGCTTGCCCAGACCATGCAGTTGCTGGGCGGGCTGTCCGAGAACATCACCGGCAACTTGCTGGCGATGGATGCCATCAACGAAGGCTATGCCCAAGCTGCCGGGGCGCTGGACGACCGGGCGCTGATGTATCTGAAAGAGATCGGCCGGCGTGCCCGCGCGCGGCTGCTGCTCTATCACTACTACGTCAAGAAGGCTTACGAGTATCGCCTGCTCCGCCCGTATCCCGGCCGGTTGGATCTGCAGAAGGTGTTTGACCGGTTCCGCGTGCTCGCCGAGCAGAGTGGTGAGACCTATCGGCAGCTCACCGGAGCAGAATTCCGTGAACTGCGCGGCCTCTACGACGACGTGCTCGGTGAGCTCATCAAGGAGGTGATCGTGGAATACAACAAGAACGCAGCTGCTTCCACAGGCCCCCGCCGCTTTCTTTTAACCGGCAATGAGCTGGAGAGCTTGAACCAAGGGAAAGGGGTCGTCGTGAACCTGAGGACTATCGGTGGCGCGGGCCTGTTTCCGAAGCACGAGGAGAATCTCCGCATCGCCAACATCAGCATCCTGAAGCTGGGCTTGGAGTCCACCACCGGAGCAGATTCAACCGACTTCATAGAATTGAAAGTCGCCCATGGCGGTGAGTCCATCCTCCACACCAGCGACAACAATCGGTCCAGAAGTTACCGCTTCGTCCACTACACCAGCGGCACGGAGGTGCCGATCCAATGGGGGGCGCGCTACTTTCCGACCACCGGAACGCTACGTCAGACGGGCAGGAGTCTGTCGGCCGATTCGTTGCTCGGGGCGTTGCTCCAACGATCGGGTCAAGTGCCGGGGCAGATCGGCTATTTCACCCAGCCGGGCGCTTTGGCGGAGCTTCAGCTTTCCGTCACTCCTGGCAGCAAGTTCCGGCTGAACGAGGTCTTGATCGAGGTCGAGTATGAATATTTAGCGCGCCGACAATCGGTGCGCTCGCTCGAAATCACCACCGCGGACGGACTCGCACCCTACCTGGAAATCTCCACGCCCGATCTCGGCGGACGGCAGGACGGACTGGGCAGCTTTGAGCGGACCTACACCGCTGGCACTCAGGTGATGCTTTCGGCACCAGATCAGATCGGAAACCTCCGCTTCGCAGGCTTTGTGGACCTCAACCAAGGCGGTGTCGCAGCCGGTACCCGGCCCGATGGACCCATCACCATCCAACGAGAGTCCCGGCAGATAGTCCGTCATGCCCCTGCTCAGTTCGATGGATCTCATCATCAACTTGCGCTCAACCTGTCCGCCGATCAACGGATCGAGACCCGCTACGTGGCGGTCGAAGAGCTTCAGCTCGGCATCTCCGGCAATCCGGCTGATGGTTCGTTGAAGCTCTCGCTGGACGGCGAACGCTACACGCCGTTCCGGCTCGAAACCGCGCCGGCAGTCCAAGGCCCGTGGTTGCCGTTGCTTGAGGGGACCTTGATCACGCCCGAAGAACGCACTTTGCCGACGCCCGGAAACAACGGTCAGTTCTACCGGCTGACACCACGCTGATCCTCAATCAGATTGGCAGCTATTTGCCAAAGACTACTGCGTCATGCCGGGACTTCTTCGGAGCCCGGCAGACATGGCGGAAAGGGATCAGGCGGTGGTGAGTTTGGCGACGTGGGCGGAAGGGAGGTTGGCGGCGGTGGCGCCGGAGGCGGCGAGCTGCGTTTCAACCCACCCGCCCTTCGGTTCAAGGGCAGGGTCGGCCGGAACTCCAGTCCGTTCGGGCAACTGCGGTGAGGGACTTGGCAGCCCGGTGCGGCATCAATTGGAGGCAGACACGCAGTGAGGCCATTTTTTGCCTTTTTCAGTCGATGAGGGATCTGGCATCTCCATCTGCCGACGACATCCCAGTAAATAGCATTCGACGTGCCCGAGTCAATCCGTGGCAATTTCCCATCAGTCGCCCCCATGCGTTCCGTCTGCGAATCAGTCCGCACCAGCTCGTACTCGCTATAGGTTCCAGATAGTGCTCGTTGAACCCAAGATTTCAGAGTGTGAAAAGCCCAACACCTACTCTGGTGTGGAATTGTGTAGGTTTTGGGATTCCGTCAGGCCCAGTAAATCATCAAGAATGGATAGCACGGCCTCTGAGGGCATGCGGATGTCCGATTCCCAGTCCTTTATGAGGCGAGTGGCAACCCCCAGAATATGAGCAAGTTGAGATTCCAAAATCCCGTTTTCAATGCGTTTGAATTGAAGCCGTTGGCCGAGAGTGGTCAGGGCTGTTTTGGGAGGCATTTTTGGGACATGATCCACCGGAAGTTGACGGCGAAAGCGTGTAATTTTGCGGTATGCAATACCCAACAGCGCTATCGGCCCCGGTTACGCGCAACGAGTACATTTCTTGGGGCACAGCCTGGGCACGCTGGTGAACAGCTATGCGGCAGACTATCTGCACGGCTACACCCGCGCGCAGCACCCAGTGGCCGCTCCGCACTGGGAGGCCGAGCGCACACAAATGACACTGTTCGAAGAGGCGGCAATCTCGCGGTTGGTTGGTGTCGACGCATTGGCCTCCGGCGCACTCGGCCTGCGAGCGGGATTGCAGGCGGCGCTCATCACTTACAGCGTGGCGGCATCGCAATGGAAGGATCCCGTCCCGCATGATTTCAAGTGGCTGGAGAACTATGTGTCATGCGTGGGGCGCAATCATCCTGACGGGGTGAACATCCTGCTGCAACGTCCGGCGTGGGACGGGATCACCACGAACCAGAACTACGTTGCGAATTTCTGGGACATGATGGTGACGGCTCACGGTTATCCGATGCAGTGGTATGCCGAAACCGTAACGCATCCACCCGCAGCGGGTCTTGGCTGGCACTATTCCCTCGAATGGAGCGCGCTGTCGCCTCCGGGTTGGTTCCTGCCCACGGGGGCGGAAGTCCAGCCGGGCACTTTCTTGAAACAGAAGGCAGTCGGCGACGCCCATTCCCTCGAAACGGCCGAGCCTATCCTCGGCGAATTGCCTCCTTTCTTGGTGGCATTACTCGCGGGAGTCGGTCGCTTGGAGGGCGATGTGATCACGAGTGTCGCCGACACAGCGACACGCGCTGTGTCGGCCGTGGCCACAAGAGTGGTGACGACTGTGGATTGGGTCGGCACGCAGCTTCAGGACGGGACAAAATGGGTCGCCGGCCAAGGCCGGAAGGCGGGCGACGTGACGGTGGAGTTTGTCGAGGACACGAGCATGGCCATCGGCTCGGGCACGGCACGTTTGTTGGAACGGGTGCAGAACAATCTCACCGGGGCGGTGGACGCTTACGAGCGCTCCAACATCAGGCTACAACTTCAGACTGGGATCCAGGCGCTACTGCCTCGGCCACGATTGGCAGGAATGCCCACGATGACGAATCAGCCGGCGTATTTTTGGCTGCCAGTGGTTGTGCCGCCGGGAGCCGACTACTTGGTCTTCGATTTTGCGGCAACCGGCGATGGCTCTGAAGACTCCTTGGTGTTCGGGTTGAACGGCGTCACCGCATTTTCACTGGCCGCGAAATTCATCCCAACCAACCACCCGCAAGCGAGCCCGCTCATCGGCGTATCAGGCTATTCAGGGACGACCAACGAGATGTTCTTCGGGATCGTCGGCGGCACTTCGACAAACTGCCGGATTACAGTGGACAATCTGCGCTTTTTTTCCGTTCATCCGCCGAGACTCAGCATCACAAACTCTGGGAACGCTCTCGCGATCTCATGGCCCAGCTCCGCAGACGAGTATGCGCTTGATGTGGTTCCTGACCTTGGGTCTGGAAAGTGGCAAGCGGTCACCAATCTCCCGTCGCTGTTTGGCGGACGCTATTCCGTCACGAATGGAGTATCAGAAGAGGCGCAATTCTTCCGTTTACGTGGGCCGTGAAGGTCCAGTATCGACTGACCCCGGAAACTGATTCCATTCGCGTCCATTTCAATTCAGAGATTTGATTGTCTAATAGATCACCCACACTGCACAAGCTTGGCGAGCACAAGTCGCCAACCATGCCGAACCGGCTTTACCGCCTCACCGGCAAATCAAATAAGTTGCACCTACTCAACCCGCAGCCGGTAAAAATACTGGGGCGCATCTGTCGCCGTCGTGTCGATGAACAGGTTCTCCGGCGGGGTCGAAAGCAAGTATGCCGCGACTGGAATCCAGCCTGTGTTCGCCTCGCTTGAGCGAAGGAGGGTGTAAAGCTTGTTCGTATTCGTCCGGTGAACCCGTAAGGTCAAAAAACTCGAACCTACGAATATTCAACGATTTGCAGAGCGATCAGAAGATTGCTCCCAGGCCGTTGGCTCGGTTAAGTCTCTTCGATGAATTGGAAACGAATGCTGGCGACCATCTCCGGTTCGGTTGATTAGGAACTCCTCCTGCGCAACGACTATCTGGTGTCGGAGAACCGAAGTTGGGGCTATCGCCGGATTGTGGGTGCGCTCAGCAACTTGGGTAACGCGGTCAGTCATCAGACCGTTGGCAATGTTCTCCAACGCCACGGCCTTCTTCCAGCTCCGGATCGCGAGCGGAAGACTTCGTGGCGGGAATTCATTCGTACCCACACCGAGGTCTTGGCTGCCGTGGATTTCTTCACCGCCGAAGTTTGGACCTCCGCCGGGCTGATCACGTATTACGTGAATCATTTCCACGCGGAGCGAAATCACCAAGGCAA
>CAMDJH010000077.1 GCA_945900455.1 Akkermansia muciniphila
CACTGATCCCCTGGGGAGCGGCCGAGCTTTCCAGCAGCAGGCAGGCGAGCGGCGGCGACGAGCTTTGAGCCTACAGCTCGCGTCGCTGCCGGTCGCCACGCGTAACGGACTCGCCTGCCTGCTGCTGGAAAGCGTCATTTTCACCCACAAATTATCCGGAAGAGCCGTCTTTACATAGTTCTCATAAAACTTCTAAAAACAAATACATGTTTGCGCCAAATCCGCTTCCGGCTTCCGACCTTCCATTCCCCAAAGTGCCGGACTTGATTTTTGCCAACTGGTTGGAGGAGCTCAACCGTAGCGGGTTGAGCCCCGGCATTCGGACCGCGTATGGGATGGCGGTGAGGGGTTATCTTGAATACTGCACCCACAATGCGTTGAGCGTCACCACCGCCAGCGCGCGGGCTTTCATGGAGGATGTTCTACGTCGGGGGTTGGCTCAGCAACCCCAGCAGTGGAAGGACGGATTGAACTGGTTTTTCGCCACGGGCCAGCAGCGCTGTGGTTCACGATCCTCCCAGGGGGTGCCGACGCTGGGTAGGCCGACACGGGATCGCAACCCTGGGAACGGCGATTAATCGAGCGCCTGCGGCTGCAGCATTACGCCTGGCGCACAGAAAAGACCTACCGAGAATGGGCTTGGCGCCTGGCTGATTTCATCGAGCCGCGCGATCTGGAGGCGGCGACGGATGAGGATCTCAAGAGATTCTTGAGCGACCTGGCGGTAAAGGGGAGGGTGGCGGTGGCGACGCAGAAGCAGGCGCTCAATGCGTTGGTGTTTCTTTTCCGCGAGGGGTTGGGCCGAGAGGCGGGGGATCTCTCAGGTTTTCAACTCTCCCGGCGGGGTGCGAGGATTCCTACGGTGTTGACGCGCGGCGAATGCCAGAAGTTGTTCGATGCGATGGAAGGAACTTCTAGGCTGATGGCGGAGTTGACCTACGGGAGTGGCCTGCGCCTCATGGAGCTGCTGCGGTTGAGGGTCAAGGATGTGGATTTGAACCGCCGGCAAGTGGTTGTGCGCGGGGGCAAGGAGGGCAAGGACCGGGTGACGGTCCTCCCCGAGAGCCTCGTGGAGCGGTTACGAGCGCACCGGGACCGGCTGCGGACGTTGCACGAGGGGGATCGGGCGGCATCGCTGGCGGGGGTCTGGCTGCCGGAGGCGCTGGAGCGGAAATATCCCGGTGCCGGCCAGTCCTGGGAATGGTTCTGGCTGTTCCCTTCTCGCCAGGTTTCATTGGATCCGCAGGCGGGGCTGGAGCGCCGACATCACGTGGTGGATGCCACCTTTCAGTTGGCCATCCGGGAATCGTCCCGCCGGGCGCGTCTGAACAAGCGGGTAACCCCGCACACCTTGCGCCACAGCTTTGCCACACACTTGCTCGAGGGCGGGGCGGATATCCGGACGGTGCAGGACCTACTGGGGCACGGGGACGTGTCGACGACTCAAATTTACACCCACGTGATGAACCGGCCCGGGATGGGGGTACGGAGTCCGTTGGATGCGGGGGCGGTGGAAGAATGAAGATGCTGACGCCGAAATGGCTTGCGACCCGGAACCCGGTTCGAAGACAACAGCCCGCGCAGCCCTTCGGGATACGGATCCTGAGAACGGATCCGGCCGATCCATTCGGCCGCCGAGAATCATGGCCTTCACCAGTTGGTCGTTTGCGGTATTCCTGCCACTCGTGTTTGTCCTGCATTACGCAGGGCGTTCACTAGGTTGGCAGCTTGCGATCCTGATTGTTGCCAGCTTCGTCTTTTACGGTTGGGAGCATCCGTGGCTGGTCCTCCTGCTCGCCGCGTCCACGACCGTCAATGCGGAGGCCGCCCGGCGACTGCTGCATCCCGGAAGTTCCCGGGCCACTCGCCGGCGGGCGCTGGTTCTCGCCCTTGCGGCCAATCTCGGGGCGCTCGCATTTTTCAAATACGCCAAATTGCTCGGCTCGTTGATTCTGCCGGCCTCGCTCTGGAACCACTGGGGTGTCTCCATCCGCGAGATACCCCTGCCGGTCGGCATCTCGTTTTACACGTTCCAAGGAATCAGCCTGGTGGTGGATGCCTGGCGGGCGGGTCCGGCCGGCATTCCCGGACTGCCGCTGCCGTCTACTCCACGCGAATCGGTCTGGTTCCAGGCGCGGGTCTGGTTTTTCAAGGCGTTCTTCCCCCAGCTCATCGCCGGCCCCATCGTGAAAGCCGGCGAGTTTCTTCATCAGATTTCTCCAAAGCGATTCGCGGACGTTGACTGGGATGGAGCGTCCCGCCATTTGATCGCCGGATTTTTCCTGAAACTCGTTGTCGCTGATAACCTCCGTGAAGCGACGGCTTCCCTCGCCAGCCCCCTCTTCTTCGTCCTGCCAAAACTGAATCTGATCGCCCTCTTGTACGGATTCTCCTTTCGCATCTACGCGGATTTCTGCGGCTATTCGCTGATCGCAATGGGGCTGGCAAAACTGTTTGGCTACGAATTGCCCATCAACTTCAACCTGCCCTATCTGTCGCAAAGCATCACGGAGTTCTGGAGGCGATGGCATATTTCTTTGTCGTCCTGGCTTCGCGAGTATCTATACGTCCCGCTTGGAGGCAACCGTCGGGGAACCACTCGGACCTATCTCAACCTATTCGTGGTTATGTTTTTAGGCGGGCTTTGGCACGGGGTGGCATGGAGCTATGCCGTTTGGGGAATCGCTCACGGAGTGCTCCTCGCGCTCGAACGATTCTTCGCACGGAATCAGCGGGAGGCTGCCCCGACCGCAACCTGGACCCTGGGCCGAGTCCTGCGGACCCTGCTCGTGTTCAATGGAGTGTCGTTGCTCTGGCTGCTGTTCCAATTGACCGATTTTCGGGACGTCGTGGCCTATATTGACTGCCTGATTCATAATCCCTGGGGTGCGCAACCCCAGGCGCTCTATGTCATCGGCCTCTTCTCGCTGCCGGTCATGATACAACATTGGCGCGGCGCGAATCCGGGGAACCTGCGCTTACCCGCCCGGTTGGAAGCCCCATTTTTCGGTTTTCTCCTGTTCCTCATCCTCGTTAACTCGGGCACCCCCGGGGACTTCATCTATTTTCAATTCTAAGGCAATCTCCGAATGAGATCTGGTCGGCAAGCTTTGCACTTCCTCCTCTGGACCGCTCTATTCCTGGGGGTCTGGTCGCTCTGTCTCCGACTCGTGCCGATTCGAGCTCAGTTGGCGGAGTCGAATTATCAGGCCAACCTCATTCGCCTGCAGGATTTTCTGTTTCAACCCGTTCGCCCGGCCGTCTTCGTCGGATCATCGATCACCGGCCGCCTCCTGCCGGGATATTTTGAGTCAACATCGCTCGCCGGTTCCGCCAATTTGGGTTTGGACGGATCGGGTCCCCGACTGGGGATCGAGCTGCTGGTTCGGCAAACGTCGGCGGCGCCAACCCGGGTTTTCATCGAGGCGAATCTGCTCGGAATTCCGCCCGGATCCAATGACGCGCAATTGCTCGATGCCGCCGAGGGTTTCACCTTTTCGCTCGCCCGCCGGACTGCTCTGCTCCGAGCCGAAGCGCGCCCCTCATCGCTTCTCTATTCCTGGCTGAAGCAGCGTCGGAGCGATACGCTGGACATCGGGAGACCTCCACCCACCTTGAACTCGAACATCGCCGGAGCGCATTCGAGCTCAGCGCTCCCGATCACCTGGGATCGTAGCACTCCGGCAGAGCGCGCCCGGCATCGCGATGTGATTCGACAGGGATTGCAGGAACTGCGACGGCGCGGCGCCCAGGTTGTCTTGCTTCGTTTTCCGCACGCGGATGTAGCGGAAGATCCGACTGCACGGGAAGCCGATTTTGCGGACGACCTGGCCCGGGAGCTTCCGTTGCCCCAGTGGGAATTGGGTCCTGAACTGAGAGCGACGGGAGTGTTGCCAACATTCTCCGACGGCACCCATTTGACGCCCGGGGCCGCCCGGTCTGTCGCCCGCCTGATTGCCGGGAAGCGGTCTCCGTGATTCAGACGTCAATGACCCGCCCCTTGCCGTCGGGTCGGGTCGTCCCGACTTGAACGGTGGACGGACTTCCAAGCAGGCGATTCACGACCCAACCGACGAGAGAAATCACGAGGCCCCCCCAGAACGCAGGCCAGAAACCGCTGACATCAAATCCCCGGACCAAGCTCCCGACGGTCCACAACAACCCGGCGTTGATGACAAAGTAGAAGAGGCCGAACGTTATGAGCATGATCGGAAAGGTCAGCAGGACGAGGATCGGCCGGACGAAGGCATTGCAGAAGCCGAGCACGAGCGAAGCCACCAGGAGGGCACCGATCGACGAGTAACGAATTCCGGGCACGAGATGGTTGGCAACAAGAATTCCCACGGTCAAAACCAACCAGCGCTGGAGAAATCGCATCACCGGACCTTTGGAAACATCATTCATGGGAATTCAGGGAAGGCCGCCTGGGGGCTGGATTTAGAGAGCCCCCGGGGGCCGGATCTTCCAGACTTTGCCCTTGCCGGGTGTCAAGCTGTTGCTCCCGTTCGTCATTACATACATTTCCCCGTCGTTATCCTGACCGAACGCCACGACAAAGGCTCCCAGTTTCTCCGGGGCTGCCAGCTCAATAGGTTCCACGGTCCACGGATCGGAACTGCCCGCCGCCGGCCGGCGTGCGACCAGAAGTTGACCCTGGGGCAGTACGAAGCTCCGGGACCAATCTCCATAGACATAATGTCCCACCAACTCGGGCAGATCGCGGCCGCGATAGATAAATCCGCCCGTGACACTGGTGCCGTAGGCGTCGGGATCCTTCCGGAATCCATTGGCATTTTTATACACAGCAATCGGGTCGATGAGCGGCTCGCCGAGCACACCCGTCTTCGGCATGTCTGCGGGCGGTTTCGTTGGGGTATGAGGGTTAAAACCGATGAATCCTTCGCGCAGGAACCATCCGTAATTTCCGCCCTTCCTAATAATGTTTAACTCTTCAAACATCGTCTGTCCGACATCGGTGACATAGAGAGCGTGATCGCCGCCCCGGTCGAAACTCATGCCCCAGGGATTACGGATTCCATACGCGAAAATCTCCGGACGTCCGTTTTTCCCATCGGCAAACGGGTTATCCTTCGGAACGGCCGCGGCCCCCGTGGAATTAACGTCGATCCGGAGGATTTTCCCAAGGAGTGTATCGAGGTTTTGGCCGTTCCCGGTCGGTGGGCGTCGCCCCAGGTCGTTGGCGTTGCCACCGTCACCCACGGATACATAGAGATAACCGTCTGTGCCGAAAGCCAACCGCCCTCCGTTGTGATTGGCAAAGGGCTTGTCAATTTCGAGCAATATCCGTTCCGAAGTCGTATCGAGGGCTGGGGGTTCTCCAGCAGGCAGAGTCCATTCGGCAACGCGCAGCGTGCAATCAAAGCCCATCGGCCCACCGGGTCGGAGGGGCGCGGTATACGAAACAACGACGCGTCGACTCGAGGAAAATCCAGGGTGCAAAACCAGGCAAAGAAGGCCGCGCTCGTCGAACGCGCCGTGGTTGATGGCGGACAGCTTGGCCTTGATGTCGGCCACGACGACGCCAGATAGTTTTCCATCCGACCCGATCAGACGAACCTGCCCGATTTGATCTACCACGAGCGCCCGCCCGTCTGGCAAACTGGCGTAGGCCAGTGGGGAGGTGAGCCCGTCGGCAATCAGTTGCAGGGAGACCTTCGGCCCGGCGATGGCGGGGACGGAGGCGAGCACTAGTTCCAAAGCCACGGCCGCGGCCGCAGCCAAAGGCGACAAGCATGAGAATCGCATTCGAGGAGGGTAGCGGGAGATATTGCGGCTGGCGACCGGAAATGGTTCCAAGAGCCGGCTGGCGTGGATGACAAAAATCTTCACGATTTCCAGAATTACCCCCGTTACGGGTGCAAACGGGTCGATGCCGTGATTGGGCCCTTCCCGACTGGAACCACCCGGGAGGATTCGCACGCGACGCCGCGAAGCAAAGCCGAGCCGGTTCGGGCAACCACTTCGGCATGGATCGGATGCACCTCGGAGCACCGCCGCCGGCGCGGGGCAGAGCAGGGCAACCGGGCGGAGAAAGAGCGCCAGCGAAAGCCGGTTCCTGCGGATCGATCGAGTGGATCACTCGCCGGCGTGGTGAAAAATGAGGGCTTCCGCGGCATGCGTAACGCGAAACCCGCAAGCCCGCCGGACTTGCATTACAACGTCGCGGACCGACGAAATGTGACCGGCCCGCTTGGCGAGGAGCAGCACGCCGAGCAATCCGAGCAGGCGGACACCTTCGCGGTGAGCGAGACGACGGCCGAGATGCTCATCCATGAGCAGGACATCGGCATTCAACTCCTTGTAAAGCGCAATGGCTTCCGCTTCCTGCGAATCCAGCCAGCGACGAAGGGCGGTAACATGCTCCGTATTTGTAGGTTGTTGAACCTTGATGTACCACGGTAACCGCGAATGAGAGCGAACGAACTCGTCCCGAACCCCCTCGGGGACAACCACCTGTCGATGCAAATGCCGAAGGAGCTCGAGCCGCTCGATCCGGGCCAGAGCTGTGAGTGCGGAAATGTCACCCACGACAATCATTTGTGGCGGAGATGGTCAATCGTCCGCAGATCGAGTTCTGCATCCTCGGTATCATAATGGAGAGGAATCCCGCGCTCTCCGAGCTGGGACAAAAATTGCGTCTGGTTCAGACCCGAAATTTCGGCGGCACGCCCCAGGGTGATCCGCCGGCTCATAAAAAGCCCGATGGCCAGATCGAGTTGCAGTTCCTCCCCAGTTGGGATATGGGGACCAAACACCTCGTCATCAATTTCTAGGAGCACTATGCTCGTCTACGCCTTCTCACGAGGGCGTCAACTCGGAATTTCCAGTAATCCAATGAACCGGAGTTTGGAACCGCGGATGAACGCCGATAAACGCTGATTCCAGGCGCTCACTCAGAAAGTGAGAGGCAACGGCTTCCTCTTATCCGCGTCAATCCGTGTGAATCCGCGGTTCTCCCCCCCGGCACTTTGCGTTTCAACTCGAATCTCTGCGGGACTTCGTGCCCTCCATTGCCCGTTTCCCGGCGCCGATGCGCCGGGCTTGGAGATTGGCCATTGCTACACATAAAATGTCCCGGTCGGGACATGGTATCTGTCAACGGATCCAGCACCCTGCAGCTGCTAGGCCTTGGAATCGCCCGTGCTCGACTGCCCAGCGGTGACAGCATCCGAATCGAGTCAGATCCATGCCGACGTTGTTGCCCGGGCCGACGCATTCTTGTCGTCTCACTCTCGTTGATGAACTAAACTCGCGGGGTGATGCCTAGCTGGCCCTTCATTGTGACCGCCCTCATCGCCTTCGTGGCGGGGTCTCCCCCCACGGGATTGTTGGTGGCGCGCCTGTTCAAGGTGGATATCCGCGCTGTTGGCTCCGGCAATATTGGCGCAACCAACGTTTTTCGAGTGCTGGGCAAGGGTCCCGGCTTATTCGTCCTTGCCGTGGACGCACTGAAGGGTGTGGTTGCTGTGCTCGGGGTGCCCGTTCTTATGGCGCAATGGTTTCTCGCAAAAGGAATCAAGCCACCGGACTCCTGGGTCTGGCTGCCTATTCTGGGAGGCGTGTGCGCGGTCTTGGGACACAATTATACACCGTGGTTGAGATTTCGAGGTGGCAAAGGGATCGCGACTTCCGCGGGTGTTCTCGCCAGTCTGCTTCCCATGGCATTCGGCATCGCCTTAGTCACGTTTCTCGTGCTGCTCGCCTTCACAAGCTATGTCTCGCTCGCGTCCCTGGCCGCCGCTCTGATTCTTCCCCTCGCCGCTTGGTTGACCCAAAATGACCCGCGTCTCGTCTGGCTGGCGGCGGTCTTGGCCGCGCTCGCTTTTTTTAAGCATCGATCCAATATCGGACGATTGATGGCGGGGAAAGAAAACCGAATCGGTCAGGCCAAGCCGCCGGAATCCTGATTCCGTCCGCCCCCTCGCCGCGATTGGCCCTCACTCGATGGAATCCGCAGCCATACAATGAACATAACCCTGGTTGGAGCCGGCGCCTGGGGCACAGCCCTCGGCTTGTTGCTGCACCAAAATGGACATCAAGTCACCGTTTGGGGCCATAATCCCGAACGCTTGGCGGAAATGGAGCGCAACCGGCGGAACCGACGGCACTTGCCGGAAGTTGAACTCCCGGATTCGTGGCGGTATGCGGCGGACCTCATCGCCGCGATTCAGGAGGCCGAGGTCGTGGTTCTTGCCGTGCCGTCTCGTTGCTTCCGGGAGATTTCCAGCCGCATCGGCGAATTCTCGGGCACCGCCGTGAGTGTCACGAAGGGGATTGAATTCGACAGCGGACAAACCATGTGCGGCATCCTCCGTGAAACAATGCCCGCCGCCCGGATCACCGCTCTCTCCGGGCCGTCTCTCGCACTCGAAGTGGCCCGGGGAGTGCCCACCGCCGTGGTCGCCGCCAGCCGGGATCCGGCCGCAGCTCAAGATGTGCAAACCTGGTTTCATCGACCGACCTTTCGAGTCTATACGAGCGATGATCTAGCCGGTGTGGAATTGGGGGGGGCTCTGAAAAATGTCATGGCCATCGCCGCCGGTGTTTGCGACGGACTCGGATTCGGCGACAACTCCAAGGCCGCTCTCCTGACTCGGAGTACCGTGGAAATGTCACGCCTGGGCGTCGCCTGCGGCGCGAAGGCGGAAACATTCCTGGGTTTGAGCGGACTCGGCGACCTCACGGTGACGTGCTTTTCCAAGCTGAGCCGGAATCGGACACTGGGCGAACGCCTCGGACGTGGCGAACCCTTGGATCAAATCCTGGCCACAAGCCCCAACGTCGTCGAGGGCCATCCCACCACCCGCGCCGCACTCGCCCTAGCCGAAAAGCACTCGCTCTACGCACCCATTGTCAGCGAGGTGCATGGAATGCTGTACGGCGGAAAGGAGCCGCGTCAGGCGGTTTCGGACCTGCTCAACCGCGACTCACGACCGGAACGTTAAGGTCCCACCGACGAACGCCTCCGCCCATTCGGAATCCTCCCATGTCGCTGGTAGAATTATTCTCGCTCGCTGCCGTTGCCATGATTGCCGGTGCCATCAACGCAATCGCCGGCGGCGGGACCCTGCTCACCTTCCCCTCGCTGCTATTCTTCGGCTGCGCTCCAACCGTCGCCAATGCCACGAGTACGCTCGCGCTCATGCTCGGAACATCGGGAAGTCTCTGGGGATATCGACGCCACATGCCTGCCATCGCCCCCTGGCTCGTTCGCTTCGCTCCCGTCAGTCTCGCCGGCGGAGCGGTTGGCTGCCTACTCCTGACCCGTGGCGGCGACAAAATTTTCGGCCAGCTTGTTCCGTTTTTGGTACTTTTCGCCTCGGTATTGTTTGTCGCACAGGGTGCGGTTCGCCGGCTGACTCGTGCCGAGACGGCACGGGAAACCGCTGAAAAACCCCGGTGGGGAGTCCTTGCCGTCGCGCTCGCCTTTCAGTTCCTCGTCTCCGTCTATGGCGGCTACTTCGGCGCCGGCATCGGCATACTCATGCTGGCGGCGCTGGGATTTCTAGGCTTCCGCAATATTCATGAGATGAACGCGGCCAAGATGGTTTTCAGCGCCCTCATTAATGTGGTCGCGTCCGGATGGTTCCTGTTCTCAGGCTTGGTGGACCTTCCCAAGGCCTCCGTGATGACCGTCGGAGCGGTGATCGGCTATTTTGCCGGCGCCCACTTTTCCCAGAAAATTCCCCAATCCCAGGTGCGACGACTCATAATGATGATCGGTTTCACGATGTCCGCTGTACTTTTCTACCGCCAGTTTCGTTGACGCGATCTCATCGATGCGGTGTGAGCACCCAGTCCGGCTTATCGGCCGTGTTGGCCCAGAATTGCATGTCCTGAAGCGAGTGCCTCTTCAGTCCTTCGGAATGCCCGTCCGTCATCGCAGCAATCGCCTGTAATCGATGTCGCGGATGTACGAATCCCCAAGCCTTCGGACCGTCCTCCGGATTCCATGACACCGACCACTGCCGCGCAATGAGGTAGGGCGGATCCACCTTGTAGTAGCCCTGGACAATCTTGCTGGCTTCGAACGGCGAAGGGCCGCGCGCGGAAACAAACGCCATTAACTGCGTCGGGCGACGGACCTGGGATTCGTTCAGAACACAAAAGTCGTCGAAGGCGCCCATGGTTTTCGCGTCCGGTGGCAGTTCGAGATCGTCGCCGCCGACAAAAACGGAATTGATCCCAAGTGACGGAAAGACACTGGCCGCATAGATCCCGAGAGATTTGTCCTCCATCCGTTGAAACTGTTCGAGCAGAGCTCGATTTTCGTTCGCGTAGATCACGTTGAAATTATTTCCGAGGTACGGTGCTAAACGCCATGGATAGCGGGCGTTAATTGGATGCGTCACCGGCTTTCCGGAAAAATCATTCGCCGTGTAGCCGTAGCGATAGCCGGGTAGGACCACACCCAGGTGGTCGTCGGCGTACAGTTGCCACGCCAGAATGACCTGTTTAGCCGAGGCGATCTCGTTCACGCGGCGGGCTTGCCCCTTCGCATTCCCGAGCGCCGGGAGGAGGAGGGAGGCCAGGATACCGATAATGGCGACGACCACCAGCAGCTCCACGAGCGTGAAGCCAGCCCGCGATCGTCGAACAAATCTGAAAAGAGGAGTCTTCATCCACGGCGCGAGCGCATACCGAGGACAATATGACGCCCGCACCGCACCCGCACAAGACCCTGAAATGAAGCCAAAATCGAAAAGGGGTCGGTCAATAGTATTGTAGTATTTCGAAATACTACAATACTATTGACCGATTCCTTTTCTTTGGAGGCGTAAGGTAGTCATTGCAGAATGGATCCGGGATCGATGATCCTAGGACCGGCCGCCGTTCACATTCACGCCACCGAAAGCCATGATCCAAGACACCCTCGACAACTGCTCGCGCTACGAAGTTCTCTCGCCCCGTTTTGCGAAGGCATTTGCTTTCCTCCGCACCGTGGATGGAACTCAATCTCTGGGGCGTCATGAGATTGATGGGGATCGCACCTTCGCATTGGTGCAGGCGTATGCCACGAAGCCACTCGATAGCGCGCTCTTCGAAGCGCATCGGAAATATATCGATGTGCAATTCGTCTACCGCGGGCGGGAGACGATCCTTTGGGCTCCGCTCGCAGCGATGAAAGAACAGACGATGGCTTACGATGAAGCCAAAGAAGCAGCGCTCTGGAAGCTGGTGCCGGACGTCACTCCATTGCATTTGAGTGCCGGTCACTTTGCGATTCTGTTTCCTCAGGATGCACACGCGCCGTGCGTGGAGTGGGAGGAGTCGGCGACCGTGTTCAAAGTGGTGGTGAAGGTTTCGGTGGATTGAGATTTCCGCAGGTCGGAGGCCCGCCGGCCGAAGGCAAAAGGCGCACAGGGCGTGAGTGGCGTGAGTGGCGGGCTAGATTGGATATTGTGCCGATGGTTCGATGCTCCAGAGATTCCGGACGACCGCAGATGGGGTTGCTGATACTGCTTCTGCAATTTGGGTTCCTGCTGAGTCTGCCGGCTGAGTCGGATGAACGCGCGCGACCGAAGCAGGCGGGAGGGCAGCTTACCTCGACGGCGGCGGACCCATTGCCGCGTCGGGTGGAGCCAGGCGCGGGCCGCGCAACGCATTGGTCCTTAGTTCCGCCGCGACGAGTCGAGCCGCCGGTGGTGGCGTCTGTGGATCATCCCATTGATCGTTTTATTCGCGATCGCCTGGCAAGGGACACGATCGCGCCGTCACCGGAAGCGGATCGCGCGACCTTAATCCGGCGATTGAGTTTGGATCTCATTGGGATGCCATCCTCGCCCTTGGAGGCGGATGCGTTCGTCCATGATGGACGCAGTGACGCCTACGAGCGCGTGGTGGATCGATTGCTGATTTCGGAGCATTTCGGTGAGCGTTGGGCGCGTTGGTGGCTCGATCTGGCGCACTATGCGGACAGCGACGGCTATTTGCAGGACTTCCTGCGGCCGATGGCGTGGCGTTACCGGCAGTGGGTAGTGGATGCGTTCAACCGCGACATGCCGTTTGATCAGTTCACGATTGAGCAGCTTGCGGGGGATCTGTTGCCGGAAGCGTCCGCATCGCAAAAGATCGCCACGGGCTTTTTGCGCAACACGCTGAGCAATCGCGAGGGCGGCGCGGATCTGGAGGAGTACCGCGTGCGGCAGGTTATCGACCGCACATCGATGTTGGGCACGACATGGATGGCGCTGACCGTTGGGTGTGCGGAGTGCCACGACCACAAGTTCGACGCGATTTCGCAGCATGAATTCTACCAACTCTACGCATTCTTCAACAACGCCGACGAGGTGAACCTCACGGCGCCGTTACCCGGCGAACGCGCGCCGTGGGAGCGAGCCCGACCGGAGCATGATCGAAAGCGCGCCGAGATCCTGGCCCCGGCAGTTGCATCGCTCGCCGAGATGCAGGCCGATTGGGAGCGGCGACTCCTCGACGCGGAGACTAACAACGAGGCGACTTTTGCCTGGCAGCGCTCCCTGGAAGTGCTCGGACTCACCTGGGGCCAAGGCCAGGGCGAAGGGCAGCTTGAAGGCGTCCACATCATCAAGACCCCACTGGCGCAGCGCACGCTGGATCAACGGGACCGGCTGCTGGATTACTTTCTTGCCCACGCTCCCGAGGAATACAGCGCGAGGCTCCAGGCGATCCACGCGAGCGAAATTCGCACCCGGCTTGACGCGTTGCAGAGGGAACTGCCGGTGATCAGCCGTGCTCCGGCGGTGGTCCAGACAACACAGCCACGTCCAACGCACCTCCACATTCGGGGCGATTTTCGCCGGCAAGGGGACGTGTTGAAGGCCGGCACTCCCGCAGCGCTGCCTGCGTTTGCGGCGGGCAACACCGAGGATCGGCTCGGGTTGGCGCGCTGGTTGGTCTCGCCGCAGCATCCATTGACCGCCCGTGTGACGGTGAACCGCCTGTGGCAGGAGCTTTTTGGGCGCGGCATCGTGGCCACTTCGGAGAACTTTGGGGTGCGGGGGGATCCACCATCGCATGCGGAGTTGCTCGACTGGCTGGCGGTGGAATTTCAACAACGCCAGTGGAGCATCAAAGACATGCTCCGCGTAATGGTCACGTCGCGCACGTATCGGCAATCCTCCCAGGCGCGTCCTGAACTTGCGGTGCGCGATCCTAACAATGCGCTTCTCGCTCGACAGGCGCGGCTGCGTCTCTCCGCCGAAACCGTGCGTGATTCGGCGCTCGCCGTGAGTGGATTACTTTCCCGAACCCTCGGCGGACCGAGTGTGAGGCCTCCGCAACCGGAGAGCGTGTCGAAGGAAGGTTACGACAATAAATGGGTACCCAGCACGGGAGCGGATCGTTATCGCCGTGGGATCTACACTTTCATCCAGCGCACCTCGCCGTTTGGGCAATTCGTTACGTTTGATCTCCCGGACACCAGCCGCAGTTGCGCTCGGCGCGAGCGATCGAACACGCCGCTGCAGGCCCTCACTCTGCTCAACGATCCCGTGTTCGTCGAGGCCGCCCAAGCGCTCGCGTCCCGCGTGCTTCGGGAAGCCCGCGGCACTTCCGAGCAGCGGCTCGACCTGACCTTTCGGCTGACGCTCTCCCGAATACCGAAGTCCGACGAGTCCCGACGCCTGCTCGTTTATTTCAGTGAGCAACGAGCCGCCTTTGCAACCGATGCCAACGCGGCGCGCACACTCACAGCGGATGCCGGGGAAGCCAACCCTGCCGAACACGCGGCCTGGACCGCTCTTTGCAGTGTGCTTCTGAACCTTGATGAATTTGTGAACCGAGAATGATCCCATGAAGCCGTCGCCCCGCGCCGAATATTTTTCCCGCCGCGAACTGCTTGCCCGCGCATCGCACGGATTGGGGGCAATGGCGCTGTGGCCGTTGCTGGAGCGGGACGGATTGGCGGATTCACCGCTGCCGCATTTTTCGGCGAAAGCAAAGCGGGTGATCTTCCTCTTCATGGCGGGCGGGCCGTCGCATCTTGATTTGTTGGATCCGAAGCCGAAGATGGCGGCACTTCATGGGCAGCCGATGCCGGCGTCGCTGACGCCAGCGAAAAAAAGCGCCACCGGCGGTGTATTGGAGACGGTGATGGCGAGTCCCCGAACGTTCCGCCGCCACGGGCAGAGCGGGATTGAGTTCTCCGACCTGCTACCGCACACGGGAGCGCTGGCGGATGAATTGTGCGTCATCCGCTCGATGCGTGGTGAGCAGGCGAACCACGATCCCGCGCAGTTGCTGCTGAACTGCGGGACGCCATTGTTCGGCAATCCAAGCATGGGCTCCTGGGTGAACTACGGACTCGGCAGCGTGAGCGAGGACATGCCCGGCTATGTCGTTCTGCTGTCGAACTCCGGCAAAGGGGTGGATGCAGGCAGCGCTTTGTGGGGGAACGGGTTCATGCCCTCGACGTATCGTGGCGTCACCTTTCGTAGTGCGGGCGACCCGCTGCTGCATTTGTCGAACCCGCCCGGCATCGATGCCACGGCGCAACGCGCGCGACTTGACGTATTGCGCGATCTGAATGCAATGCACCAGCGAGCCACGGGCGATGCCGAAATCGGCTCGCGCATTGCGAGCTACGAACTCGCGTTTCGCATGCAGAGCGCCGCACCGGAATTGCTCGACTTCCGGGCCGAAACGGCCGCGACCAAGGCTCTTTATGGTCTCGAAAAGGAAGTCACGCGGCCATTCGGGACGAACTGCCTGCTCGCACGTCGCATGATCGAACGGGGCGTGCGATTTGTGCAGCTCTTCCACTCCACCTGGGATGATCACAGCGAGTTGAACAAACACATTCAGATCAACTGCGACATGACCGATCTACCCACCGCCGGATTGCTCCGGGATCTCAAGCAGCGCGGGCTGCTCGACGACACGCTGGTGATCTGGGCCGGCGAGTTCGGCCGCACACCGATGGGCGAAGTCCGGCGGGGCAGCACGGTGGGCAAGGAAGGCCGCGATCATCATCCGAATGCCTTCAGCGTCTGGATGGCCGGCGGAGGTGTCAAGCGGGGCCATGTTCACGGTGGCACCGACGATTTCGGCTACCACGTCGTCGAGAATCCGGTCCACGTGCATGACTTTCAAGCCACCCTGCTTCACCTACTCGGCATCGATCACGAACACCTCACCTACCGCCACAGCGGTCGTGATTTCCGACTCACCGACGTGGCGGGCAAGGTTGTAAAAGAGATATTGATCTGAATGAAGCCGTTGTGATTTGTCGCTCGCCGCGAAGGAGAACTCCGGCTTTGCTGACGGCGGTGAATGATAAAGTTGATCGCCGGAATCCGCCGGCGAAGGACGAAACCCGGGCGGTGGCGCCATTCGGGTTGGGAAACGCCTACGGATTTGCGATTTTCAACGGCCTGTCCTCGCAGATCGTGTTGAGCAGTCCGATCATTCTGTACGGGCGTCAACTCGGTGCCAGCGCGACGGTGTTGGGGATACTGGCCGGGATGATGCCGTTGCTGGTGATCTTTCAACTCCCGGCGGCTCAATATGTGCCGCGAGTGGGGTACAAGCGCTTCATGATGAACGGATGGTCGGCGCGCGTCCTGTTCATCTTTGTGCTCGCGGTGATTCCGCTCACGGCGGGCTTTCTGGATGCGAACACGCGATTGACCCTGGTGTTGGCGGTCCTGTTTTTTTTCAACTTGCTACGGGGTATTTCGAGTTGTGCATGGCTGCCGTGGATTACGGAGCTTGTGCCGAGCGGCCTTCGAGGCCAGTACCTTACCCGGGAGCAATTTTGCGTGAATTTAGCGGGTGCCGTGGCATTTGCGTTAGCGGCGAGCCTTCTGGGTGAAGGGGGGGCGGAGATCCGATTCGCGCTGGTTTTCCTGTTTAGCGCCGTGGTTGGCGGCATCAGCCTGTCCTTTCTAAAGCGTGTCCCAGATGTCCTGATCCCGCACGAAGAGGCGACGGCCCGGGGACCGGTGCCCTGGAAGGAACTGGCAGCGTATCCGCCCTTCCGGCGCATCCTTTGGCTGAATCTGGCCTGGGCCGTCGCCTATGGGGGACTCCCGACGTTCATCGTGGCGTTTCTACGGAGCCATGCCGGGCTGAAGGACGGGGCGATCTTGTGGGCTATGGTTGCCTTTTTTGTCGGCGGCACGGTCTCAACTTGGGTGGCCGGAAAACGTCTAGACCGACTCGGGAGCAAGCCGGCAGTCATTCTGACGCTGCTGTTGGGCATCGGGCTTTCGGTGGGTTGGATGTTGCAGGCGGCTGGGGTTGTTGAGACCACGCTAGTGCGGACGACGGCGCTCCTAGGGGTTCTCGGACTGGCAAACGCTGTTTTCTTGGCCGCCACGAACCGCTTGGCCATGCTGACCGCGCCCAAGGCGGGCCGAAGTCATTTTTTCGCTCTGTTTTCGGTCGTTCTGAACCTGGCTCTGGGACTCGCACCGGTGGTGTGGGGATTGATGATTGACGCAGTGGGGACTCGTCGGGGACACGCCTTTGGGATGGAGTGGAATCAATACGGTGCGTTTTTCGGGCTGGCGGCGATCGGATTTGGGATCGCGTTGGTGGCGGCCGGGCGGCTCCAGGAAAAGGCGGCGAGTGTTGAATCCCTGCTTCACGAGCTTTTATTGGAAGACCCAAAGCGGGCGCTGAGCCGACTTTTTGTCCGCGGTTGAAAGCCGTCTGGAATCGAAGGCTTCAGCATGGTGGCCGTGAACGTCTCGACGCTCTCCATTTTGCCAAGTCCCTCCGTTTCTTGACGTGCAAGAACGGAAGGGCGCGTCCTGGGGGAATCCAGACCCGCAAAAATAACCCTGTTGCACACGGCCCCGAGTGTGCTAGACACACTGCTCCGCTTCGGCGGAGCCAACTGGCGGCAACTCAGGTTTCCGCCCCAAAATCACGATTTATGTCGCAGCATCGAAGTCTCCGGGCCACCGGTACCACCGGCGCCAAACGCAATGTACTCAAACGCTTTGAGCGGGTCGCGCTGCTTAAGGGGCGCAATCAATGGAAGGACGGGGACCGGGTAACCGGTCTGCGGAAGACCCGTCCGCCCGAGTAGCAGAAGCCGAGCGGCACGAGCCGTTCGACTTTCGGGAATTGCGCTACGGAACAGCCGGGGCCACGTTTGGCTCGGTCTTTTTTTCTTTCATGCCGATTCGTCTTCAAAAATTTCTTGCCGAGGCCGGAGTTGCCTCCCGCCGGGCTTCGGAACGTCTCATTATCGACGGCGAGGTAAAAGTAAACGGCCGAGTCGTTACCGAGCTTGGCGTGAAGGTCGATGCGGCTCGCGATCAGGTGATCGTGGGGGGTAAACCGGTGCGGGCACGCCGGAAGTTATACGTGGCCCTGAACAAGCCGCGCGGTTTTCTTTGCACGCGGAGCGATCCCGAGCAGAGGAATATCGTGGGGGATCTCCTACCCCGGGAATGGGGAAACTTGTTCACCGTTGGCCGTCTGGATCGCGACAGTGAAGGGCTGATTTTTCTAACCAACGACGGGGAATTCGGCCTAAAGCTCACCCATCCACGGTACAATGTTCGCAAGACCTATGTGGCCGTCGTGGAAGGTCGGGTTTCCGGCGCTGGTCTTGGCCGGTTCACCGCAGGCATTGAGGAGGCGGGCGATTTGCTCAAGGCGGAGAAAGCGCGTCTGGTTTCCGCTAACAATTCCCATAGCATCGTCGAAGTGGAATTGGCCCAAGGCAAGAATCGGGAGGTTCGTCGGCTATTCCAAGCACTGGGCCATCAGGTGGTCGAATTGTGCCGGGTGCAGATCGGACCCATCAAACTGGGGGAACTCAAATCGGGAAAATGGCGGGTGATGACCCCCGCGGAGCTGAAATCTCTCTTGCGCGGACTCGCTTGAAATCCGAGCCTCTGCCGGACTTTGCCGCATCGGGTTCATTCGCATTTCCGTTCATGACTTTTTCACTGCGTATCCTCCTCGTCGTCGGCCTGCTCAGCACCGGCTTGCCTGGCGTCAGTTCTAGTGCTTGGGCGGCTGCCACCCCAGCGGTCGTCCGGCTGAATCGGGCCAAGGTTCGAGCCCAACCGTCTGCACATTCCGAGGTGCTGACCCACTTGAAGCAGGGGGCTACGGTTAACGTCTTGGCCGAGCAGGCGGACCCGGAGGCTCGCGCCGGAGAACCACGCCAGTGGGCCCGGATCGAAATGCCCGAGCACGTCCCCGTTTGGCTGGCGGCCAACCTCATTGATCCGAAGTCGAGGAAGGTGAAGGTTGATCGAATCAATTTGCGGGCTGGTCCCGGCAAGAATTTCAGTCAACTGGGTCAGATTCCCAAGGGAACGGTGGTGAGCGAAATCCGGAGCGAAGACGGTTGGATGCAAATTGAGGCCCCGGCCGGCTGCGTCGCCTATATGGCCGTTGACTTGCTCGCCACCGGTGCGCAACGGGCCGCGGTGAGTCGTTCCGCCACGAGCACACCGCCCCCCGTAGTGGTTAATCCCAAACCCCGGGCTCGGCCCCAAGTCATTGCACCCCAGCCCGTCGAGTCCGTGACACCTCCGCTTGTTTCGGTCATAGACACCCCGGTGGTGGCATCAAACCCAACAGCCGGGGAAACTTTGCCGGCGGAAATCGCACCCGTCGAACCGGCACCCTACAAATCGGTACCGGTTGCACGACCTGTCAGCAATCCGACCGCTGTCCAACCTCGAGTGGCCAGTGTTGAGGGCCAACCGGAGCCCGGTCCCCGCGTGGTGAACCGTGAGGGCTTGATCGGTAGTACCTGGAGTGTCCAGGCTCCCAGTTATCTCGAATTGAGAAGCTTTCGTCGGCGCGAGGGCTTGATTAACTTCTTGTTCACCGACGACCCGAAGATCGATCTCGATCCGTTCCGCAAAAAACACGTCGTGCTGACCGGGGAGGAATGGATCGACCCTCGCTGGCCCAAGACCCCCATTCTCCGGGTGCAAAAGATTGAGGCGCTCGACTACTGATGTCTCCCGGCAATCTCATCGATGGCCGGGCGATTGCTCAAGAGATCCATTCGGAGACCGCCCGCCGGACGACCCTGCTCGCCGAGCGCGGACTGCGCCCCGGTCTGGCATTTATTCGCTTGGGCGAAGATCCCGCATCCCAAGTCTATGTCGGAATGAAGGAGAAAAAGTCAAAGGAGGTTGGCATTTTTTCGACGACTCATGTCTTACCTGCTTCGACGTCCCAGGCTGAATTGCTCCAACTCATCGATCGCCTGAACCGCGATGATCGTTATCATGGCATTCTGGTCCAGGCCCCGTTGCCGCGGCACATCGATGCTCCGGCGGTTTACTCGGCCGTGTCACCCGCCAAGGACGTGGACGGTTTCCATCCGTTAAATGTTGGAAAGCTCATGCTCGGTGATCCCGACGGTTTTCTCCCCTGCACTCCGGCCGGCGTTCATGAACTGCTGATTCGCTCGCAGATTCCGCTCGACGGGGCCGAAGTGATCATCCTTGGGCGCGGCAATATCGTCGGGAAACCGATGGCAGCCATTCTCATGCAAAAGGCACGTCATGCGAATTGCACGGTTACCGTTGTCCATAGCGGAACGCGAGATACGACGGCGCACTGCCGACGAGCCGACCTCATCATTGCGGCGATGGGTGTGCCGGAGTTTCTCAAGGCAGACATGATCCGGCCAGGGGCCGTGGTCATCGATGTCGGGGTCAACCGTGTGCCGGATCCCGGATCGAAGACGGGTACGAAGTTGGTGGGAGATGTCGCCTACGCAGAAGTTCAGCCCAAGGCGGGCCGAATCACCCCGAACCCGGGTGGCGTTGGCCCGATGACCATCGCGATGCTGCTCGCGAACACCCTGCGAGCGGCGGAGCGCACCGTTGGGATCGGACCGCAACTCAGGGCATGAGTCGGATCTGGTAGTATTGGGCTGGGGCGCCGGTGGGATTGTGGGACAGCGCCGCAAAACCGGACGCATCCGAAGTGCCGGATGCCACCGGATCCCAGTGGGTGAGATCGATCGAGGCAAAGAGGCCAACCCGACGATTGGCAGGGCCGTCAAAATTGAGAGTGACCGAGCCGGTGGCGGGATTGAAATGGCCGAAGCTGGTTTTCGTGGGCTCGAAGGTCGAGCTGGCAGTGACCAAGACGTCGCCGACGCGCAGTTCTGGTCTGCCTCCGGCGGGGGCGGCGCTGGCCAGCGAATAGTATTTCCAACGCAGTTGGATGACCGGCTGACTCTCCGCGGCGACGGGGAGGGTGACCGGCCCGAAGCGTTGAGAATGACCCGGGCTGCTGCTGGCAACGTATTCGACCGGCAACCCGTCTTGGCCCTGCACAGAATTGAATGGGCCATCCGTTCCGACCCGCCACTGCAGCCGAATTGCATACGGGCGCGGGTTGGTGACGGCGGTGCCGCCTGTCCACGAAACCTGTATGTTGGTCGCCTGATCCGTTCGCAGCGCGAGGAGGGCGCTGCTGGCGAAACCCTCAACCGGGGACTGGGGATCGGAGGTGTTGAGGAACGCAAATCCATCGGCCCCTAATCCGAGAATTCGACTGCGATCGGTTAAATCGTACCGATTCGTCCAGACCGCCTCTCCCTTGGTGGCGATGTCCGGATCCTTGACAGAAGTCTGCATGAACCGCATGGAGGCGGGATACGTCCCGGCGGGGGAATCAGGAGCCCAGGCTGTCAGGGAGTACGGACCGCGGGCCAGCGCATGCGGTTGAGGGATTAGCGAACTAAAGTCGAAGTTAGGATCCAATCCAAACAGCGGCGTGACGAACGTGTCGCGGTCCATGGCGAAGACGAGTGGATTGTTAGTTTCCGTGCGGCCCTGCCATCCAATGAAACGGTAGCCCGGGGCCGGTGTAGCGCGGGCTTCCACGGGTGATCTCAGAAAGTAGAGGCCGGACCAGGGCAAGTCTGCGGCTTGAAAGTTCAGTGTGCTGAATTGCAGGGAACCCAGGCCGGCACCGAGCGTTGCGCCCAGGGTGACCCGGACTGAGCCGTCGATCGGCAGGCGTGCGGAAATGATCGAGCGGAGCACCGTCGGACGGTTGGTGAGAAAGCTGCGGACAATGTTCACACGCGTCGTCCAATTCTGGACTGACCCGATTGTGTCAAAGCCAGTGAACGGCCCGGCCCACCGTTGAATGTGCGCCGGCATCCCTGAGGCGAGGCGGGCCCGGAGTTTCTCGAGTTTTGGCACCGTGTGTTCCGGAGCAAAGGAGGTGTTCAGGAGGTCAGCGAGGCGATTGACAAACCGTATCCGCCACGCGTTGTTCTTTACTAATCCGCGCGTAAACGCCACGGACCGTGCGAGCAGGCCCTCGACCTCGACGGGCCCAAACACAAAGAGAAAACTGTCCTCTTGACCTGGATTATACAGTTCACTCGGGGTGAAACCCGCGTCCAGATCGGTCAGTGCCCAGCGCCATTTCCCGCCAGGCCGATCATCGCGCCACGTCAAGACATTGTGGCCGGGCCAGTCGCCATTGTCGGCGAACAACTCGGTGCAGAGCCAGTCGATGTAATTATCGACATCCATGTGACTGGAGGCGGCTGCATACAGGGCTTCGTTTTCAGGTGAGCCTGCGAGCGTGTCATACATTTCGTCGACCTGGGATACGAGCCTGTCGTAATCGTCGCGGGTTCCTCCGAACACCTCGTCTTCATCCTTCAGCAGGCTAATCTGAGAGGCCGGCACCTTGGTGTGTCGGGCAAGATGCGCCACATCGTCCCGTCCACGGATTGCATGGATTCCCCAGTATTGGCCGTTGATGTAGACATGAGCCGGCCGATATCCCTGAGTTTCGAGTCCAATCTCAGCCCCCAGGGATTCGGCGAGATCGTCACGGAGCATTGATTCCGACCAGTCGTTACCGGCGTTTTGGAGAATTAACGAATCAAATTCATCGACTGTCGAACCTGGGAAGAGGGGATACGTCAGGCTCTGGCTGCCATACCTGTCTCGGAAACGAAGACAGAGAGATTTTTGGGGCAGAGTGCGTGAAAAACCTCCGTAGATTCCCAAACCACAGTCGAGCTCGAAGCCCGCCACCCCGTTTGTTTCAAAGAACTCCACGTGCACCGGGCGTTCCCAGGCCTGGTTCCAGTTTTCGCTTCCGACGCTGGGAAGGGCGGGGGAGGGAGCACGGCCGGCGACGTACATTCCCCAGGAGGGGTCGAACAGATTGGAGCTGGTTGTGGCCAGCGATACCACGGGCAGGCCGGGGGGGGGGTTCAGCAAATACGTGGCGGTGGCAATCTGACTGGGGACTCGGGTCGCCGACACAGCACGGGCCCGGAGGACGGTGCTTGTGACAAATGTCAGCGGCACGGTATAGGTTCGAGTCGCGAGATTTCCAGGGCCAGGCGGTGAACCGTCCGTCGTATATTCGATGGTACTGCCGGGCGGTAAATTAGCGGTCATAAAGCTGACCTTGACCAGTCCGGTATACATTCCCGGCGATGGGCTCAAGATGGGCATGGGGACGACCCCCGCTGTCGCCCCTCCCGAGTTCGGGCTATTCGGGCCTGGCGTGGCGTACCACTGCCAGGAAGCGCTGCCCGGAGGGCGTCCGAACGAAACGTCCGACCGCGATTCTATCGGTGGAGTCGAATCCGCGATTGAACCGTCGGGTCTCGTCAGCCGCAGGATTTCCCCCTTGCCTTCGAGTTTGAAATTCGCGTGGAGGTTTTTCGCCGGGAGCCGCCACTTGCGAGTCAGATAAACCTCCATCTGCACCCGCTCCGGTTCGGTCAAGGCCCGGTTGAATGCAATGATTTCATTGATCTCGCCGTGCCAATAGCGACCCAGCAGATCGCTGGGGCGGTCTGCCGCCAAGTTGTCGACATGAGTGTCATGCGTCGTCCTCACACTCAGAAGAACCCGTCCGGGCGGTAGTGGGGTGCTTTCGGGAGATACGGATTGCCCATTAACCGAGACGGAATGTTGCCCATCATAAAAAATGGCGCGATTGGGACCCCGCACGAAGTCGTATCGTATGGTGCTTCCGAGGATGGGGCGGTAATTGTCGGTCGCTGTCTCCGCTTCGCGCCCAACCCAGAAAACGGTCCGGAGCGGACTCAGACCCATCCCCATGGCATCATTGATTCCGTCGAACTGGATACCCCGCTGGCCGGTGAGTGGATCGACAACGGCCGCGGGCTGAAATTCGGCGACCGACTGACGCGGGTTCGAGGTCCCTGCGGCAAGGGGCGTGGGGGTCCCCCATTTCTGCTGGAGATATTTTTCAATCCCGGCAACTTCGGCGGCGGACAACTCGCGATCGAAGCAGAGGATTTCTGCGATGTCTCCGTTCCAAACTTCGTTCTGATTGGCGCCGATCACGAAGAATCGTTCCCAACTGAGATTGTTCGCCCGCATGTTGGCCGGCGCCACCAGTGATACAAGGTTCAGGCTGGAGTCGGCACCCACCGGGAAACGGGTGTCTAATGGTAGCACGCGCGTCCCGTTGAGACGCCACGTGCCATTGGTTCCGCCAGGGCTCGCGCCAAAATAGTCTCCGAGCAGTTCGCCGGTTCTCCCGCGCACGAAATCATAAAACTCGCTGTCCCCAAGAATTGGACGGAGCACGCCATCGATATGAGCGGCCTCCCTTCCGACGAAAAACACGGTCCGAATCGTCTCCATCCGCCGCTGGAACAGGAGGTAGTCGTCTTTTCCGTCAAAACGCACCAAACTAAGCGACCCTGTCGTGGCGGTCAGGCGGAGTGGACGGTTGCCGTTCAAAGTCTGCGACGCATGATTTCCCAGTCCACTCTTGTCCTTCCAAACCGAGACCGCGGACTGCACGAGGGTGAACTGGGAATTATCCGTCGCGTCGAGCCACAGGAGCTTTCCGGCGACATTCTTTGGGTTGAGGGCCGCGACGTTTGCGCTCATCGGGTCCAGCGGGGTCTTGTCCACCCACTCCGTTAGCCGCCCATTGTTCAGTCGGAGGGTTGAGGCATCGGACGCATCAACCCAAAAGTTCATTCCGATCAGATTGCTCGGGTTAAACCCCGGCGGTGGAGGGGACAAATCGGGCGGAACCCGGCGATCTTTGCCATCGGTGAAGACGATCAAGCGCCGATCGGGGGGTAAGTCGAGGCTGGGAAATTTCCACCGAAACGGGTTGGCCGGATCATCGCTCAGTCCATACCCGGTCAAATTCACGTTGGTTG
>CAMDJH010000078.1 GCA_945900455.1 Akkermansia muciniphila
CGTCTCGCGTCCGAACGATTTGATCTGGCGCACGCCCTGCAGGTTGTCCATGAGCAGCGCGTTCATGGCGCTGCTGGCCTCGCGCTGGGCGCGGTAGCGGCGGTGCGCGGTGAGCGTGTAGGCCAGCGCGCCGCCGGCCAGCAGGGGCAGGGGAATCAACGCCACGGCGGCCAGCGACGCATTGGTGTAAAACAAAAAGCCCAGCACGCCCGCGATGCTCAGAACCGCCACCGTGCCCTGCTCGGTGCCGTCGATCAGCACGCGCTCCACCGAATTCACGTCCTCGATCACGCGCGTCATGAGATCGCCGGAGGCGCGCTGGTCGAAGTAATTCACCGGAAGCCGCTGCAGCCGCGCATAGACCTCGCGGCGCATGTCGAAAATGACGTTCTGCTCGAAAACATTGTTGATGCGGATGCGCAGGCTGTTGAACAGGTCGCGCAGCAGGAACGCGCCGAGCAATCCAAGCATCACCGGCGCGAGGGCGGCCGTTTTTCCGCCGCCGATCACGTCGTCAATCAGGTGCTGCGTGAGTTTGGGATAGGCGAAGGCGAAGGCCAGCGAGAGCAAGGCGCAGGCGATGTTCCCGGCGGCCATCAGTTTGTAGGGCCGCAGATACACCGACACGCGCCGGATGATCTCCCAGGTGGTGCGCGGCTTCGCGGTCAGCGTGGGATCGGGCCGGGCGGAGAGATGGGGATGGTGGGCCATGGAAAATTACGAAGGACGGATGGCGAATGATGAAGCCGGGACTGCTGTTTTCATGCGCTGGTTAAACCAGAACCGCGCGTCGATGGATATCCTATTCCGTCTGCTCGGACGAGTCGGCCGGCTGATTGCAGATGAATGGCACACGGCCGGACGGCATCAAGTCAGCAGCGCCCTCACCACGTTGCCATGCACATCCGTCAGCCGAAAATCGCGACCTTGGGAACGATAGACAAGCTTGGTGTGTTCGATGCCCATGAGATGCAGGACGGTCGCGTGGAAGTGATGGACAGGCACGGGATCTTTCGTGACCGCATAGCCCAGATCGTCGGTGGCTCCAATGAGCGCGCCGGCCTTGAAACCGCCCCCGGCCACCCACGCGGTGAAAGCCTTCATGTGATGGTCGCGACCGTAGGTGTCATAGGCGGTGTTGCTCTGGGACATCGGAGTGCGGCCAAATTCACCGGACCAGATGACGATCGTGTCATCGAGCAGTCCTCGTTGCTTCAAGTCCTGCACCAGAGCGAAACCGGCCTGGTCCACCTGGCGACATTGCGTGGTGATGCCCTTGGGCAACTGGTCGTGGTGATCCCAGTCGCGATGATACAACTGGATGAAGCGGACATCTCGCTCGGCGAGCCGGCGCGCCAGGAGACAATTGGCGGCGAAGGTGCCCGGTGTTTTGGCGTCCTGGCCGTAGAGATCAAACACGCTGGCCGGCTCTTTCGAGGTGTCCATCAGTTCCGGCACACTGGTCTGCATCCGGTAAGCCATCTCGTATTGCTCGATGCGCGTGGCGATCTCGGGATCACCCACGACGTCGAGCTTGCGCTGGTTCACGTCGCGCACGCTGTCGAGGACGCGCCGCCGCACTTCCGGACTCATGCCGGGGGGATTCGAGACAAAGAGAACAGGGTCGCCTTTCGAGCGAAACTGCACGCCTTGATGCACCGTCGGCAGGAATCCGCTGCCCCAATACCGGGTGTGCAGGTTCTGCCCGGTGCCGATGCCGGAGACGAGCACGACGAAGGCGGGCAGGTCGCGGTTGTTGCTGCCGAGTCCGTAGGAGAGCCACGAGCCCATGACCGGCCGGCCGGGCTGGGCGCTGCCCGTCTGCATGAACGTCACCGCCGGATCGTGATTGATGGCCTCGGTCTGCATCGAGCGGATGACGGTGATGTCGTCCGCCATCTTGGCCGTCCACGGAAGCAGCTCCGAAATGTCCACGCCGGACTGACCGTAGCGCGCGAACTGGTAGCGCGTGCCCATGCACTTGAGCTGCTTTCCCTGAAGCTGGGCCACGCGCTCGTTCTTGACGAGGCTGTCGGGCATGGGCTGCCCGTTCAATTCGTTCAGCTTGGGTTTCGGATCGAACAGGTCGAGCTGCGACGGCCCGCCCGACATGAAAAGGAAAATGATGCGTTTGGCTTTCGGAGCATACTGGGGCCGGCCCGGAGGACCGCTGGCCGCCGGGAGATTTCCGTTCAACAGCGAGGACAGACCCAGCGCGCCGAGGCCCAGCGCACTGCGGCCCAAAAACGCGCGTCGCGTCAACTGCCGCTGAAAATCGGAGGGCGGGTTCATGGTCATTCTTTCGTGATCGTCTCGTCGAAATTCAGAATCGCATTGGCCACGCAGGTCCACGCGGCGAGACCCGCCGGGTCGGCGGTGGCGGGCATCGGGGCCTCACCCACGCCGAGCAGCTTCTTCGCCGCCTCGGGCCGGCGGCGATATTCCGCGAGCATCTCGCGGTGGAGATTTTGCATGGCCTGCATTTCCGGAGCGGAAGGCGGGCGGGCGAGC
Source organism: Akkermansia muciniphila (assembly GCA_945900455.1). GTDB lineage: Bacteria > Verrucomicrobiota > Verrucomicrobiia > Limisphaerales > UBA9464 > SIBK01. Next base: position 2,512 of record CAMDJH010000078.1, read on the forward strand.
GCGATTTGAAACGCGCGTTGCAACTGGCCATCGAAATCACCCGGCCGTTCTGTGATCACTCTTTGCGCCATGACACGCGCGGCTTCGACAAAGGTTTCGTCGTTGAGCAAAACATACGCCTGCAGCGGGGTGTTCGTCACCGGGCGGCGGGCGGTGCAGACTTCGCGATTCGGCGCGTCGAACATGGCGTAGGAAGGGTAAAGCACGGAGCGTTTCCAAAAGGTGTAAATGCTGCGGCGGTAGAGGTCGGCACCCTTGCTGCGGACGTAGGCCTTGTCGGCGGAATCGCCGTAGGAGAATTCGCGCCACAAGTCGCCCGGTTGGTAGGGCTTCACGCTCGGCCCACCCACGGCGCGCGACCGGTCGAAGAGACTCGCGACGGCCAGCGCATTGTCGCGCACCATTTCCGCCGGGAGCCGAAACCGCGCGCCGCGCGCGAGCAGGCGGTTCTCCGGATCGAGCGCGAGTAGTTTTGGATTCATTCTCGACGACTGCCGGTAGGTCGCGCTCGATACGATCAACTTGAGCATGTGCTTCACATTCCATCCGCTCTCGACAAATTCCACGGCCAGCCAGTCGAGCAGCTCCGGATGGCTCGGCCGCTCGCCCTGGGCGCCAAATTCCTCCGAGGTCCTGACGAGACCGACGCCATAAATCATCTGCCAGAGCCGGTTCACCGTCACGCGCGCCGTGAGCGGGTGCTGCGGCTGGGTCAGCCACTTCGCCAGCGCCACGCGATCGGTCTTGGGACTGTCCGGCATTTTCCCGAGAACCGCCGGCACGCCGGGCGTCACCGTCTCGCCGGGACTCCGATAATCGCCGCGCACAAGAATGTAGGTGGGCCGGGGTGTCGGCACGTCGGCCATCACCCGCAGCCGGGGAATGGTCTTTTCAAAGTCGTCCCGCGCCTTCTTGGCCGCGGCCACCTTTTTTTTCAATTCCGCCACGTCGGCTGCCGGGGTCTCCTTCTGTACGACGTCGGGTTTGGCGCCGGGTTTTTCGAGGGCTGCTTTCAACTCCTGTTCAAGCGCCGCCGCCTCTCGTTTGAGTTCGCCGAGCTTTGCCTCCTGCGTGGGCGTGGGCGTGGCGATGACCGGGGCGACATGCAACGTCCGTTCGATCGGGTTCTCAGGAACTTGATTGAAGAAGGCGAACATCTGGTAAAACTCGCGGGTGGTGAATGGGTCATACTTGTGATCATGGCACTCGGCGCACTGCAACGTGACACCCAGCCACGCCGTCGCCGTGGTGTTGACCCGGTCCACGGCATACCGGGCCGCGTATTCCTTCGCATCCGCGCCGCCCTCGGAACTGGTCGGCCCGTTGCGATGAAACGCGCTGCCGACTTTCTGTTCGAGGGTCGCGTTCGGCAGGAGGTCGCCGGCGATTTGCTCGATGGTGAATTGGTCGAACGGTTTGTTCGCGTTGAACGAGTTGATGACGTAGTCGCGGTACGGCCACATCATGCGGGTGGTGTCGTCGTGGTAGCCGTCGGAGTCGGCGAAGCGCGCGACATCGAGCCACATTTGCGCCATGCGTTCTCCAAAATGTTTCGAGGCCAGCAGGCGATCCACCAGCCGGCCATCGGCTCCGGCTTTCTGATCGGCGAGGAACTCGTCCACCTCCTCGGGTGTGGGCGGCAGACCGATCAAGTCCAGACTCAGCCGCCGGATCAAGGTGCGCGCGTCCGCTTCGGCCTGCGGTGACAACTTTTCCTGTTCGAGCTTCGCCAGCACAAAGGAATCAATGGGATTTCGCGCCCACTTGCCATTGCGAACCGCGGGCGTCGCGGGGCGAACCGGCGGTTGGAAAGCCCAGTGTCCCTGCCAGGACGCGCCTTGATCTATCCATTGCCTCAATCGCCCGATCTGTTCCGGGGTGAGTTTTTTGCCCGACTTCGGCGGCGGCATGATCTCGTCCGGGTCGGTGTTGGTCACGCGCCGGATCAGTTCACTGGCACTGCTGCGTCCGGGGACGATGGGTGACTTGCCATCGGTCACGGCGAAGGCGCCTTCTTTGACATCGAGCCGGAGCTTTGCCTTGCGCGCTTTTTCATCGGGTCCGTGACAGGCGAAGCAGTTGTCGGAAAGGATGGGGCGGATGTCGCGGTTGAAATCCAGCGGGGCCGGCTTCGCCGGACTGCCGGCCCCGTCGCTCAACGTGACCGAGGCCAGCAGCGCGCCGGTGATCAGGATCATGAACTTGGCGCCTTCCTTGTTCATTTCGGCCACCGCAGATGTTTGTGGAGGAAATCGTAGGTGCCCTTGCCGTTGATCGTGTGTGGGCCGACGAACGTTTCCATCTCGCAGCGGTCGCCGATGTGGAGCCGGGCGGCGTAATGGAATTTCACCTTGGCAAATTCCCAGGCGACGGTTTCATCCGGTGCGACTCCGTCGAAATGACCGCGCTCGACCATGAAGGGGCGCGGTGCAATGAGGGCCGCCATCTCGGCGTAGTTGAAGGTGCTGCCGAGATCGAACTCGAAGATTTCATACTCGCCGCCCCAGACGTAGCTGTAGCGACCGGCCGTGCCCGCGGTGGCGGCGTTCTTGCCGACCCACTCGTTGAAGTCGGCGGAGCAGATCGACAGCACATAGTCCGGGACCAGCGGTGGAATCCGCATGGCAGACTTGCCGCCGTAACTCAGGCCGTAGAACGCAATCCGCTGCGGATCCACGCCCGGCTGCGTCTTCAGCCAGTTCACGATCTGCTGGTGCTGCGGCACGATCGTCGAGAAGAGTGTTTTCTTGAGCGGATTGCTTTTTCGCTGCAAGGAGCGAAAGCGGTCGGTGAAAATGTAGAGATTCTGCGGTGCGAAGGTGATGAACCCGCGGTCAGCCAGCTTCGCGGCGAAGTCGTGATAGTACTGACTGTTGCCGGTGACCACATCCTGTGGACGTCCTTCCAACCCGTGCTGGCAGACGACCACCGGACGCTTCTCGCCCGGCTTCAGATCGCGCGGCAGCAGCAGAATGCCGTAGGCGATCACGTCCTGATAAACGTCCAGCACCACTTCGTAGCCCGTCCATTTCTCCGTCTCATAGGTCTTGCGGGTCCGGACATTTGGGGGGAGCAGCGGCAGGTCGAACCGGCCCACGACTTCCTCCGCAAAATAATTGCGATACCACTCGGTGCTTTGCGAGTAGGCATCGAGCGAACTCGTGTCCAGTTTCTTCATGAACTCGCGGCGCACCTCGGGACTTTCCGCGAGCAAACGCTGGTTGTGCTGGTCGATTTCACGGAGCTGGCGCAGTTGTCGCGCGGCGGGATCGGCGGCGGGACGCGAGGGTTTCGGGGCAGCGGCGTTGGTCGCGAGAGTTGTCTCGGGTGCGATCGCGTGCAGAAAAGCGGTCAGGGCCGGTTCGCTGCCGAAAGGTCCCATGCCGTTGCCGCTGATGATCAGTTCGGTCTGGGCGGCCCCCTTGAGTTCGCTGACCAGGCTGCGGGCGCGGGTCACTTCCTTTTGCACCAGATCAAGCGGCGGGGTCCGCAATTTCCCGGGCGCGCCGCCATCGGAGTAGGTCATCGTGAGTTCGGGGCCCTTGGCGGCCTCGATGACGAGTTTGCGCGGAGCGATCATGCTGGCAAGCTCGGCATCGCCGAACTGCTCCAGCAAGCCGAAGACATTGCGATCGATCGGTTCTTCCCACTGGTGGTTGCGATCCTCGAAATATCCGCTCACGCCGACGGCCTCGATCCGCGTGTCGAGCGCTCCGGCGTAGAGAGCGAGCAGCCCGCCTTCGCCCCAGCCGATGACGCCGATGCGATGATGGTCGGCGGCGTTCGTCCGGGCGTACCAATCCACCGCCGCCAAAACTTTCTGAACCTCGTATCCGATCAGGTGTCGGCCGAGTTCAAACGCCGAGCTGTAAAGAAACTGGCGGGCACTGAGCCGGCTCCGTCCCAAGTGCGGGCCGCGACTGCGATCGATGATCATCGGAACCAGCACGCGGCAGCCGCTCTCGGCCAGACGGCGCGCATACTGCGACTCGGGGGCAACGCCATCTTGCAGGCCGCAGATTTGTTCCGGGGTCTGCCCGGCATCGGGGATCGCGATCACATCGGCCACCGGCTCGCGACCCGTGGGCGTGAGCAGCAATCCTTCGCCGAAAACATTTCCAAAGGCCGGCCAGCGCACGGCACGAATCTCATAGTTGGCACCCTGACCGACGAGCGCCGGCTGATCCACGCCAGCCAAAACCTGCATGTCGGGCGTGGGCACCCGCGCGTCCCGCGCCCCGAGGATGTGCGCCAGCCGCTGCCGGTTTGTCGCGATGGACAGGGAATAATTTTCCAAAGACGAAAAATCCCGGTGCCAGAAACGCGCGCGTTTTTCCACGGACAAGTCTGTTTCGCGGAGGAGAAACTTGTCCACGCCCGCAACGAGCAGGGAGGCGATGTCCCCACCGATGGTCAGAGGCTGCGTCCCGGCGAGCGGCGCGGTGTCCACCTGCCGGCCGAAGTCTGGTCCGGACCTGGCGGCAACTTGCTGCGCAAGTTTGACGCGACCGGCGGCGTCGAGATCGGCCGGCCATTGCGCCCAGGCGAGATCATCGCCCGTGCGGAACTCCCACAGCCCGGTGAGTTTCATGGCGCCCTTGCTGCAACTCAGTTGCAGCGGGCCCGTGGAAATTCCGCCGGCCCCGCCGCCGTCCCAGACGCGAACCGCCAGCAGATTCCAGTCGCCGGCGTGAACCCGCTCGGGAGCCACGGGGTAATGCCGTGCCTCACCCGAGGCAGTGTGGAAGGGTTGGATGGTGCCTCGCCCGCCGATCCTAGCACCGTTGAAATACGACTCGTCACAGTCATCAATCTGGCCGAGGTCGGCGGTGAGTGGTTCCCCTTTCCATTCGGCCGGGATGTGAATGAAGCAGCGATACCACGCATAACCGTCATGCGCCTCGACCACGCCGCCGAAACTTTTTTCCCAAAACCCCGGCACCCGCAAAGGTTGCCAGCCGGAGTTCTCCGCTCCGAAGGTCGAGAGGCCCGCAATGGTCAGGAACACGCACAGTTGAACGGGGAAATTTTTCATGACGGGAGACGAGGCGTGGCTAAGGTGTCGCACTTTTCGTGGTGATGAAGCCGGCGTTGGCCCAGTCGGCGAAATCCTCGCGCGAGCCGTCGCCGGCATCCGTGACCGCGAGACTGATGATTTTCGCGCCGGGGGGAATCGGGACATCGAAGCGCCACGCCGGCGATTGGACGCGCATGACCGGACTGGCGGCGGCTTCCTGGCCATCGATGAAAACCTTGAAGATCACGCTCGGGTATTTGGCGAGGTTTGAGCCGTGGCTGATGCTCACCACGTTTTCATCCGCGCCGGCCAGCGCGACGAAGCGCTGGTATTCCGGTTTGATCTCATACGCCAGAGCGCACGGGGCATGGACGCCCATGCCCTGTTGATAGGCCTTCCGGTTGATTCTTATTTCCTGGCCAAGATTTGATTTGTCCTTCTGCGGCGGCTTGGTGTTGCCGGAATAACGCACCTGCCCGCCGTAGGTGTGGCCGAAGCCGACGTTGCGGACGGGCTTCAAGTCGCCGAGGGCGACGTCGGGCGTGGGCGGCATGGGCAACAGGCGCGCGAAGGAACCTTCCGACTCGAGGCAGACGGCGCGGCCCTCGCGAAAGGCCGACGTGCGAAGCCGGGTGGTGTTCGTGAACACGAGCGGCTTCGTGTAGAGCGTCGAAGCTGCGGTCGGCGCGGAACCATCCAGCGTGTAGCGGATGTCCGCGCCGGGTTCCAGCGGCGCGGTGAGCGTGACGATGATCGGCTGCTCGAACAAGTGCGGGCGCATCGGTGTGCCCCAGGGTGCGATGCGAACCGGATCAACCACCCACTGCGCGTCCCACTTGCCCAGCTTGGTCAACTCCTCCTGGAAACTGATCGTCGGGGCCAGGTGCTTTTCGAAATGCTCCACGACCTGTTCGGTGTTGAGGTCTGGCGTGAAGTTTCGGGCCGGATCGTAGCCGGGATGCGCATCGGTCATGTCGCGCGCCAGAAAGCAGCGCAGGCCGGCGGTTTTCATCGCCTTCAATCCCATCGGTTTTCCCAGCAGGCAGACCTGGGTGTGGAACCCGACGTAGATGAGATGAGTCAGGCCGTATTTTTTGCAGATCGCATAGACCTCGGCTTGCGTGTCGGGCATCCAGTCCGCCTCGCCGATGCGGAGTGCCGGGTGCATCCCGTCCCAGCCGTAGTTTCCGGCGCATCGCTCGCGGCCGCACGCGCAGCCGCCGGCGTCAGGGACGGGCGGGCAGGTGACGTTGACCACGGCGGGCACGGGAAACTTTGGCAGCGCGAAGACTGCCTCGCGCTGCGGGTAGCCGACGTAATTGTCCACCACGTCGCTCGGGCAGAGCATGACCGTCATGCCGAGCGCGCGCGCCGCATCAAGGGCCTTGTTCATCCGCGGCACAATCGCGTCCACGCGCATGGTGGCCGTCTTGCACCAATGGAAGTTCCAGACATCGACCGCCACCACACCCACGCGCGCCGGATCCACCTTTTCCGCCGTGAGGATGATCTTCCCGCTCTGCGGATCACGGGTCTGGCAGGTGAGCTCGATAAGTTCGGCGCCGACCACGGTCCAGGGTAAAAGCAGGGCGGTGCAGAGGAGGGCGAGAAATGTCGGGATGAACGTTCCGCGAGTTGAGCACCTGAACACGATTGGAACGCCGACTTCAGTCGGCAGCGGCGAGTGGCTGGTTGTGCTTCTGCCGGCTGAAGCCGGCGTTCCGAAGCGGAGGGGCATGGGGATTTCTCGGCGTCCAGGAACCGGCGGGACATCAACTTCGCGAATGAGTTTATGCTTCATAAATTTTTAGCGGACCAGCGGCTGGGTGCTGCGGAGGTAGGCGAACAGATCGCGGACCTGCTGCTCGGTCAGCGAATCAAGCAGCCCCTCCGGCATCAAGGACAGACCCGCCGCTTTCATTTTCTGAATTTCATCCTGCGGCAGCGTGATGTTCACGCCGTCGATGCCGCGCAGCACCACCACGCGGTTGTCTTTGTCGGCGAGAAAACCGGAGAGCGTGCGTCCGTCCTTGGTCGTGACGAGATGGTTTTCGTAGCCCTCGCGAATCTCGGCGTTCGGATTCACGATGCTCAGCAGCATGTTGTCCAGGTCGTCGCGCTTGAAGGTCGTGAGGTCGGGGCCGATCTGGCCGCCCTGACCGAAGAGTTTGTGACAGGCCGCGCAGGCGGTGCCGAAAAGTTTCTGTCCTTCATACGGGCTTCCGATGCCCTGGCGGATGACACCGGTCAGGTGGTCGATCTGTTTTTTCATTTCGGCGGTGGTCGGCTTTTTTTCGAGGCCCCATTGCTGATTGACCAGTTCAACGACGCGCGGCTGCCGGTGCTGTTTCATCTTGTTGATCACATCCGGGGCCACCGCGCCCTTGGCAATCTTTCCCGCCGTGACCGCCTCAAGCAACTGGAGCGACCAGGCGGGCCGGCTGGCCAGCAATGCCATCGCCGCCGTGCGCGCGTCCGGGCCGAGTTTGCCGAAGGCCGCGAGCACTTCACCGGCAATCCTCTCATCGTCGTACGGCTGCAACGCGGTCAACACCGCCTTGTGCAGCGCCTGATCGGCAGGATTTCCGATGACCTTCAGGAGCACCGGCACCGTCTCCGGCTGCTTCACCTCTCCGAGGATCTGAATGCATTCGAGCCGTTGATTCTTGTCCGCCGTTTCGTCGGCGATCAGCTTGAAGGCCTGTTGCACCGCCTCGGGCCGACCGAGGCGCAAACCCAGTGCAACCGTTTCGCCGCCCGCCTTGGTGATCGCCTCGAGCAGTTCGCCGGGGAAACCGGTCATCGGCCGTCCCTTGAAAGCCGCGGAAAAACCCATCATCAACTTCGCGTTTTGCTCGGCCCCCGGCGACATCTGGAAAAGCTTCGCGCAGGTGAGCAAGTCCCGGCGTGTGCCCGCCGCCGCGTAACGCCGCATGATGCGTTCGAGGATGTGTTTCAGCACGAGCGGCCGCCGCCACAGCGCCGGATCGCCGAACAGTTGCACCACCGCCTCGCGGTCGGTCTCGGCCTTCGCTTCGATGGCCCACCACAGCAGGAGTGGCAGCCGGTGGTCATCGGCGTCTTCGTCGCGCGCGAGAAGATTTCGCACGATGGGCAGGGCGTCCTTCGCCGGGAGCCGTTTGGCGGTGCTGGCCAGTTGGCCGCGTACTTCGAGGTTCGGTTCGGTGGCCGCAAGCGCGGCGAGTTTGCCCGCAATTTTCGGCGAGACTTTCATCGCATCGCCGAGCAAGCGCACCGTCCACAGACGCACCTGGGGATCTTGGTGCGCGAGTGTCAGCAGCGCCACGTCGTCGTCAAAGCCGCCGCTGACATTCAGCGCCCACAGCGATTCGAGGGCGAGCTGGCCGGTGTGGTCGGCGACCATTTTCGCCAATGTCGGGACGATGCTTCGGTCTTTGCGATCCGCGAGGAGGCGCAGCGCGGTCTGGCGTTGCGGCTGGCTCGGGTTGGCGAGCAGCGCGACGAGTGCCGGCGTGGAAAGGCTGCCAAGGTCGGTAGGTTTCGTCGGCTTTGCGCCCTTGGTTTGCAGCCGGTAGATGCGCCCGTTGTCCTTGTCGATCTGGCCTTCGTTGTTGCGGTAGTGGTTGACCTGGCCGTCGTACCAGTCGGCAATGTAGAGCGCGTGGTCGGGACCGATCTTGATGTCCACCGGGCGGAACCAGGCGTCCTCGCTGGTGATCGCGTGACCGAGATCGCGGGTCTTGAAGGAGGAACGATCCACTTGGATTTCACTGAAGACGACGCGGCCTTGCAGCGGTTCGACTCCAAAAAGTTTACCCGTGTAGCGGTCGGGAAATCCGGGGCCGTCAAAGATCACGAAGTTGTGAGTGAACCGCGCAACCCGGGTGTGGGGCATCTGCGGAAAATATCCGAACGCGTACGGATTCGACAGCGGCCCGTGTTTGTCGAACCCCTTCTGCAAATACGCGCCCTGCACATAATGAAACCCACGCGTGTCGCCGCCGTTGTGACCGGAAAAAATGCGTCCTTTGGAATCGATCTCCACGCCGAACGCGTTGCCGCCACCTTCGGCAAAGACCTCGAAGCGCCGGGTCTCCGGATGATACCGCCAGATCAACTGGCCCATCGTGTGGAGGAACGGTTCCTTGTCGAGGCCGGGCCGGATCATGTGGCCGGTGACCGTGCTGCCTTGGGCCGCGTAAAGCCAGCCGTCCGGCCCCCAGCGCAGACTGTTCGCCACCGAGTGCGTGTCCTCGAGACCGAAACCGGCCAGCCGCACCTCGGGATCACCGTCGGGAATGTCGTCGCTGTTCTTGTCCGCGTAGAAAAGAAGATACGGCGGGTTCAGAACCCAGACGCCACCGCGCCCTCGGCAAACCGCGGTGCAGATGTTCAGGCCTTCCAGAAAAGTCGTGTGCTTGTCGAAAACGCCATCGCCATCGGTGTCTTCATGGATCGTGATCTTGTCCGCGCCCGGGAAGTGTTTCGGCGGCGGCGGCGGCACCTTGTCATAGACGGCGCGCCAGACGTTGTCGCGACTGAGCATCTGGAGGCCGGCGGGAGAAGGGTACTGGAGGTATTGCACCACCCACATGCGGCCGCGCTCGTCGAAGTTCAGAAACACCGGCTGCTTCACGACGGGTTCCGCGAGGACTTGCTGAATCTCCAAATCGTCGGGGACGTGAAAGCGCTGCAACGATTCCGCCGGACTCAAGGCGGCGGTTTGCGGCGGTTTCGGTGGCTCGACTTTTGGGACAACATCCGCCGGGGGAATGCGCTGGTTCAGCGACCACAAAATTCCGTTCAAGAACAGACGTCGAAAGGCCGGCTGCTTGAAGTCCTCGGGCCCGCCGAGCGACGTATAAAACACGCGCCGGCCGGCGTTGGTGTTGGCCCAGGCGACCGGCTCGGTCACTTCCTTCCCATTCACCACGATCGTGCCAGTGAGCAGCGTCGTTGTCGCGGCGGTGAGTTCGCGGCTGCGATAGAGCGAATAGCGGGTGCGGAACTTTTCAAAATCCACGCCGGTGAGAAGCGGATGCCTTTCCGCTCCGGCCGCGGCGCGAACGGACGGCGGGAGGTCGTTGCCGTAGTGATTCTCGTAATGACCGCCAAAAACTTCCCGATCAAAACTGCTCCATGAACTGTGCCGGTCATCCGGCGGTTTCGCATCGAACGCATGACTGGCCGTGCGCAGGCCCACGAGCGGTTTGCCGGTGTCGAGATGGCGGCGGATCAGGTCCATCATTTCCCTGTCCGGAGTGCGCCGCCGGACGCTGACGATCAGGAGATCCGCATCCTTGACCACCTGGAAGTTGGCAAACTCATTGCCGCCTTCCGGTGGCGCTTTGACGTAGGAACATTTGAAACCCCGGGATTCGAGTTCTTTCGCGGCGAACTCCGGCAGCGTTTCCGCCGTGCGATACTCGTTTTCACCCAGCACGAAAACGGCGTGGGGCCGGGCCGGGTCGGCGGCGAAACCTGTCGCCACAAAGAGGAGCAATGCGGAAGCAATGCTGGAGAAACATTTCATAGGCGAGTTCACGTTTTCATTGGCGGCGGTTTCGAGAGCCGGAAAGGCTGGCTGTCCAGGCGGCACCGCGAAGCTGGAAGACCCGACCGATTGTCGCATCTGGCGAACATCGGATTCACGGTCCAGAGGCGGTTTAAGCCGGAACCATGCGGTCGAACGCACCCCTCACCCCGTCCCTCTCCCCATCCGATGGGGAGAGGGTGAACGTCCGGACATCGTGACGCGGCACACGATCCAGTGAACGACCAGGCGCGGGTGTGATCTTCTCCCTCGCCCCGTCCGACGGGGAGAGGGTTGGGGTGAGGGGATTTTCCTTCCGCAACGATCCGGTTAAGCGCGGAGGAAAGGACGCCGTTTGAAACGATTCTCATGGCTTGGACGGACGGGCCGCTGGTTTGGCAAGCAACTCCACCGACTTCTTCGCGAAACGCCGGCCGAGTTCCAGGAAACCTTCCTTCGTGCAGTGCAAATCATTGTTCCCGCCGTTCAGGTCGTCCGTGTCCACCCACGCGCCGCGCGGATCTTCCGTCGCCACCTGTTCCTGAATGGCGCGGACGGCGTCCCAATGCTTGGTGCCTTTGAGATGATCGCTGAGGCGGCCGATCACGACGGCCAGATCGGGATGTTTCAGGTCATCGCGCACGCGCTGGATCAGGCCGTGCAGGGCGTTCGAATATGAGCCGGACATTCCGCCCTTGGCGTCGCGCTCGCCCTGCATCCAGACGAATGCGACGGTGTCAGGGGTCTTCCCACCGAGGGCCTTCTTCACCTGGGCCATGAGCACATCATATAGGCCGCCGCCCTGGCCGCTTTTCGGATCCTTCCACCACTGGCTGATCGGAGTGCCCGATCCGGCGTAACGGACCACGATCACCTCGTCGTTCGGGTAGGCTGCTTTGACGGTCGGAGTGAAGGCATCGTCGGGATTGAGATACGACATGTTCGACTGCCCTGAGAGCACGAACAGCCGCACCTTGGCCGGATCGGCCGCGCCCGCAACGCCGCACTGAAGACAAAGGGTTGCCAGCAGGATGATGAAGCGAGAGGGTTTCATTAGATTATTGATCTGGAAATTATTGTTCCGCGGGGATCGCTTCGGTACTTTGCGCACGGTCATTTTTAATGTCCAGCCCGCGCTTCGCCATCGACCAACCCGATGTGCAGGCTATTTCGGCCGGCGGATCAAAACTGTTGCGGCCGGCTCGGCGGGCCGGGAAACGGCCGGGGGCGGAAAGGCCTTCAGCCCCGCCGGCACGCCGTCGAGTTTCCAGGCGGGATCGAGTTTCACACCCAGATGCGCCAGTGCCGTTGCCGCGACATCGACGCCATAAACCTGACCTTTGATCTCTCCCGGTTCAGTTGAATCGCCGCTGGCGATGTAGAAAATCTTGCGAATCTCCGGCACCACATTTTGATGGCTGTTATGACCTCCGCCCGCGCCGCCGTGGTCGGTGCTCACCAAGATCAGCCAGTTCTCCCGGGCATGGTCGGGCCGTGCGCGAACGGCGGCGACGATCTGTCCGACGCGCAAATCCATTTCTTCTATTGCCGCGAGGTACTCGGGCACGTCCGGGCTGAAACCCTTGCCGTGCCCCGCGGCGTCCACGCTGTCCAAATGGATGAACAGGGCGTCGGGGTTCTGTTTGGTAAGCAGTTCGATGCCGCGCTCCACGGCGGCCTGGTCTTTCTTCACAAACTCGTTGATCTCCGCGCCGGTCGTGATCCGCTGAAGATCGGGCCAGGTGATGATCGACGCGGTGGAAAGATTCGGGTCGTGGGTCTTCAGGCGCGCAAAGAAGTGCGGGTACTGTCCGTTGAACCGCTTCCGTCTGACATCGTCGAGCCAGCCGTGTTTGTCGGGGAAGACGCCGCTGAGCAGGCTGGCCCAGCTCGGGCCGCTCGAGGTTTCGGCATCGACCAGTCGCAGCGGCAAATTTTGCGCGGTGTAGGAGAAAGCGCCGGACTGGGCGAGCGCCGCGAGGTTGGTGGCCTTGGCCTTTTGCAGCGCGTCCGGGCGGCAGCCATCGATGCCGACCACGAGCACCTTCTTGATTTTCTCCGCGGCCCGGGCCGAGAAGGCGGGCAGCACGGAGCACAGCGTCGCGCCCAGAATTCCGGTCAAAAGACAATCCAGCCTTGGTCTCATCCTCATGGTTTTTCTCTCCTCGCCTGAAATGTTTTCCGATCGATGATCCGGAATTCTTTTTCATCGATCTGTCGGGGGTCGTCAGACATCTCGACGCACCGCATCTCCACGGAGTTTTCTTTGACATCAAAAATGAGGATGGCCCGCGTCTGCTCGGCCCCGGCCCAGTCGCGTCCTTTGCCCTTGGAAAAAGGGTTGAGTTCAATCGCCGGGCCGCTGAATCGATGGACATCTTTTCCGGAGCAGCCAATGACAATCTGGGTGCAGCCTTTGTCGGGTGTCGGCTCGCAACGTTCGTAGTCCGGATCCGAGCCGCTGATGAGCGCCGACGCCTGATATTTCGCCAGCAGCGGCATGATCACGTCGCGCGACTGGATCATCCCGGGAAAGAGCTTCTTGCTGTGATTGCCGCTGGAAAACGCCGGGTAGGCGGACAAGGCGAAAATGAATTTCTCCCGGGAATCGCTCAGTTCCTTTTCCAGCCATTTGGTGTTTTGGCCGTCGGGCTTCCATGATTGAAGACTATTCAATCCGATGAACCGGACCGGGCCGACGGCTTTGGACCAGTTGTGCGAGTACATGTCCGGCGCCGGTGTGCAGTGCATCTCCTGCACGATGCCGGCCAGGTCGTCGTGTCTGGGCGTGAGAAAGGTCGGTATCGACGCCACCATTTTTCCGGCCGGCTCAAAAAAGCGGCGCTCCCAGGCGTAATCCCACGAGCCATGCTCGGAGATGTTTCCGGTGTTGAGGATGAGCGCGGGTTTGGCCGCCACCACCCGGCTGGCCAGCAACTTCAACCGCTCGACCGTGCTGCTGTGCGCCATCAAATTACCCATCGCGATGAAGCGAAATTCTTTTCCCGGGAAGCTCAGGGCAAACGGTCCCCGGCTGGTTTCGTGTGGTCCGACCCTGGACTTGAGGGTGTAGGTGACCGTTCTGGTGCCGGGCGGAACTGGAACTTTTATCCGATGCCAGATCTTGTTCGTGGAAATCACCGTGACGCTCTGGCCAGCGGGCTCCAGCGGCCTGGCTTCGAGAACGACGTCAGCCGGGAGCTGTGTCCGGCAGGCCACGGTGAAGTATCCGTCGCCAAAATCCCCGAGTTGCGGGCCGCTGTAGATGCTGGCTGGCTGCGGCGCGGCGGCGACCAGCCTGGCTGTGACCGCCTCGGCGGCTGGTGATTCCCAAAACGTGTAGCAGTCGCCGCTGAGTTCAATCGTGTTTTTCCCCCGGGTCAGCGGCGCCTCCAGCGGCAGCCAGAAATAAAGCGTGTCACGCTTCGTCGGCACTGGCCGGCCGTTCAGGAGGACTCGGGCATTGAGCAGCGTGGGGCAATGGCCGAGATCTTTCCAATAACCACCGCTGGCCGCCGTCAGGTCGCCGGTGCAAATCGACGGCTTCGACTGGGCGGTCTGCTGGGCGACGATTCGCACCCAAAGACCGGCGACGGCTTTCGGATCGTCGATATCAAACGTCCCACGGAAAGCGCGAGGGGCCATGCCGGTTTTCATGTTCGGCGGCGCGCCTGCGGCCGGCCGGCCGGTGAAGGTCGTGCCGCCGTCGGTGCTGTATTCCCACTTGACGACAATCGGCCGCGTTTTCAAGCCGGGCGAAGGGGCCAGGTCAATATCAGCGCGCCAATTTTCAGCGGCACCATCAATCTGCGGGCGCGGCGAGTCAGGCGCAGAGGCATCGTCGATTTCCGCCGCCCGGGCCATCGGCGACATGACCGCCAGACCCGCGATGACGCCGGGCAGGAGGACACACGCGAGACGGACCGTGGTCGGCACGAGCAGTTTCATTTGATCTGCCTCCGGCGTGTTCCTCCCGGGGGAGTGGTCAGGTTGAGTGAAAGCGGAGCCATCACTTGTATTTCTTTTGCTCCTTGTATTTCCGGAACGATTCGCCGGGCTTCAGCTCCCAAACATCCACCTGCGTAAACTTCGCGGAACCATCCCGCGCCAGCAGCGTCACGGCGACCGGCGAACTGGCGGTGTAGGGCACGTCAAACCGGGCGTGCTCGTTGAGCCACACCGAAAGTCCGCCTTCGTCGAGGGCCAGGTGCCAGTGGTCGTTTTTCTCGCCCGGCTCGCGCGCAGGATCGGTGGTCAGATCGCCGCAGCGCAGTGAATTGGTCGTTGCGATCAGTTCGATGCTGCGTCCCTGGCTGTCGGGACCGATCCGCAGGCCCCAGGACTTCGCCGAGCCTGGCTCAATGCGGATGTCCGCTTCGAGCCGCTGCGACTTCACATCGCCCACTGGCAGTTCCGCCTTGTCCACGTCGCGCCCGGCCAGGGAGGCATGGGCCTCCCGCCGCGGCTCCAGATTGGGCAGCGCCACGCGGCAGGTGCCGGTGTTGGGATACGAGGCGTTCGACGCGCGATGCCGGCGCCCGGGATTCTTGCAGCCCAGACAGCGATGGATCACCTGATAGTTTTTTTCCGTGATGTTCAAAATCTTGTATTGCCCCGAGAAGTTCATGGTCGTGAGGTAGGGCACTCCGTTGATGACATCGTCGGAGTTGCGATGGGAATGGCCGGCCAGAAACATTTCGACCTTGTGCCGCGCGAGGAGCGGGAAGAGCCGGCCGGTCTTGTCAAAGCCGTTGTGCATGAAAAAATAAATGCGGGCCGGCTTCTTGAGCAGCGCGAGGTCGGCTTCGAGCCACTGGAGCGACGTCGTCTCGAGGGCGCCATGTTCGAGCAGCAGCCCGTTTCTCCCCGCCCATTCGAGCGCGACGAAGTGAACGCCTGCGTAGGTGAACGACCAGCGGATCGGGCCCAGATGTTTGGTGAACGCCCCGTTGCCGTGAATCTCGGTCGAGTTCCACTCGGGGGAGTGGCCGCCGACGATGTCGTGATTGCCGATGGTGTGAAACATCGGGACGGGAAATTTCTCGGTGTATTCGCGGACCCGTGTGAAGTCGGCATCCACGTTCGCCTCGCCCGCGTAACCCAGATCACCGGTGATGAACGCCAGCTTCAGGCCGCGCCCCATCCGGGAAACCTCGTCGCGACACAGCCGCTGAAATTCTCCCGTCATGGAATTGTGCGGGTCGGTGCCGTGCAGGATGGAAATCGGGAGCTTTTGCTCGTCCGGCCGCAGGGCGAAGTCGAGTCGTCCGTCCGCCGGTAAATCTGCCAGCCGCCGCCACCAGCGGGACGACGGCCAATAATTGTCCGGCCACGATACCGAGACCGTCCGGGTGGCGCGCAGCGGGAGCACGGGGTCGTCGGCCACCGTGACTTCATATTTGCCCTGGGCGTCGGTCGTGACGATCTGGATGCCATCGGTGACCTGAACCCCGGCCAGTCCGCTCTCTCCGCCATCGAGCATCCCATTGCCGTTGGTGTCCACGAAGACCCGGCCCTGAACCTTGGCGGGAGGAGCAGCGGCCCCGGCGGGTTCGGCCGGACCCAGCGCGGCGATGGCGGACAAACACAGCGGCAACACTGGCCGGGCGAACCAGCGGGAGAAATTCTTCATGTTCACGGGCGGTGAATGGTTTTTGGCGCTCCATGCAATTCCGGCGGGAATGCATCTGCGTCGTGTGTGCGTGTGTGGACTCTGGGCATTCGTTGGCCTGCGTCAATTCCGATTTCAAAACTTCACAAGACTCGTTTGAAACGCGGAGGAACAGAAAGAAACGGACGGATACCTGAGCGAAATACTCCGCCTGGAAAGTATCGTGCCATGGAATTCCGCCCACCAAATCGGCACACCTCCCGCAACCTCAAGCGGCCGCAAAGGCGTCACGGATGTTCCCCGCAGTCATTCATCAACTGCCCGTCATTTCGCCAGGCGAAAGAACGCTCGCGGGCCGTTAATTGGAACGGTAACACAAAAATTCGTGCCGCAGTTAATTACGGCGTTCGACAATGGGGACCACTCAACGGGCGGCACGAGGTTGGACGCAGTATGGATCTGATACCCTGTGGCAAATGTCGGCCACGAGAGAACGGCGTTGCCGCCCGACAGGGCGACTGATAACTCGGGCCTCGATGCGGGTTCGAGGCTGATGGTCAAGTTGTCAACGAGGTGCCTCACCACACCGTCGCCCCCGCCGCCTTCGCC
Source organism: Akkermansia muciniphila (assembly GCA_945900455.1). Classification (GTDB taxonomy): domain Bacteria; phylum Verrucomicrobiota; class Verrucomicrobiia; order Limisphaerales; family UBA9464; genus SIBK01. Next base: position 19,264 of record CAMDJH010000078.1, read on the forward strand.
TTCCGCGATGAGGGAGATGTAGTTGTGGGCAAAGCCGTTTGTTCTGACAAATGTAAAGAAGGGACTCACGTTTCCATCGGCGAAAGCCCTGACGATGACCGGGTAGATTCCTGAGAAAGGATTGCCAAAATTGGTTTCGGTCAGCGTGATGCGAATATGGTGGAAGAGGTGGTCTGCATTTTGCACGAAGGCATCGGCAGCAACAGTCTGACCAGCGTTGAACGCTGCGTATTGTCCATTGCCCCTGAACAAAATCCCCATGCCATCGACGAATTGTGGGAACTGATTCCGTGAGCCAGATGACGAACCGAATGTCACCGCCACCCACGATGATTCAGTTACATTACAGCCGGAGCAGATCAGAACTGGATTCACATCAAATTCGATGACGCTGCTTGACCCGATGTCCGGCGATTCAACGAAATCGTGGTCCAACGAAACGGCACCCCCAAAGCCTGCCGCTCGTCCCGCCAACAGCAGCTCAAACGGAGACCCAGAATTTCCGACTTGTGAAAACACTGGCTCAAGTCCCTTCGCGTAAGTCACGGGAGCCAGAGCTCCGGACTGTCGTTCGGCAATTTGAAAGTTTACATCGGTGGTGTTTGGATTGGCCGATGTCAGGTCGAAAGTGTCTTTCAGAAGCAAGGCCCCGCGAGCTATGACAAAATTGGTCAGAGATTTGGTCGCCGCCCCGAGACTGTTGGTCATCACGGCGTAAAACCCATAGCTGCCGGCAGCGAGACCGGTGACGGAAACCGGATACGTGGGTCCGGAAGAGCTGGTGCCCACGCAAGTTGCCACGCCATTGGTCGTGTAGTAGTAGGCGACATTGCTGACACTCCCCGATCCTCCCGAGGCGGCGGCAATGAGGTTAATAGTGGCCGACGCGTTGAATGTGCTCCCATGGGCCGGTTGCGTCACAACAACCGAGGGACCTGTCGAAGGCGTGAAGCTGATGTCGTCAATCCCGTAGTCGCCGTCGGGACTTGCGCCGTCTTCGTCCAGCCAAACTACATACAACAATGAATCCGGCGCCCAAGCCAGTGCGGGCATGGCGAACGCGATGTTTGTACTGGTGCCGTCGATGACGGTGAAATTGCCGACCGCGATCCAGTTCGTGCCATTAACGCTGTAATAAACCCGATGTCCTTTGCGCCCCTCGGTGGTTGGAGTAACGGTGTCGGACATGACATAGGCTACATTGAGCGTGTTGAGCGTGCCTCCGCTTGTGTTCCTGAGCGTGGCCATCAGCAGGACGGCTGCGCTGCTGCCGCCGGTTGGCTGGGTCACAATTCTCAAGAGGTCGGAGCGCCAATAAGCAAGCGATGCGGTGCCAGCGGTGCCCTGATTTCCCAACGGACTGGTGATGTTGGCCGCACTATTCGTGGCCATGGCGGCGTCCCACTGCGCGTCCGTGCGTGTCGTATTGTGGTCGCCCTGGATGTTGAACGTGGACCATTCCGTCACCGGCGGCACCGAACTAAACGAGTTGGTTCCGCTGCCTCCGACCCCCACCAAGATAGGAAATGTGGTGTTGGTGATCGTGAAGGAGAAACTCGTCCGGCTGACGCCGGAACCGGCGTTGGTGGCGATGAGAGTTTTCACGCCGGCCAGGCTCACGGTCAGGTTGGTAAAATGCGCGATGCCGGAACCGTCGGTGTTTTGGGTGAGCGTTCCACCAAGCGTGCCCGAGCCGTTGAGGGAGAGAGCCACTGGAATCCCCACCATCGCCGCGCCGACAGAGTTGGTGGCTCCGACTCGAACTTCCGAAACCATGACGACACCCGCTCCGGCGTTGGTCGGCTGCTGCAAAAAAGTGAGGTTGGTCAAAACAGCAGTGACGGTGACGACGTTGGTCAACGAGTTGGTGATCGCCCCGAGGCTGTTGGTCATGACGGCGTAAAATCCATAGCTGCCCACGCCCAGGCTCGCGGTGGAGACGGGATACGTCGTTCCCGCCGCGCTTGAGCCGACGAAGGCCAGCGCGCCGCTGTTCGTGTAGAAGTAGGCCACCCGGCTGACGGTCGCGCCGGAAACGGCACTGGCCGCGGAAGTGAGGTTGATGACGGCAGGTGCGGGGGCGGAACTTCCGTTGGCCGGAGTGGACAACGTGACGGCGTTCACCCCGCCGATGATGGTCGGGATGATGTTGAAGTTGTCGAGGGTGTAGGCACCCTCGTTCAAGCCACCGTTGTTGGCGTTGTCATCAAGCCAGATGATGTGCATTTGTCCATTGGCCAGCCAGGTTCCCAGATTCAAGGTCGCGCTCAATGTGCCGGGCGTGGCTGTCGAGAATTCAGGGATTTTTGTCCAACTGTTGGCTGTGCCCGTCAGGCTAAAATAGGCATGCCAGCCCGGCAGTTCTTCGCCCAGGTTTCCCACCAGTTCGTTGAACGTATAGGAGACGGTGATGGCAGAAACTTCCAACCCGGTCGCGTTGATGAGCGTTGCCATCAGGACGCTGGCTCCGACGGACGTTGACCGGCACTGGAGGTAGTGCCCGGCGGTGTTATACCGGAACTGCGCGTTCAAGCTTGGTGGGACCGTGCCACTCAAGAAAAAGGGCGAGACCACGTTTGACGCAATGATCGTTTGAGCGGTCGAATCAATCTGGTTAGTGGTGCTGTAGCTGGTGCTTCCACTCCCGACACTTGCAGTGGCCCATCCGTCCGCCGCGCCAGGAGAAGTGTCAAAGAAAAACGGCCCGGCACCACCGGCCCCCCACTTGGATGAAGATGGACGGCTTGAGCACATTGGTGGTCCCCGAATACGCCCGGACTTCGCCCAACTCGACAAAAAAGTCGCCGCCGCCATTGGGTTGGCCGTTTTCAAGCCCCACGCGAATCCAGCGGACGGGAGTCCCCGGCGTCAATGTATGCGTGTAAGTGCCGCCCAAGCCCACATCGGTCAGTGTCGCCGAGGAGATATTGTTCGATGCGGCGTCGTAAATGCGGAGCACCAGCCCGGCATGTCGGTTGGCGCAGCAGTCCAGACGACTGGTGATTTCGATTCGGTCTAAATTGAAAACCTGCCCGAGGTCGGCCATCCAAAACTCGTTCGGGAAATCTCCTGAGGTGGTGGAGAAGGTCGCGGCGTTGCCATCCGTAGCGTTTGCGGCGGGGTATCTGGCGCTCCCATATTCGTTAGCCTGCCAGACTTGAACCTCAGCTGCTGCGTGAAAGTCGAAAACGATGGCGACGACAAAGATCGTCAGCATTTGCATCAGGGTTTTCAGATCGTGGCGGATGGTGAATTGATAGGAGCTTGCTTTCTGGACACTGCGTGGTTCAGGGGGAATGCGTTTTGCGTTGTGTTCATTTTCATCGATGGTGCGCTTCCGTTTACCCCTGTCAATTCCGATTTCAGGTAATTCCCGTGGTTCCCGGGTGATGATCCTCACCGTTGATAAACCGTCTCGCCGCCGATGATGGTTTCCATCACCTTCAAATCCCGGATTTCCGTGGGCGGCATGGTGAGCGGGTTGCGGTCGAGAATCACGAAGTCGGCGAGCTTGCCGGGTTCGAGCGAGCCCCGCTCCTTTTCCTCGAAGTTCTGCCAGGCGGCTTCGCTGGTGATGCTGCGCAGGGCGTCCATCACGGAAATCGTCTGTTCCTTTCCCAGGACCTTGCCGCTGGAAGTGACGCGATTCACCGCCGTCCAGGCGAGTTGCAACGGGTTGATCGGCGTCACGGACGTGTCGTTGTGAATCGTGAACCGCACCTGTTCACGGAGCGCGTCCGCCAGCGGCGAAATCCGGGCCGCGCGTTCCGGGCCGAGGAAGATGTCGCGATGGCGGTCGCCCCAGTAATAGACGTGGGCCACGAAGAAGGAGGGCGTCACACCGAGTTGCTTCATGCGGATCAACTGGTCTTCGCGCGCGGTCTGGCAATGCTCGATGCGGTGGCGGGCGTCGGGGCGCGGGTGCGCCTTTTGCGCGGCGGCGAAGGCCTCGAGGATGTCGTCGATGGCGGCGTCGCCATTGCCGTGCACCGCCACTTGCAGTCCCTTCTGGTGGAACGCGCCGACCATGCGGATGAGTTCTTCGCGCGGGCGCGCGGGATAACCCCGATAGTCAAACCGGCCCTCGGGTTGTTTGTAATAGGGCGCGCCGAGATAGCCGGTGTAGCCCTGAATGGAACCGTCCTGCATCAGTTTCACGCCGGTGAGATGAAGCCACTCCGATCCGGCTTTCAACCCGGGCTCGTGGCCGATGGCCCGCCACGAAACCAGCGCCGAGACGCGCAATCGCAGCGCGCCGGAGGTCACGGCCGCATCGAGATCACCGAGCGTCTCGGCGGACGCACCGGCGATCACCGTGGTGGTGACGCCCTGGGGCAGGTAAATTTCCTGCGACTTGCGGATCGCCGCCTGGCGTTGCGCGGCGGTGCGGCCGGGGAGGTGGCGGCCAACCAGGGAGAGGGCTTCCTCGAAGACGCCGTTCGGTTCGCCGGTTTTCGGATCGAGCCGGATGCGTCCGCCCTTGGGTTGTTCGGTGGCCTTGGTCACGCTCGCGATCTCGAGCGCCTTCGTGTTGGCCACGGCCAGATGTCCCGAGATGTGCACCACCCAGATGGGATGCCGTGCCGAGGCCCGATCCAGATCGTCGCACGTCGGATGTCGTTTTTCAGCGAGCAGTGTGTCGTCGTAGCCCCAGCCCA
>CAMDJH010000079.1 GCA_945900455.1 Akkermansia muciniphila
CGGATGGCACCTTTGGGCCTCACCGTCGCCGACGCGCTGAGTCGCCTGGAAGGGGTTCGACTCGTCTCCCTCGGCGATCCGGAGGGTCAGCTATGGCGACTGGCCGATAGCTACCCGAAGGCACAAACCGAAGTGCTGGAGAAACTGCCGAAGTTACCCGCACCGATGTTGTCTCTAGGAAAAGCCAACAGAAACCGACTGAAGAACCCACGCCGAGATCGTGACTGACAAACAGTTACGCCAACAAATCTGCTGGGAATTTACTGTCCAGTAATGGGGGAAGATGAGTCAGGAGCGGTACTCCGGCTTCCGCGTGGTCCTCGCGCGCCCCGTGCCCTCAAACATTTACTGAGTTACTGAGTTCCTCCGCAAAAAACCCATCGCCGATTTATCGCGGCGCAGCGGCGATTCGCTTCGCGAGGGTGTCGAGGTCGACAATCGCCGCACGGTCACCCGCCTGCTTGACGAGTTCACAGACCAATTCGATGGTCTTGAACTCGGGATCGCTCGGATACAGGACCGAAGGATGCGAGAGCAGATCAAACACGGCGCGGTGCTCGATGGCCCATTCGACGCCGAGCCGGATGGCGCGCAGGAAATCGTCCAATTTCCAGCGTGCATTGCGAAATGCGCCGACGTCGCTAATCGGGCTCATCGGGATGTCCATGAGACCGCTCGGATACACGAAGGGTTGGGCGGCGGATTGCGCCTTAACAATTCCGTTGAGCACTTCTGCAGTCGCGGCTTCGCCGGGATTGCCGTAGGGGTGCGCCGGGTATTTGCAGCTGACCCACTTGAATCCGAGGTCGAGCATCATCTGTTGCACGTCGGCACGGCCATTGAGGCCATCGGCAAATCCACCCGGCGTACGGAACCCCGCCGGACTGAACCCAAGGCGCGTCCGCATCGCATCGGTGCAACGCTGAATATTTTCACGGATCACCTGCGCCGAAGTCTTACCCTCGATCAACCACGGCGCGCGCTTGAATCGAAACTGAACGTCCTCGGGTTTGGTTGCGAGAACATTGACGTGGTCGTACGTGTGGTTTCCGATGGAATGGCCGTCCATGTTTAGCTCCTTCAGCCAGTCCACATTCTCCTGCTCGAACACTTGGCCCACCGCGAAGAAGTGAATCCTGCCGCCGTGCGCTTTGACCCGCCGCGCCGCCTCGACCGCGTATCGCTTGGCCTCGGCATTCAGGTTGCCCTTCTCGTAGTCCCAGTGGGAGTCCTCCCAGCGCGGGAAATTGCGCGCCATTTCGAGATCGAGCGTGATCGCGATCAACGCCTTTTTTTGCGGAGCGGGCGCCGAAGATGACTCCGCGGAGAACGCCGACCCGGGATTGAGCGCCGTGGCGCCAATCGCGAGTGCCGAATTGCGGAGAAATTGCCTCCGCCGAAGCGGCGAAGCAGCCCTCCGATCCGGAGACGGTCGAGCTTCATTTCCATGTTGGATAGGGTTCATAAGAAATCGGTAAGTCGGGCTTCATCCACCTCCACGCCAAGTCCCGGGCCCGTCGGAACGGACAGTGCGCCATCCACCACTTCGAATGGCTTCCGAAGGATGCACCCTTCCAGGAATTGCGGCGCATTCAGTGCCGCAGGATACTTGAGATCATACGCCCCAAACAACGACAGAGATGCCGCCAGCGATAGGTCCGGGTCGGTCAGCCCGCTGCCGAGGAAGAGCAGCCCGGCGTTCTGCAGAATCTTCACTTGGCGGCGCGCGTCGCCGAGGCCGCCGCAACGCGCAACTTTGATCGCCACGCCGTCCAGCAGACCCAGTTGGATAAATTCTTCGAGTTCGATCGACGATACGACGCCCTCATCCATAATGATGGGCAAAGCCCCCTGCTTCCGGAGTCGCTGGTAGCCCGTAAGCCGACTGGCTGGAAGCGGCTGTTCGAGCACCGGCACGCCGATGTCGGCGAGTCTTGGGGCGACCTCCAGGGCAGTCACTTCCGTATACCCGCCGTTGGCGTCCGCCCAGAGAAATCCGGCCGGCACCAGCCGTTTGACGAGGCGACACAACTCAAGATCAAATCGCGCATCCGGCGCGACTTTTACGTTGAAACTCCGATACCCACGCGCCAGTCCTTCGCTGACCACTTTTTCTGCATCCCCCAGGGTAAGCACGTTGACCGTCCAACTCAGCGGAATCGAATCGCGCCCCGCCTGCTTCCAACGTTGTGCAGCGGTTTGTCCCAGCAGCTTTCCAGTCAGATCGAACAAAGCCAGATCAATGCCTGCCTTGCAGATCGGCTGTCCGGTCGAAAACGACGGCGCGATGATTCGTTGCATCGCGGCTTGAATGGCCTCGTCGTCAAACGGGTCCATCCCGAGCAGTTCCGGCGACAAGTAGTGGGCAATCGTGGATTGGACCGTTTCGTGCGTCTCGTAACTCCAACGGTGTGCGGGCACACTTTGTCCCCAACCGACCCCTCCATTCTCCGCGGTGATCTTCACCACCACCGACGGGCGGCGCGGAGGAACCCCTTTCGGCCCTTCCAGAAACTTGAAGTAACGGACGGGCCGATAATGGACCAGGAAGGTCTCGATGCGCGCGATTTGGTGATTCATCCAATCGGGCAGTGAAGACCGGCGGCAGGGCGGCGGGGCCTCCTCAGGCCTTCATTTCGGCTTCGAGTTGGGCTCATATTGTATCCATGAAATCTGTGTAACGAGCTGGTTCAGCGAAGCAAAGGCGATGTGCGAACTCGTCGCAAACCGCGGCGTGTCGTGCGCCGGAAACGTCGCCAGCGTGGCGTCGCCGACCAGGAAGACGTTGAAATGCTTCGAGAGATTTTCGTAGCCGGCGCACGTGCGTGCGTAGCACATGTCGGTTGCATAGCCCGTAAGCAGCACATGTCGAATGCCCTGCTGCTGGAGAAACACCCGTAACTTTTCGTAGCCCTCGGCGTCGTAGATCACCACGTCCTCCGGATGAACCTGAATGTCCCGCGTAACCGGAATCGGCAATTTCCAGAAGTTGGCATTGTTGTAGCGGTCCGAGGCGTCGAGGCCCGGGAATTGCTTGAAGTAATCCACGACCGGTTTGTCGCTCGATAGCGTGAGCTCGGTCACCAGAGGTTCTCCTTGGTACTTGAAACCGCGCAGTGTCACGTCGAGCTCCCGGGCACCTTGCTGGCGTTCATTCCGATCCGGGTTGTGCGTAAATGACCGATAGAGCTTGCGGCGGATGGGATCGCACTCGCCCGGCAGGCTATAAAGAATTGCCCCGACTTTGCCGCGCAGCGATTTATGGAATGGATCAATCACTCCGCGCGTGTGCTTCGCGGCCAGATGGTTTTTCTCGGGAGTGCAAAAGTCGGCGACACCCGCTGGTTCGGGGGTGTCCCAACCCTGGCCATCATCGATGCCCCACGGATGAACCATGATGATCGCCGTCTGGCCGGCGCGGAGATGATTCGGCATCTCAATGATGCCGCGCGCGTTATAACTCCACCGCCAGGCGCGCACGTGGAGATCGGCCCCCGGATCGTTTACAATCGCAGGTGCTTCCCAACGATTTGTTTCACGGATCGGTTCGACCCATTCCGGGTGATCGGCTAACAGCGGTTGGGGGCGCAGGAGGGGCGTCAGCGTGTTTTTATAGGCGCGGGGCGCATCGGCGGCGCAGAGCCAGGCGTTTGCCGCCAGCAGGCTGAGACTCAAGAAAGTGATAATTTTTTTCATGGCGTTGCAGAAATCGGTTGGGTTCGTTGCAGGTAGCTGAATAAATCGCGCAATTCCTGAGGCTTCAATCGTTTCACCAAATCCTCTGGCATCATCGATACCGTCGACTCGCGGAGCGACAAGATCTCGGCGTGTGACACCACCGTGCGTTCACCCGTGCTGAGGGCGAGCGTGACGTTGCCACCGGATTGATCGGCGATCACTCCGGACACGATGCGGCCATCCTGGGTCTCGACCTCATAGCCCAGATACTCTTTTCGAATGGCAGCACTCGGATCCACGATGCTGGCGAGTAGGAATTCGCGATCCGGACGGTTGGCATGCGTCAGATCAGGGCCCACGTTCCCGCCCTCACCGAACAACACGTGGCAAACGGCGCACGCCTGCACGAAAATCGCATGGCCGCGCATGGAATCTCCCAGACCCGCGTTGAGGTCGTTGTTGAGCCGGCGCATTTCGGCCAGTTTTTCCTCGGCACTACCCCGGCCAATACTGCCCCAATGCCGGCGCACCAAGTCATTGAGTTCCGGGTCGGCGTGCAACGCAACTACACGAAGTTGTTCGACCGAAAAATCGGCGGCGGGCAACCGGCCAGCGTTCACCTGCCGCAGGATTGTCAGCGCCCATGGCTTGCGGCTCAGCAACACCTGGCGGACGCGCGCGCGCAAACGATCGCCGAGCGTCGGGTAACGCCCGAGCAATTCAGGGGCAAGCTCCGGAAGATCAAACGAGGACAGCGCATCAAGCGCCCTGAGTTGGAGCGACTCGGGCGCGACTCCAATGAGCGTGAGCAATCGTCCCGCGTCGGACGGATCGCCGAGTTCTCCCACCAGTTGCACCATGCTGTCGCGGAGTTCGGACGGGGCCTGAGTGTCTGCCAGGAGCGTGCGTGCCCGGACCCACGCTGCCGGACTGCCCAGGCGGGCCGCGACTCGAATCAGCACCGAATCTCGGGTGTCGTCATGCCAAAGCAGTTCAAGCTGGGCCGACAATGCGGCGGTCACATGCTCGGTGTGATTTTGAGGGGCCCGGGGCCGAACTTCCGCGAGGGCGGTGTTGGCAAACAGTCCCCCCGTGCCGAACGTGACCGAGCCCACCGGACGATCATGAAACCCTTGTGCCAGGCTTGCCACCAGCCGATGGCGCTGCCCGGCATCCGGCGCGCTGGCAAGCAGGCGCGCACACGCATCGTAGGTCGCCGGGCTTCCCTCGGCGGTCCAGCGACGCATCAGCCGCTCTTGGAGCACGTCACGCACCAGCCCGGATCTCCACGCCGTCGGTGTTACGAAGAATGCGACCACGTCCGACAAGGCGCTCACGGCGTGGCGCTCGACGGCCCACCACAACAACAACGGCACGTAGGGATCCGTTCGGTCGATATCACGAATCAACAGGGCCTCGAGGATTGGCAACGCCTGATCGGCGGGCAGGCGTTGGGCGGAGGAAGCGAGTTGCGCCCGCACTCGAATATCCAGTTCCGTTTTCGCCAGCGCGGCCAGTCGGACGGCCATGGCAGGGGACACCCGCTTCTCGTCCCCCAAGAGGCGGACAGTCCATTTGCGAACCGGCGCACTGCGATGGTTCAGCGTCTTGGCAGCAAACTCCTCATTGAATCCTCCACTGACGTCGAGCGCCCATAACGCCTGCAGAGCGACGAAGTCTTCCTTGGTTTCCATCACGAGCGAACGCAGTGGCAAAATTGCCTCGGGATCCCGGCGGTCTGCGAGCAGGCGCCGGGCCTTGCGCACCATCCAATCATTGCGTCCTCCCAGCAACGCGATGAGTTGCGATGTCGAGAATTTCCGCAGATCGGGAACGGCCGCGGGAGTCGTGCCCGACGCCGAGATGCGATAAATTCGCCCATTGCTCCGGTCCCAGTCCGCATCGGGGTCGGGATGCGCCGTGCGCGGGTCGAACCAATCGGCGACATACACGGCACCGTCCGGTGACATCGTCAGATCCGTGGCAGCGAACCATTTGTCATTGGCTTCGAGCAGGTAGCCGCCGTGCGACGAAGTAAACGTCGATCCCCACCGATACATTTCGTGCCACTGCACGCCGTGACCCAATAAGTCCCCGCAAAGGTAACGGCCTTGAAATCGCGCCGGCAGATTTGTGCCTTGGTATACAATTCCGCCATCGGTCACGTGTCCGCCCAGGAAGTTGGTGTGTGGAATGTGATCGAAGTAGCCGAAGGCATACGGATTGTGGAGAGCACCGTGTTTGCCAAAGCTTTTCCAATAATACGCGCCCTGCACCCCGTGAAGGTTGCGATACGGGCCAAGGTTGGTGCTGTATATGAGTTCACCCTCGCGATCGAAATCGAGGCCCCAGGAGTTTCCACCGCCTTCGCAAAACAGTTCGAATGCGTGCGTGAGCGGATGGTAACGCCAGATTCCCTGCTGAAATTCAAGACCCCGAATGTGTGCGGTAACGGTGCTCCCCTGGCAGCCGTACAGCCAGCCGTCCGGCCCCCACGTCAGCGAGTTGGCAATCGAATGGGCGTCTTCCATGCCGAAGCCCGACAGGCAGACAATCGGATCGCTGTCCGGAATGTCGTCTTGATCGCGGTCCGGGTAGAACAGCAGATACGGCACGTTCAGGACAAATATCCCCCCGTGTCCGAACGCGAGGCCGTTGGCGAGGTTGAGCCCGTTGACGAAGTCGTGCGCTTGGTCGGTACGGCCATCCCCATGGGAGTCTTCGAGAATCGTGATGCGGTCGGCGCCCTTTGGCCCGTGAGGTGGCGGCTCGGGAACGCGGTCGTAAAGAGTGCGCGACCACCGATCCACGACCGAGCGCTTCAGTCCGGCGGGATTCGGATACTGGAGGTACTGCACGACCCAAAGGCGGCCGCGATCATCGAATTCGATGCAAACCGGCTGCGCGATCATCGGCTCGCCCGCAACCCGTTGAACCTGCAGGCCGGAAGAAAGCGTCATGTGTCCCGGCGCCTCGTCGGGGGAAAACCCCTGGGCGTTGCCTATAAACGGAGCACAAAAGAGTGCGAACCAGATCCGCGCCCGCCCGGCCGTGCAGCGATCCCGTTTGAACATTGGATCGGACTGTTTCCGCAAATTCCTGAAAGGTCAACGGATAATAGCTTGTATCACGGCGCACAAATGGTACCCATTCATTCAGCCAAAACGCCTTCACCGAACGCCGACGCCATCCAAGTTCGAACCGTGAAGTTACACCATGAAAGACAATGTCAGCCCGCGATCGGACTCGAACCTCACGAAAACTCGTTTGCGTTCACTCATCGCCCCGCGGCCCAGAAAGTCTGGTTTCACCTTGATTGAACTGCTCGTGGTCATCGCCGTCATCGCGATTCTGGCCGCCATGCTGTTGCCCGGTCTCGCGAAGGCGAAGGAACGGTCCAAGCGCGCGGCATGCACCAGCAACCTCCGGCAAGTGGGCCTGGCAATGCACATGTACGCCGACGACAGCGCCGATACGTATCCGCCGAGCGATGGTTTAGGTGGTCTGGGTTCCTTCCATCTGATTTTTCCCAGCTCGATTCATGATACTCTCGTAAAAGTATATCTCGGGGGAGCCCGGCGTGCACTTTGGTGCCCGAACGAAGCGGTCTGGGCCGGGGGGCACTACGCGGAAAAAGAGAGCCACATCATCGCCGGCGATTTTTGGTGGATCGGCTACTTCCTATATGCCAACGAACCCCGAGGCCGGTTCGGCCCCGGCAAGCGCGCGAAGGACACCGCGCCCAGCACCACCCGCATCGCGCAAGATTACGCCTGGAGTAGCCCCAAGGGCCAACCCGATGCCTACACCTACGCTTCCTTTGCTCCGCATACGATTTCGCGGCAGGAAGGTATCAATCAACTCTATGGCGACGGTCATGTTGCCTGGCGAAACTATCAAACGCTAACCAACATGACCGATATCAAGATGTGGTGATCGTGAATCGGATGACTCACGCCAGCAAGGCGTTGACAACCTGACCATGCACATCGGTCAGGCGGAAGTCGCGGCCGGCGAGATGGAAGGTGAGCTTTTCGTGGTTTAGTCCAAGGCAGTGAAGGAGGGTTGCCTGCAGGTCGTGAACGTGCACCGGATTTTCCGCGACGTGAAAGCCGAGGTCATCCGTCGCGCCAAAGCTCAACCCAGATTTGATGCCACCGCCTGCCATCCAAATCGTGAAGGCCTGCGGATGGTGATCGCGCCCCTGGCTGCGGCCGAGCGCGGTGTTCGATTCAACCATCGGTGTTCGTCCAAATTCGCCCCCCCAAATAACCAGCGTGTCGTCGAGCAGGCCCAGGCGCTTCAAATCGGTGACGAGCGCGGCGCTCGCCCGGTCGGTGGCCCCGGCGTTGTTCTTTACGTTGCCCGCCACGTCGCTATGCGCATCCCAGCCTTCGTGGTAAATGTTTACGTAGCGGACCCCGCGCTCAATCATCCGGCGCGCGAGCAGGCAGGCACGGGCGAAGGATGGTTTCTCTGGATCGCAGCCGTAGAGCTCCAGCGTCTCCTTGCTTTCCCGCTTCAAATCCATCAATTCGGGCGCCGAAGTTTGGAGTTGAAATGCCATTTCGTAAGCGGCAATGCGGGTGCTGATTTCCGGGTCGCCTTCCTCAGCGAGACGGCGCTGATTGAGCGTAGCGACCGCGTCCAACGTGTCGCGCTGCAGGGTTGCATCAACGCCGGAAGGGCTGTTCACGTTGAGGATGGGAGGCCCCTGATTGCGGAAGCGCACACCCGTGTAAAGAGTCGGCAGGAAACCGCTCGACCAAAGAGCGGATCCGCCGCTCAACCCGCCGGCGGTGCTCATCACCACGAATGCGGGCAGATTCTGCGTCTCAGCACCCAATCCGTATAGTGCCCACGAACCGATGCTCGGCCGGCCCGGTTGTGAAAAACCGGTGTTGAAGAAGATCTGTGCCGGCGCGTGGTTAAACTGGTCCGTATGCACCGAGCGCACCAGGCAGATGTCGTCCACCACGTTCGCGAGGTGCGGCAACATCTCGGACAACTCCGCCCCGGATTTCCCGTGCTTCGAAAACTTGAAACGCGGGCCGAGTACCGCAGCGTCGGGCCGGATGAAGGCGTAACGCTGCCCGCCGATGACGGAGGGTGGCAAGGGCTTCCCTTCAAGCTTCGCCAACTCGGGCTTGTTGTCGAACAGCTCCAACTGGCTGGGTGCGCCCGCCATGAAGAGATGGATGACCCGCTTGGCCTTGGCCGGGAAGTGCGGTTTTCGTGGCGCCAACGGGTGGATCGCAGTGCCATCGGCACTCCGCACCCGCCCGACGAGCGTGTCGGTGAGCAATCCGGCGAGCGCAATTTTTCCCAGGCCGACACCGCAGTCGCGAAGGAAGTGGCGGCGCGTGACATCGAGGCAGTGTTGTTGCAGAAGGTTCATGGCCTATCCTTTCGTAATCATCTCGTCCAAATTCAGAATGGTGCGGACCAGCGCGGTCCACACGGCACGTTCGGCCAGGTCACCCGGACCCTCGCTCGCGATGAGTTTCGCATCGAGCTCATGGCTGGCAATCCGTCGCTTCTGCACTTCGACGAATTTCACGAGCACGCCGACTTCGGCGTCGGTCGGCGGGCGGGTCAGGCAACGCCGGAACGCGTCGCGAACGCGCGCCTCGACAGACCCCTGCCCGGAGGCGAGCACTCGTCCCAGGGCCTGGGACACTTCGACGAAAAACACGTCATTCAACAGGGTTAGTGCCTGCAGCGGCGTGTTCGATACATCGCGCCTGGGCACGCACGATTCGCCCGTGGGAGCATCGAAGGTATTGAACATCGCAAAGGGTGCGGTGCGTTTCATGAACGTATAGACACTTCGTCGGTATCGGTCGTCGCCCGCGCTCGTCGGCCACGCCGGGCTACCGAAGGCGATTTCCGTCGCGCCCACCGGTTGCGGTGGGTAAACGCTGGGCCCACCCATCTTTTCGGAAAGCAGGCCGCTCGCCCGGAGCGCGGCATCCCGAATAATCTCCGCCTCCAGCCGCACCTGTGGTCCACGTCCAAGCAGACGGTTTTCGGAATCTTTCGCGAGCAATTCCGGGGTTGCACGCGAGGACTGCTGGTAGGTCGCGCTCGTCACAATGAGTTTGTGGAGCGCCTTCAGCGACCAGCCGCTCTTCATGAATTCCACGGCCAACCAGTCGAGCAGTTCCGGATGCGATGGGGCCTCGCCCTGAAAGCCGAAGTCTTCCGTCGACCGCACCAGCCCGCGGGCGAAGAACGCCTGCCATTGGCGGTTGACAGTGACGCGCGCGGTCAGCGGATTGTTCGTCGAGACCAACCAGCGCGCGAACCCGAGGCGATTGCGCGGCAAGTCGCTTGGAAACGGCGCAACCGCTGAAAGTACGCCGGGTTCGACGCGCTCGGTCGGTTGGAGGAACTCGCCTCGCTTGTGGAGGAACGTCGCGCGCGGATTCTCGGGCAATCGCTCCCGCATCACCATCGTGGTCGGATGCACGGGAGGCCTCCGCAGTTCTTGGATCTCCTTGCTCGGGCCGGCAAGCTCAGGCGTGGAGAGAAGAAACTGGTCACGCAAGACTTGCCGCTGAGCCGCAGTGAGTTGGGCATCCGGAATCTGCAGGAGCAACCCAATTTCCTCCGGTCGGTCCCGCGCCTCCGCCCCGCCCGGATGCGTCGTCACGGAAATCCGAAACCGCCCGAGTGAGCAGGCATAGTGTCGACCAAACATCATCTTGAGCTGGAACTCACCCGCCGCCGTGAGCGGTTCGGAAGGCACGAAAACCGCCTCGTGTCGCTCGCCCTCACGATCGGCCGTCGACCACCCGCTTTGCGGGTCGTCATCGATCGCCAAGGCCGCACTGGCGTTTTTACCAAAATTATTCTTCGCGTAACTCTCGGTCGCGCGCGCAAATTTCACCGGTTTTCCGGCGGCGGAAAGCTGAAAATTCCCCATGAAAAAATCGCCCTTCGGCCCCTCATAATAGGTCATCCCCGGCCCATGCCGCGGCAAGCGGTCATCCGGCAATACTTCCAACCGCACCGCAGTGATGCCGGGCAACTCCGTTCGAAACGTGAGCTCATAGGTATCGCTCTTGGTGATATCCCCGCTCGCGAAGACCGAGTCGTCCGGCTGCACCGTCAGCAACGGCATGTTTGATTTCGCCTCTCGTGGGCGCAGCGGCGTCCAGTGAACTGCGCCGGCCCGTTCGCGCTGGAGCCAATCGGCGAAACGCATCTCCAACGACTCCCGGCGACGCACATCCAGTGGACGAGTGTCGGCCGCGCTGACGGGATTGGGAGTCGACGTCCGGTTGGTTGCCAACGGGAAGTTGCCCGGCAATTCCGCCAGCAATCTCGCAGCCTTCTCGATATTGGCGCGGTGCAGCTTCTCCGAATCGAGCTTGGGAAGATCGAAGTCCGGTTCGTCCGCGTTGTTGAGAAACGCCATCATCTGGTAATATTCACGCTGCGGGATCGGGTCATACTTGTGCGTATGACACTGCGCGCAACCAACCGTCAATCCAAGCCAGGTGGCACCCGTCGTGCCGACGCGGTCAGTCATTGCGTGATAGCGAAACTCGAGCGGATCAATACCGCCCTCCTCGTTCAACATCGTATTCCGATGGAACCCCGTGGCGATGATCTGGTCTGCCGATGCGTTCGGCAGCAGGTCACCGGCAATTTGCTCGATGGTGAAACGGTCAAACGGCATGTCGGCGTTCAGCGACTGGATGACCCAATCCCGCCACGGCCAGAGGTTGCGTTGGCGATCTTTCTCGTAGCCGTTTGTGTCCGCGTACCGTGCCAGATCCATCCAACGCCGTCCCCAACGCTCCCCATACCTCGGCGAGGCGAGCAGGCCGTCGACGAGTTTCTCGAAAGCATCCTCCGAACGGTTGTGCACAAACGCGTCCGCTTCTTCCGGCGTCGGGGGCAACCCAATAAGATCGACATACACCCGCCGAACGAGCCGGTAACGATCCGCGGGTACGGAGGGGGCAAGCCCTTCCTTTTCCAGGCGGGCGAGAATGAAATGATCGATTCCATTTCGCGGCCACGCGGTTTGTCGCACCAACGGGTACGGCGATTGGACCGGTGGCACGAATGCCCAGTGCTGTTTGTATTCCGCACCCGCAACAATCCAACGCCGCAGCATCTCCTTCTCAACGAGCGTCAGCCGGTCTTTCGTGCTCGGCGGCGGCATCACCTCCGCCTCGTCGGACTCGAAGATCCGTCTCACGAGCTCGCTCTCGGCGGGTTTACCCGGCACGAGCGCGAGGGCTCCCGATTTTGCCGGCCGAAGCGCCTCCTCGCGAACGTCGAGACGTAACTTCGACTTTCGCGCCGCATCATCCGGACCGTGGCACTTGAAACAATGTCGGGACAGAACCGGCCGCACGTCGCGCGTAAAGTCAGGAGAGCTCACGTCCGCTGCGCTCAGATGCAACTGAACTGCGGTGACCAAGGCCACACCGAGAATTGAAATAGTTCGCTGGTTCATAAGCACCGTCGCTTCATCAGCAAGCTCCTCCCCCGTATGGTTGTGCAGGAATGCTTGGAACGACCCCTCACAGTCGCTGGCAAGCGGGCGCGGGTCCAGATGGATTAAGCTCCTTTGCAGACATTTCAAAGGCGGTTGCTGCAGCAAGATCCAGGTAAGACGGATGTTGTCGGGATCGGCGTGAAGGTGGCCGGCCAGAGCTTTTCCGACGCGGAGTGTTGACAGTCCGTAGTTCGCAGTGTTACAGGGGGTGTGTGCAAGATACGATTACGATTCGGCCAACCATTCCCAAAGCCGAATTACAAGCGGTTTCGGGTGGTAATCTCAACAAGTGGATCAACGGACTGATCGAACGGGCCGTCGGTGAACGGAGCGCCGGGTGGAGTGAGTTTATGGATCAGCCGCGCCGCCGCTTCAAATCCCAGGCCGATGAAGTCCGACAGTCCAGCCGATGAATTTTGCCGACACCAACTGGCTGGAGGCAATGTTCTTCGATCTGGCTGACGATAAGAAATCGCGCCGGGGCACCGTGGATCGGTTCATGCGCCAAAACCCAGGCCAGTTGGGCCTTTCGCATTTGGTTTATCTGGAGGCGCGCAATGTTTTTTCACGGGTCAGCGGCGAAGCTGAACCCCCGGAATGGAATCAACTGCAAGAAAGACTAAGCGGTATGTTCTATTTGGACCCGATGAATTGGGATATGCTGCGTCGGGACGCTTTTGAGCTGTTCGCCAAGTACAGCCCCAAAGCAACCGTGGGCACCTTCGATCTGACGTTGCTCGCGTCGGCCAAACTGGCCGGGGCCACGCGGTTGCTCTCTTTCGATCACACCCTCAAAGCTGTGGCCGTGGCGGAAGGGTTGGACGTTTTTCCTGAGCTGAATGAGGCCGGCAAAACTCTGCTGGCCAAGCTGATCCGTTAGGACACTCGCCCGGCATGGCTCACAAGCCGAAGGTCAAGCATCCCGGCGCTCTCTCTATCCCGAAGCGCCAAAACGACCTTGACGCAACGCACCCATGACTGAAACTGGCGATTCATGAACACCTTAGCAATGCGTCATCGGCGGAACGCCGGTGCGTCCAAGGCAATGCCGGGCAATCCGTACTAATCCTTTGCTATGCAGACCACGCTCAAGATCAAGCTCAGCTGCTTCATGTTCCTCCAATATTTTATTTGGGGCTCTTGGTATGTGAGCATGGCGACCTATCTCGGCAAGACGCTCGGATTTGCCGGCGGGCAGATTGGTCTGGCCTACGGGGCGTTTGCGATTGGCGCGATGATCTCCCCGTTCTTTGTGGGCTTGATTGCCGATCGCTATTTCGCCTCCGAAAAACTGCTGGCCTTTCTCGGAATCCTGGGTGGCTTGCTGCTGTTCCTGCTGCCAAAGCTGACAACCTTCAGCGCATTTTATCCGATGCTCATTTTATATTGCGCGTCCTATGCGCCGACACTCGCTCTCGGCAACTCGCTCTCGTTGCACCACCTCGCTAACCCGAAGCGCGACTTTCCACTGGTCAAAACCCTCTCCGCCGTCGGTTGGATCGCCGGCGGTGTTACGCTCAGCCTGCTCCTCAAAGGAGAACAATCCGCGGTGCAATTCTATCTGGCTGGCGCGGTCTCGATTGCCCTGGGGCTCTTCTCGTTGACGCTTCCACACACGCCGCCGAAGAAGACGGGGAAGGATGTTCGCCTCGGTGAGATTCTCGGCCTCGACGCCCTCGCGCTACTAAAGAAGCCGTCGTTTGCAATCTTCATCGGGTGCATGTTTCTCATCTGCATTCCTCTGTATTTTTACTTTGTCAACATGAACATGTATGTGACCGAGCTCGGTTGGAGATATACAGCCGCAAAAATGTCCCTGGCGCAGGTGTCGGATATCCTCTTTCTCGTTTTGTTACCTTTCATGCTGAAACACTTCGGCTACAAGAAGACGATATTCATCGGCATCCTTGCCTGGGTCGCGCGCTATTTCCTGCTGGCCTCGAGCGTGAACTCGATCGGAATGGGAACAACGCTCATTTTCGCCGCGATTCTGCTCCACGGCGTTTGCTACGATTTTCTCTTTATCGCCGGACAACTTTATGTGGACGACGAAGCCAACGAGCGCATGCGGGGTGCAGCGCAGGGTTTTATCGCATTCATTCTCTGGGGCGTCGGTAATTTCGTCGGCAGCACGCTGGCCGGGAAGTCGCAAGCGTTCCATACCCTCTCCCAACCCCGGGGCGCGATCGCTCACGACTGGCACGGCATCTGGATCTACCCAGCCTGGGGTGCCGCGGCGGTGTTGGTACTCTTTCTGATCTTCTTCCGCGATCCACCCCGGAAGCCGGCAAATAAAATCACCGAATGAAACTGTTCATCTTTCAACCTGGCTCTTTGTAGCCTTTGTATACGGCTCGGTCACCCTGCGGGAAATGCAACGTGTCCCTTCGGCAAGCGTGCGGAGGCGCGGCAGACCCCGGCCGGAGGCTCAGAGGAGGCGTGCGGCGGTGGAATAAGCCACGGTCGAACGGTCCTCAAGTTCCATCCAGTCGGCCGGCTCCAAAAAGTAGCCGGGATGGTAGCCTGTTTCGGTCGACGGATTGGTGTTGAGGCTGCCGTAATAGACGACAGTGCCATCGTCGAGAATGCCCTGAACATCACTGCCTGAATGTAATCGGTTGTTGAATCCAGGGTGCGGCTGCCCATTCCGCCACAGCAGTTCCGTCCAGGCTGCTTCTACAGACGAGCCGACCATCCAGAGTATGACGGCAAAGCCTATGGTCCTCCACGACCCAATACACATCGGCAGCCATCGAGTCTCCGTGCTTACTCGGTTGTATTTCCGTAAACCATAAGAATTGGTTTTCCGACGCTCCGTGGTAGTCATACCAGCGACACTTCCAATAGGAGGCTCGATGGCAATTGAATATACAAACATATCCGAAGCGGATGTCCGCTTCCTATCGTGTCTCCACCTCCAGGCGAACCATCCGAACATGGGCCAAACCGCGGTCATTCAATGGGCGCCAGGAGAGGGCGAAGCAACGGCGGGTTCATGGAGCGATTCGATGGACGGTGCGAATCCCGCCAATTGATCACGCGACGTTTCCCCTACAAGCTCTTCTATCGTATCGAGATCGACCGAGTTATCGTTTTTCGGGTTTTGCATGCAAAGCGCGACTATCGGCGGTGGCTCTGAAGAATTGGCTTTTTTGACTAAACTCGCAGGTCTGCAAGAAGCAGGGGACCCTGGAAATCTCAATTCCCGCTGAGGGAATCGAACCCTCATTTCCCCAGGCAAAACTGGCTGAAGATCATATCGAGGAGATGCTCCGTCGAAGTCTCACCGACCACTTCACCCACCGCATTTGTCGCGATCCGCAATTCAAACGCCGGCAATTCCAAGGTGTCGTTGCGACGCAGTCCGTCCAGGGTCCGGATCAACGCCTCACGCGCCCGGCGAAGTGCCTCGCTGTGACGCGCATTGATCGTGACGGGGATGTTTTCAGCGGACATCGATCCGCTCCAAACCCGATTCCGAATGGCGTCGCACAGCGACTCCATTCCCGCACCCGTTTCACAACTCACCGACACCGCCTCAGCCTCGCACACCGGTGGCAGCACCAGCCTCCGGGGAAGATCTGACTTGTTCACCACGATCACTCGCGCACGGGATATCGAGTCGCTGAGCCGTCGGGTGTCATCGTCGGCAAGGGGTTCGTGACCGTCCAGGACGTGCACAATGAGTTCGGCCCGTTCGGCCGCTTCGCAGCTACGTCGAATTCCTTCCTGCTCGAGCGCATCGGTGGAATCCCGCAGACCCGCCGTGTCAACGAACACCACCGGCACTCCGCGGATACTCGCCGTTTCCTCAATGGTATCACGAGTCGTTCCTGGTACCGGAGAAACAATCGCTCGGTCGTGGCCCAACAGTTGATTCAAAAGACTCGATTTTCCCGCATTGGGACGACCCAGGATGGCGGCCCGGATTCCACGCCGCAGAATTTGCCCGTCGCGCGTTGTCGCAAGCAATTGATCCACAAAAGCCAACCCCGCTTGGAGGCGCAGTAACAAGGTATCGCGGGCTTCCGGCGCAATATCCTCGTCGGGAAAATCAATGTGCGCCTCCACGTGCGCCAAAATGCGCATGAGATCTTGTCGTAAACTCCGGATCTGCCCTGACAGCCTGCCCGCGAGCTGCTCCCGGGCTGCTGTCAGGGCGAGGTCCGTTCGCGCATGAATCAGGTCGGCAACGGCTTCGGCTTGCGCGAGGTCCAGACGGCCATTTAGGAAGGCGCGCTGGGTGAATTCGCCAGGTTCCGCAGATCGTGCGCCGGCCGACAACACCGCTTCGAGAACCCGTCGCACCACGAGCATTCCGCCATGGCACGAGATCTCCACGACATCCTCTCGCGTAAACGTGCGCGGTGCCCGAAAGACCGAGACGAGAACCTCGTCCACTGCACAGCCGTCCCGAACAATGTGACCATAGTGAACGGTGTGGCTCGCCACCGTCGACAATGGCTGCGCAGCGCGGCTGGTGGGGCGAAAAACTCGTTGACCTATGGCTAAGGCATCCGGCCCGGAGACGCGGAGCACAGCGATTCCGGCCTCGCCGATTGCCGTTGCCAGCGCGACGATTGTGTCAATGGGAGCGACACCGCGATGCTCGGTCTGCATTGGCTCAATTCCATGTCTAGCCGACTTTCATGACAACGGCCGTCAAATCGTCGGCTTGGGGATCTGGGGCCGAGAATGAGCGCGCCGCATCGGCTAGTTTCGCGACAATTGCGCCCGCGGGAGTCGCTCGATTGGCGCGAATCAACGCCATCACCCGTTCCCTGCCAAATGCTTCCGGCCCATTCGCAGCCTCCAAGATGCCGTCGGTTAGGAAGACGCCGACATCTCCGTCGGCAAGTTCTATCTCCGGGCCGTTCGTAAACAAAAACTCGCGCCGCTGACCCAGGGCAGGTCCTGTCCGACGGAGTTCCGTCTTTAACTGACCCGATGCATCAAGAATCCAACCCGGTGGATGGCCGGCGCTCGCGAATCTCAACCTTCGACGCACGGGATCGAGCCGGACCAAGAGCAGGGTAATATACCGGCAATTGTCGAGATCTTCGGCCAGGATTCGATTTGCAGCCGTGAGAACTTTCGCCGGGTCCGGCTCCGTGCGGGCCAAAATCCGCAGACAAGTCCGCGCTTCCGCCATCACCAAGGCAGGACCCAATCCGTGACCGCTTACATCGGCGACCACAATCCCCAGGCAACCATCGTCGTAGGGGAAAAAATCGAAATAATCACCTCCCGCCGCATCGGCCGGTTGGGAGACGCCGGCGAATTCAAATCCCGTCACTTGGGGGAATCGCCGGGGAAACAAGCGCTGTTGAATCTCCCGGGCAGCGGCGAATTCCTCCCGATTTTTTTGCAGTTCAGATTCGGCGGCTTTCCGAGCGGTAATATCTCGGATGAAGGCAGCCACGAGTTGAAGGTCGTTCAACCGCAGTTCGCTGAATGCGATATCCACCGCCACCGTCGTCCCATCGCGTCGGCATCCGACGGATTCACCGCGCAAAATCTGGCGATCAGACCACCAGTGGGGTCCGGGCAGGCGGGTGTCGCGGAGGGAATCCAGCGGCCGACCGACCAATTCGTGGGGATCCCAACCAAACACCGCCTGAACGGCAGGATTGGCAAAACGGATGTCACCGTTTGCATCGAGCAGCAGCACGGCATCGGCGGAATTTTCCCAGACGAGACGGTACCGCAGTTCGTTTTCTCGGAGGGAGTTCTCAGCGGTGCGGCGGGCCAGGCGGATGCCCGCTTCGCGAATTTCCCGCTCGACTGCCGGCACCAGTCGGGCGAGTTCCCCCTTGATCAGAAAATCATTGGCCCCCGCCTTCATCGCGGCCACGGCAACATCTTCGCCAATTCCTGCGGACACGATCAAAAACGGGATGTCGAGACCAGTGTCCTGCAAGAGTCGAAGCGCCTCCGGTGCGCTGAACCCGGGCATAGAATGGTCGCAGAGAATGGCATCCCAACCGGGCGAACGGAGTGCCTCTTGCATCCCTACGGCCGAGGCGACCCGGAGCCACTGAGGCTGATAACCGCCCTGGCGCAGGTGGCCGACGAGCACGCGTGCATCCAGTTCACTGTCTTCGACAATGAGAACCTGGAGCGGGCGACCGGGTGCTACGAGAGCGACGGAACCTTCGACGGGCATAGCGGACAGAATCGTATCGGAATCCCAACCAGTGGAAACCGCAACCGACTCGCAGCAAAGATTCAACTTGAAAACGCGAATTGGCGAGAGGAAGTACCGCGGAATTCACAAGTTGTCGGCAAAGAGCGCGACACCGGCAGGCCGCTCACCCCTGCCCTCCCCACATCCGATGCAGGGCGAGAATCCGTCGAACTTAACCCTGCGCGGCGTGATCCCATGAACCGGAAAGCACCACCTCACCCGACCTTCGGCGAACCTGCCCACTCGGAGTGGCGGAGAGGGCGAAGCACCGGTCGGTGCATGGAGCATCGGCACCTCTAAATCTGAACGTGGAATAGACCGCCCGGAAACTCGCGAGTGCCGCCAAAAAAAAACGCAGGCGAGGCTCGCCAGCGGGTGAGGTTGAATCGGAATATATTTCCTTTTAGAGGCGACGCCGGAGAGCCAAGAACAAGCCTCCACCGATGACCACGAGCGCGAGCGTGGTGGGCTCAGGAACAGCGGTCACCTGAGCGACAAAATTCGCCTTGAGCGGACTGCCTTGGAAAATCACATTTTCCCATGCTCCATCCGCTTCCTTCTTTCGCCAGAAATCATTGAAGCTTTTCCCAACGCCAATCGGATCCCCGAGCACCAACCCGCCGGCATCCGTGTTGTTCACGTTTGCATACTGAATCGTCCAGGTGAACGTCTTGGGCACCGTAATGCCAGGCACGGCAAGCGTCACAAAACCTGCCCCGGTCGAAATGGGCTGCGCGGCACTTTCCCAAAGCAATGAGCCTGGTCCCAAGATCACTTTAAGGCCCGGGTCGACGTCAGCGCCGTCATTCTTATAAAATCGGACTACGAAATTAGCATTCGGAAAGGTGGTACCAACGAGGGCCGGATCAACCTTGAACTCGATCACGTCACGAGCGATCCCCTCCAACTCAATCTCGTCGCCAAATTCAAGCGGCCAACGGTAATTCACCTGGCTACCGCCCGCATCCTTCACCGGGATGCTGTTGTCAAAGACGATCGTCTCACCAACCTGAGCAGCGTGGAGAGCCCCACCTGTAGATCCCAGAGCCCCCAGTGCCGCGAGTGTAATTGCCAACACGGATGGAACTTCAACGACTGATTTTTCCCAAAATTTCAAACCCGAAAAAAACAATGACCTTTTCATAGGAAACTCGCGTTCAACTCCGGAAACCGGAACAAGTTACGGAAGAGTGCTCACCCGTTTAGGGAAGTCAAGAAGGCATGAGAAGATTCTAAACGCCCAATCGCCCCGTGCCAAAAATCGGTATTGCCTATTCCGCGAAGCAAAAACCCCGCCGGAGTACGGCGAGGCTTGAGTGAGGAATTCCTAGATCCCGCGACGATCGCGGTCAGCGAGTTGGCGCCGGCAAGAGTCGGCCGAATTCGCAGCGCCGGTTCTTAGACCAAGCGGCATCGTCATGGCCATCAACCGCCGGGTGATCTTCGCCGTAGCTCAGCGTCCGGATCCGATCGGCCTGCACGCCGAGATTTACAAGATATTCCCGCGCAGCCAAAGCACGACGTTCACCGAGAGAGCGATTGTACTCCTCGGTTCCGCGCTCATCGCAGTGACCTTCGATCAGGAGCGCATCCCCTGGGTTGGACTTCAAATGCTCGGCAACAACCGCGAGTTTGCCCATTTCGCCTTTCCGAAGGGTTGCCCGGTCGAACTCAAAATAGACCGTATTGCCTTTGAACATCTCGCGATCCATCGGCCGGCCCTCAAAGTTCTCCAGATTACCCAGGGGCGGAATGGCATTCGGGTCGAGACTCGTAACACCCGGGTTTTGGCCAGAGGCGCCGAGATCGCGGGCTGAAGCCGAGTTCCCTGGTGGGAGTCGGCCGCCTTGCGGGATATTGTTGCCCGAGCCATTCTTGCGAATCATTCCAGCGGTATCACTCTCTCCGCCTGGGGCAGGGACAGCGGTGTAGCCGGGGATGGGAGTGGGATGAACTGGTTTCTTGCGGCAGCCGACGGCACTGAGGCCGAGCGAAAGTGCCACTGCGAAAAAACTAAGGTGAGCGAGACGAATCATAGTAATCCTGCGGTTAATGACAATCACCGAGCCCAACTGGGTTGGGAGCAGCTTCCCGAAACCGAAATCCAATCCTTGACGCGGCCTGTGGGAACGTCAAGCAGAGATAGGGTTCGCTGGCCACCGCCGAGGCGGCGAACGAACACAAGAGTACGGGAATTGGGACCCCAGGAGGCATCCTCGCCTTCCCTCAATGTCTTCGCCTCGCCACCTGCCGCGGCCACCACGCAGATCTGGAAGGTGCCACCACTGGACCGGGTGAAAGATATCCACTTGCCATCCGGCGACCAATCCGGCTCGGTCGCTCCGGTAATCCCGCCAATATCGAGCCGTTGCGGCGTGCCGCCCGTGGAGGAAATGGTGTATAATGCGGGACGGCCTTCCATCCGGGACGTGAAACAAATCCGACGCCCGTCCGGGGACCAGCACGGGGAGGACTCATCCTCTTTGGATCGGGTCAATTGGCGTGGATTGGACCCGTCTGCCGCGGTCACCCACAGGTCGGGACTTCCGCTCTTGCTCAACACCATGGCCACATGAGAACCGTCAGGCGACGGTGCCGGGCTGATGTTTGACCCCGTGTACCGCGCCACCGTCACTCGATTGCCCGTCGCGAGATTGTGCGAGAAGACATCCGGGTTGTTGAGACGATAGCTGGTGTAATAAAGAGTCAGCTGGCCCGGCGCCCATGCGGGTGCCGCCACGTCCGATCCATCGCTCGTCATCTGCACGGAGTTGGCACCATCAAAATCCGCGACAAAAATCTCGCTCCCCTTCGCCACCTTCTTCTTGAAAGCAATCTTCTTCCGGGACAGGCCTGAACCGTGGTTCAGCGCCTTGGCAATATCGTCTGCGAGCGCGTGCGCCTGCGAACGGAATCCTCCGCCTGGGTACTGTCGACGGAAAAGGTCCTGGTTACTAACGCCATCGCGAAGCGCTCCGGCGAATTCCGCCGATGGCACGGAGGATGCGATGTATTGGGCCTTGTCGCCCGCAACGACCTCAAACCCAACCACGGTAAGGTCGAATTCCAGAATGCGACGAACCTCGGGCGCAAAGCCGGTGAGCGCAATCGGAGTGGCCCGGTTGGCACTCTGCTGGACAACGATGGCCGGCACCTGTTGGGCGAGCGCCCAAGGGGCCAAGACTCCTAGCGCCGCTGCGAATAGGCTGGGTATATAGGGGAAAAGCTTCATGCTCCAGTATTGCCGTCGAGTTGAAAGGTTATCGGAAACAGTCGCTGAGTGTCCCGATTCGTTTTCGGAAATTCTGGAGCCCGACTGACTTCACGGAGAGCCCGCTCCACGGATCGATCTACGTCAGCCACACCGGACGGCGTCACGACCCGCGCGGAGACAATGGTGCCATCCCGGGCAATCGTCACCTCCACCCGAACGAGGAGGACCTCGCGACTGGTAGTCGAGGGTTTGAACCGACTCCAGGCCGATTTGTAAAGTTGTCCGAGGGCGGAGGCATAGCCCGCATAGGACTCACCGCCGACGGGAAGGTCGATATTAACCCCGGAAGATAGCCCCTTCGCGAGGCGCCCTACAGCACGTTCGGTGGCCTTGCGGCGGTTCTCGGAAAGCTCTCGTAGCTGTCGTTCGCTCTCGACCGCGGCTCGACGGGCTTCCTCCGCCTCCACCCTCTCCTGCTCCTGCTCGCGTTGTCGCCTTTCCTTCTGGCCGCTTTCAACCTCTTTAGCCGATACCTTCACCTTGTTGGCGCTGACCTGAATTTCTCGCTTCACCGGCTTGGCGACCTTCGGTTGGGGATCCCCCGCGGGGTCCTCTGGCAATGGTTTGATAGGCGTCTTTTTTTCAATTGGTGATTCTGCCAAATGAATCTTTTCGACGACCTTCTCCGTCAACTTGGCGGTCGCCGACGGCTCCACTTTGGTCAATGCCGAAGTTACCTTAACTTGAGGCTTTTGAGGGGCTGGATCCGTGTGGACCGGAGCCGGTGCCAGGCTCCCCCCACTCAAATGATTGAACTCCTGCTCGAGTAGATTGGCGGGGATAAAATCCAGCGTCTGCACCTCGATCATCTCGGGGGGCTTCCGCGAGAAGGCGGGCGCCAGAAGCAGAACAGCCATGAGCACCCCGTGCAGGGAGATCGACGCGGCAAGGCATTTGGAGGGGTTCAGTGTCATCGCACGCGTCCCGGGGCGGGATCTGCCGCCAGGGAAATGCTAACCCCCAATCGCTGGCACAGATTCATGATGGCAAACGGAAGCTTGTAGGCACCGTCGCCGGAGGCTCGGATGTTGACCACGAGTCCGGGCTTGCTCTGCTTCAATTTCACGAGTGCCGCTTCGAGTTGCTCGTAGGATCCGAGGATTTTCCCATTCAAGGCGTAGCGTCCGCGCGCATCCACCTCCGCGGTCGCCAAATCGTCTCGCTTGATCTTGCGATTAACCGCCCCACCCTGCGGCAGGGTGAGGGGAAGAGCCTGTTCAAGAATCGGTGTAGTGATGACAAAGATGATTAGGAGGACGAAGGCCAAGTCGAGCAACGGAGTGATATTGATGTCATTCAATGTCACCAGTGAATTCCTTTGGGAGAATCGACGCATGGAGTCCGAGGGTGTGGAGATCAGTGATTGCGGAAGTTTGAGGCGTAAATGACCACCGCGAGCACGAGAAGAATCGCCACAAATCCAATGCCGATGACCAGGAGGTTGATATCCCCATCCTTACCCTTCACCCGGCTTCCTACTCCCCGGTGGAGGCTGCCCCGGCACTGTTCGCACCGCGAATTAACCCGGGCATTCTTTGCGCCACAACGATGACAAAACACATGCAGGTGGGATTGACACCGAACACAAAGTTCCGTTCCCGGATCGTTCAGGCACTCGCACTTGACGCAGAGCACACCCCGGTGACTTCCAGGCGGAAGTTTTAAGTCGCTTGACGTCTGCGTGGAAACAGCGTTTTGGATGCCATCACTCATCTTTCAAATACTCAGTTTCCATGCGCGATACGAGGCTTTGAGCGAAGTTGTCAAGTTCGACCGTCAACACTCGCAGCGTATGGACCAACCAGTTGTAGCCAAACATGGATGGAATGGCCACCAGAAGACCCGCCACGGTGGTGATCAACGCGGCGGCCACACCGGGAGCCATCGTGCCCAGATCCGCCCGGCCCCCCTGGGCAACACTTTGCGCCACGTAGCTGAACGCGTCCATGACCCCCCAAACCGTCCCCAGCAGCCCCAAAAAGGGCGCACCACTCACCGCAATCGCCAGGATAATCAGACCCGATTCCAATCGCAGCG
>CAMDJH010000080.1 GCA_945900455.1 Akkermansia muciniphila
CACCGTCCTAGTTTCGTCCGGCTTAGCTCTTATTCCAAAATGAAAATTTGTTTTCTCACGGGAGTCATCACGATCTCTGTTTCCACCCTCGCAGCCTTCTCGGGGGCGGGGTGTAAATCAAGCGGAGAGGGAAAGCCCCCCACTGCCCCTGCCGCTCACGCCGGTCAAGTCGTTTACACAGAAAGTTCGGAAAAGCCTGGAGGTCCCTACCCGGCGAAGGACACCGACCGCAATAACCTTGAGAATCAGGCCAAGTTTGTCCTCCTGGATTACCGTGCGCAACAAAGTGTGACCTATAACGGTATTCAAGAAAGACCACTCCCAGACGGTCGGCTTGAGGTCGCAGTGAATATGCGCAATCGGCTCGAGCGCCAGTTTAAAGTGCAGGTCCAATGTATTTTTAAGGACATTCAGGGCTTCAGCACCGGTGACGAGACTCCCTGGCAGAGCGTTGTGTTTTCGAAGAACGGTCAGGAAACGGTGACGTTTGCGTCCATGAACGATCGGGCCAAGGACTACACGGTCCGCGTTCGTGAAGCGCGGTAACACCGCGCCCGGATAGATTCTGATCTCATTTTCCCGGCGATTTGTTCTAATCGAAAGCCGTGAACCTCATTGGCGTTATCCCGGCGCGTTTTGCGTCGGTCCGATTCCCCGGCAAGTCGCTCGCGCTCATCGCCGGCCGGACGCTCATCGAGCGGGTGATTGAGCGATGCCTTCAGGCGCGTTCGCTGTCGTCCGTCGTGGTGGCCACGGATGATGCCCGGATCGCAAGGGTCGCCGGGCGATTCTGCCAGGTGGAAATGACCCGGAGCGATCATCCGTCGGGCACGGATCGGATCGCTGAAGTGGCGACACGAGTTGCGGCGGACGGCTACATCAACGTCCAGGGGGATGAACCGTTGATGGATCCCAAGGTCATCGACGCCGTCGCCGCGGCACTCGAACGAGCGGAGATGTCGACGGCGGCAACGCCGATCCGGGAAGCGGCCCAGCTTGTGAATCCCAATGTCGTGAAAGTCGTCGTCGGAACCAGCGGCGATGCCCTCTATTTTTCGCGCAGCACGATTCCATTCCTGCGAGATCTGGCGGATCGTTCACCGTCGGAGCAGTTGGCGGCTTTCCCGTTTCTGAGGCATCTCGGAATCTATGGGTACCGTCGGGAAATCCTCCAACGGTTGGTGGAATTCCCCGTTTCACCCTTGGAGCAGATGGAGAAGCTGGAACAGCTTCGGGCGCTGGAACATGGCATCCGCATTGCCGTCGCGGTGGTCGACCACGACGGAATCGGTGTGGACTTGCCGGGCGATGTCGAGCGGGCGGAGGCCCTGTTGGCGCGACTCGGTGAACCGTGACTAACGCTTGGGCGGCTTCCTCGGAAAGCCCCTTACCTACCACCTCAGTTTCGCTGGGAAGAATTCCGAGACTAGTTCCTCGTAGAATGGCCGCAGCTCGGCCGCGTTCGGCTTTTCGTGGCTCTTTGTATACAGGTCATAGGGGTTGAACGCGTTCACCCATTTCAAGTTTTCGCGATCTTTCGCGTCGAGCAATTGGCTGTAATCACCCTCTCGATGCCACGGATAGAAGGAATGGTAGCGGAGCATGTACAATGCGGAATCCGGAAGCCAGTCCTTGCAGACGTGGTAGATGTATTCGTCGTGGCCCCAGGACAGTGCGACCTTGTCGAGGCCGCAGCCCTCTTCATAAATTCCGGTTCGGCTCCGAAACCGCGGATCCTGAGAATCCACGTTGGCATCGAAGAATTTCGGGAACACGATCTTGTCGGAATACGCGCATCCAGTCGGGAAGGTATCCCCTACCACGGCCCATTGGGGTTCACCCCAGAGACAGAGAATTTTCCCAAGGTCATGAACGAATCCGGTTATGATCATCCAACGCGGTTGACCATCCCGGCGAATCTGTTCTGCAGTCTGCAACAGATGCTCAAGTTGGGACATGTCCGTGTCTGGATCACTGTCGTCGACCAGGTTATTCAAGTATTTCGCAGCCTCCCATATGCCCATCTGCATCCGGTTCAGGCCGAGAAACTCTTTCCGTTTGGCCAACGAAAAGGCGTGGGTCTGATATTGATGATTAAGCCGGTAGAACTCTCGGACCGTCGGGCGGGCATCCGCCTCGTAGTTCCGAAAAGCCTCCTTCTGTTTCTCAGGATCCGTTCCGACGGCAGGCTTCCTTGTCGCGACAGAGTTGGGATCGGGATACCGTTCGACGAGGAAATCCTCCCATTCATCGAGGCTGCCCAGGGGTTTTTTATCGATAGGACTCGCGGTGGTCATGGATTCGCACGAGTGACGTCAGCACTCGTTCCGATCTACATCGCCTCGAAATAACATCTCGGCAAGGGGCAATTGTCACCGGCCGGGGCAGAAATTTCGCGTTGCTGACATCGATCCTGCGGTTGCCTCTAGTCAAGGCTGCCGCATACTAGCGCCATGGACTGCACGCTGCCAATCTGGGTACTGATTCTTCTGACTGCCACCGTTTCCTGCACCGGTGTCCGGGCCGATCCGAAACCTTTGTTCAGTCAGGATTTTTCCAACGTAAAAGGTTCCGACGTGCCGGATGAATTTCTCGTGTTGGATGGTCAATTTTCGGTGAAGGAAGAGGGCGGCAACCGCTTCTTGGAATTGCCCGGGTCCCCGCTTGACACGTTTGGCGTAATGTTCGGCCCGAATGAATCCGTTGGAGTTCGAGTGGGTGCCCGCGTCTTCGCGACGAAACAGGGCCGGAAGTTTCCGACCTTCGAAGTCGGAGTGAGCGGTGTGGGAGGGTTCAAACTCCGCATTGCCCCCGCCAAGAAACGGATGGAATTGCTTAGAGATGGTGAGGTTCGAGCCACGGCGGCTTTTGAGTGGAAAAGTGGCGAGTGGACGAACCTGAGGCTGCAGGTGCGCAAGAGTGCCGAGGGATTGAAGGTTGAAGGGCGGGCTTGGCAAACGGGGGACGAGCCGAGCGAATGGATGGTGACGACGATGGAGAAAGGGGACGGGCCGGGCGGGAAGGCGGGGGTTTGGGGAATGCCGTTTGCCGGGACACCGATCCGGTTCGACGACCTTACGGTGACTTCGGTCGATTGAGCCCACCGACTTCGCGTGGATGGCGGCTAGATTCGAAGCAATCGTCGCGCGAGGTCGTTATCGCCGCCGACATCGGTTAATCGTTGTTCACGGCCCTGGTGGAGATAGGTCAACTTGCGGTGGTCCAAGCCGAGAAGGGACAGGATTGTGGCGTGCGCGTCGTTCATGTGGACCTTGTCCTCAACGGCCCGAAGTCCCAATTCGTCG
This sequence comes from Akkermansia muciniphila, assembly GCA_945900455.1. GTDB lineage: Bacteria > Verrucomicrobiota > Verrucomicrobiia > Limisphaerales > UBA9464 > SIBK01. The sequence continues at coordinate 3,306 of CAMDJH010000080.1, forward strand.
GTTGCCCCGATCGCTTGTCCCCCTTGGATGCCACCGCCCGCCATCCACATCGAAAATCCGTTGGGATTATGGTCGCGGCCTTGCCCTCCCTGCGAGGACGGCGTGCGGCCGAACTCGCCCGACCAAACAATGAGCGTTTGCTCCAGCAGTCCGCGTGCTTCGAGATCGTGCAATAACGCAGCGATCGGTTGATCGACCTTGCGGGCCTGTCGCAAGGTGCCGGCATATGCATCATCGTGGTGATCCCAATCCTTGGAGTCTCCGCTGCCGGAGATTACTTGCACGAAGCGTACTCCGCGCTCCACGAGGCGTCTCGCGATCAGGCATCGTGTTCCAAAATCGCGAGTCACCGCGTCCTCCAGGCCATACAGGTGCCGTGTCGCGGCGGATTCGCGTTGAATGTCGACCGCCTCAGGTGCCGCGGATTGCATGCGAAATGCAAGTTCGTATGAGGCAATTCGCGAATCCAGTTCGTACGCAACCGGAGCCGACTGCTCGCGGTGGAGGTGGTTCAACCATTGCGATAGATCCAGGACCTTTCTCTGGCTCTGTGCGGAAACTCCGGGCGGCCGATTGAGGTACAGGATTGGCGTTCCTTGAGCCTGGACGGGGGCTCCTTGGTATATCGCCGGCAAGAACCCGTTGCCCCAGCAGGGCGTGCCGCCTTTTAGTTTACCATCCGGCTCGGCGAGGACGACCATGGCGGGCAGATTGTCGGATGCCGAACCCAAGCCGTACGTGATCCACGCACCCACGCTTGGATAACCCAGCCTGGATTGGCCCGTGGTGAGCACATACTGAGCGGGCGAATGATTGAAGGCGTCGTGGTGACAACTCCGAATCACCGCGAGTCGATCGGCTTGGGTTTGCAGGTGCGGAAACGCTTCCGAGATCGGCAGGCCGGATTGCCCGCTCGGACGGAACGTCAACTTGCAACCGAGCAGCGGTTCTTTCGTGACGTCGGTAAACTGAGCTAGAATCTTGCCGAAGCTCGGCGGCATGGGTTGCCCCGCGAGCCGATTGAGCAACGGTTTCGGGTCGAATGTTTCCATCTGGCTAGGCCCGCCGGCCATCATCAGGAAGATGACGGATTTCGCTCGGGCCCGAAAATGAGGCGGCTTTGCGGCGAAAGGGTTCCCGGTGCCGCTGAGGGCGGCAGGTAGCAAGTCGGCTCGCCCGTCCCGTTCCAAGAGATCTAAAAGACCCCACGCGCCCAGGCCACCGGCGACCCGCGTAATCCAATGCCGACGGGTGGCGAGCTTGCTGCTATTGGATATAGATGAACTCATTGGTGTTAAATAGGGCGAGACACAGCTCTTGCAGCGCGTTCTCGAAAAGGTGCGACTCACTGACCGATGAAGCACTACACGGAAACCCAAGGAATTGGAGGGAACGCCGGCGCTCGTCTTCCGAGATCCGCCGGCCGTAAGAATATCTCCAAGCCAGATCCACGACACGTTCGGGATTCGCCCCCGCTTCCGTGATCAATCGCTGGGCAAATGCAGCCGCCTGCTCAACCATGCTTCGGTTGTTCAGCATTGCGAGGGCTTGATTGGGAACGGTCGTGATGTCCCGAAGCCCACAACTGGCGATATTGTCCGGCAAGTCAAAGGAACTAAGAGTCGGAAACCGGAACGAGCGCTTAATGAGGATGTAAAGCGCGCGTCGGTTCGATTCAGAAGGCGTGCTCGTCGGCCACTTGAGAAAATTCCCAATCATCTCCTGGTCATCGAGCGGCGGGGCGAATGAAAGCCCGCCCATTTCACGATTCAGCGTTCCGGATATCGCCCGCAGGCTATCCCAGATGACTTCCGCCTCGAGGCGATGAGGCTGGAAACGGGTCAGAAGACGATTGCCTGGATCCCGTAAGAGTGTGTCTGGATCGGCCGAAGCCGCCATCTGCCAGGTGCTGGAGGCAAGGATTAATCGATGGAGATACTTCAGGCTCCAACCGTGCTCCATAAACTCAACGGCCATCCAATCCAAAAGCTCCGGGTGAGTGGGCGGTTCCCCGCGGAGGCCAAAATCGTTGGGCGTCCGGACCAGACCCTGTCCGAGATGCCATTGCCACACTCGGTTGACGATGATGCGAGCCGTTAGCGGATTTTGAGGCGACGCGATCCACCGAGCTAGCGCCGATCGACGCCGTCGGGGCGAAAGGTTCGTCGGGAAGGGTTCTCCGTAAAGTGCTGCGGGCACTGCCGAAGGAACGACATCGCCGGGGTGATCGAGTTCTCCACGCTTCAAGATCCGCGTTTCCAATGATTGATCCCGGTGTGCCAGAACTCGAGTTGGTATCAACGAAGGACCCTCCAGGCAGCGTTCTCCCAGTGCCACCCGATACGTGTCGCGACCGTCTATCAACGTGTCGGGTTGCTTCACGTCCGCCTTCTTCTGCGCGATGTTCGCGAGGAACACCCGCTCCTCCTCGCGTTTCTGAGCGTCCTTCGCCAGATAATGGTCTCCAAGTCGACGCAGCAGCGATCGCCGCAGCGTGGGATCTGTCTCGCGTTTGGCGCGTGATCTCAACTGCTCCATCTCAAATTCGTTCTGCGTGTTCCCAAGCGCAGCACGATCTCGCAAGCGCTTCCCAGCGGGATCGAGGTCGAACTGATCCGAGGCGGCAAAGAGCGACTGCAGGGAAAAGTAATCGCGCTGGGAAATCGGATCGTACTTATGGTCGTGGCAACGCGCACATCCCAGCGTCAGCCCAAGAAAGGCTGCGCCGGTCGTGTCCACGGCGTCCGTGAGTTGGTCGTACTCCAACTTGCCAGGTACCATGCCCGCCTCTTGCAGCACCGGTCCTGTTGTATAAAGGCCAGTCGCCAGCAACGCTTCCGGATTCCCCGGCTCCAACTCATCGCCGGCGATCTGTTCCCGAATGAACTGGTCATAGGGTTTGTCCGAGTTCAGTGCATGGACGACGTAGTCCCGATACCGCCAGGCGTGCCCGAAGAAAATATCCGTCTCGAATCCGCCGGAATCCGCGTAGCGGGCGACATCCAGCCAGTGGCGCCCCCATCGCTCTCCGTATTGTGGGGATTCCAGCAACCGCTCCGTGACTCGGAAAAATGCGTCGGGCGACGGATCCTCAACGAACAACGTCACGTCTTCGGGCGTGGGGGGAAGCCCCGTGAGGTCCAAGGTGGCGCGGCGAATCAACGCCACACGGCTCGCGAGTGGAGCGGGCCGCAACCGCGCCTGTTCAAGGCGCCGGAGCACAAATCGATCCACGGGAGTCCGACACCAGGATGCGTCTGCCACGCCGGGTATTTCGGGCCGCTTCGGCACGGAGAACGCCCAATGGCCCGGACTGTACCGACTTGCATCGCCCCCCTCAGCAACCTGCGCCTGAGCAAGGCTGAACCAGATGAGGGTTGCACCGATCTGTAGCAATCGTTTTGTGAGCAGGTTGGGCATCCGTCTTATGATGTTCTCAATTAACGTCGATCCACAGGTTCGCAGCAATTCTTTCGGGAGGGAAGCCGCACAGGAAGTCTCAAAAAAAGTGAACCTGCTCGGAACCGGCCGTGATTAACGGATAGGCGCCCGCAAATTCCGCTACACCAACCCAAAAGATATCGGCCTCCGCACCGCCATGAATAAATTCGCCGCCATGCTGCCCGTCCTGCTCGTGTTCACATTCTGTGCAACCGCTTCCGCCGAAAACGGTGGCAGCCTGCGCACCAATATCAACCCAGCCTTGCTCTATGCCCAAGCTATCCTCTTGATGCAGGACTCTTCCGACCAAGCCTATCTGCACACCAATGAGTGGCGTGGACGTCCTCTGGATCACCGGTTTACCGAGTTGATGGAGCTAAATGACAAGGTGTTCCGCATTCTCCGCCAGGCGAGCCGACAAAAAGTGCCGTGTGACTGGGGCTACGATCTCTCGCTGGGCCCGGAACTCTTGCTGCCAAGCCTCGCCAAGGTGAGATCACTCGCCCAGACCGCTCGGCTGCGTATCCGATGGCACCTGGAGAACGGCCGTCCGGACGACGCCCGGGATGATCTGCTTGCGACGTTCATCTTGGGACGGCAGACCGCGAAGGATGGCGTTCTAATATCGGCCCTTGTCCAGGTCGCTGCCGAGAATATGCTGTCGACCGGAATTGCTGAGAACTGGTTCCGATTCAGTTCGGAGACACTGCAGCAAGTCATGGATGGCCTTGCCTCGGCCCCGGCACGAGGCAGGATGGCGGAGTGCGTCGAGACGGAGCGCACGTCGATGAAAGGTTGGTTTGTGCGTAAGATCGAGGAATTCCAAGCCGGGTCCCGCGATGAGAAGGAGGCGCTCCAGAAGTCTCTCAATATGTTGCGTTCGATCATGGATCCAGGGAACGAGTCCCCGAAAGCGGTTGGCTCGCCAACTCCCGACAGCGTTGTTCAGGAGGCGGGCCGCACGACGGCGGGGCTGCTCGCCCAGCTCAAAGAGTTGGATCCACTTTATGATGAGGCCGCCGTGCTGATGACGCTGCCTTACAATCAATTTCAATCGCAGATCAAGGTGTTCAACGAAAAGATTTCTACTCATCCGAACCCGTTCGTCCAGTTCCTCTTTCCAGCGTTTGAAAAATGCCGCATCAGGGAATTCGCCATCGAAACCAAGCTGGCGATATTGCGTGCGGCACACGCCTATCGGCTTTCGGGCGATGTTGGACTGAGCCGGATCCATGAACCACACTTCAACGAACCGTTCCAATTCCGGCGCTTTGTATTCGAGGGTTTGGACCGTGGATTTGAATTGAAGTCGAAGATAGCCACCTGGGACGGGACTGAATCGCTGATCTTTGTCGAGAAAGACGGGCCCGCGTTTTATCTGGATGGCAAGAAAGTTGGTATGCCACTCAAATGAGATCACGGGTCGGCTGTTACGAAATACTGTGAACATCGCGTCGACCATGGATCCATTGACGCCGCTGGCAAGCGACGGGCCTGACCTCATCAGTCGGGCTCAGGCAGGCGACAGCGAGGCGTTTGACATTCTCTGCCGGGAGCATCGTGGCCGACTCCTGCGTCAGGCCATTGGATTATGCGGTGACGCGAGCGCCGCGGAAGACCTCGTGCAGGAGACGTTTCTGGCGGCATGGAAAAGCATTTCGCGCTACAACGCGGGGTGTCGATTCTTCACCTGGCTTTGCAGTATTCTTATCCATCGGCATAGAAACGTGCTGCGCAAACGCTGGCCGCTCCCTTTTTCGTTCCTTCGTGGCGGTGAACGCGACTCGACCGACAACTTCCTCGCCGGCGTTCTCGATCCCGGCCAGACGCCCGGCATGCAGATCGAAGGAGCCGAACAGGCTGTGCGCGTGCTGCGCAGCTTGGAAAAACTGCCTGTAAAACTGCGCGAAGTCGTCTATCTCCGCTTCTATGCGCAGGAATCCCTCGAAGGCATCGCCGCCGCCCTCGGGTGTCCGGTCGGCACGGTGAAATCCCGGCTATTCCATGGACTGGAACGTCTTCGACAGATGAAATCGTTGATTGAGGAGAAAGCCCCATGAATGCCAATTCTTGCGATCGCGAAGCCGTGGCGCTGCTGGCCTGCTCGGCGCTGACCCCTGCTGAAGCAGAGCGTACCCGCCAGCATCTGCAACGCTGCCCCGCCTGCCACGGATACCTCCTACAAATGTCGGCGGTTTGCGCCGTCCACCGGGCCGCTGCTGAGGAATTGGCGGAGCCGAATATGTCGGCGCGCCTCGGTAATCGCGTTCGCACGGCTATCCGAGCCGGTTCGCACCGTCGGTGGGATAACCTGCTGGCCCCTTTCAGCGCGCGCTGGGCTCGAGTCAACAGCGCAATCGTCGTATCGCTGGTGGTCGGCGTGGGGTGGATGTTTTTGCAAAGCCCCGGTCCTCTGCCCCCAAGCGGCTCGCAACACTCGGCGGCTCTGGTTGCGCCCAAAGTTGAGCCGGTGAGCACGAGCCCCAGCCTGATCGCCTACCGCCTTGCACTAAACCGGTCGCCTGAGGAATTCGATCGATCGCTCGAGAACGCCGCCGCCCGCGCTTCGTTCAGCACGACGAGCCCGTTGCGCCATGGTGCGGTGTGGGGGAATCTGGAACGATAATCAGCGTCTATCGGCGACCATTTCGTCGTACGTCCAATGACGTGGAGTTTACTCCCGGGCGCGTCATCTCTTCGACGGTCATGCTGACAATGAGCCTCTATTTTCGAGAAACATCAGATTGAATCCCGGCGCGTCACGCGGCGCACACGGTGACTCGGAACTTGGCGGCGAGTGCCTCCAATTCCGGCTGATCCAGCAATAACGTTTTGTCCGGTTCAAAGGCGAGCACCCGGATACCGGAGGTGCCGCAAACCTCGACCGTTCTTGGGCCGAGGCACGGGATGTCGAATCGCAGGTCATGATCCGCTTTGGCAACTTTGACGGCGACGGCACCGCCGGACTTCCCGGCGAGACTGCCGCCGCGCTGGAGGCAGGCATCGGTCCCTTCGAAGCCTTCCACGGAGAGTGTGGTGCCGTCTTTCACCACGACACTTTGACCAATTTCCAGCCGTGAAAGTTCCTTGGCGATTCGGAATCCGTACGCGATGGCGTCCTGCTCCGAACGGCTGATTTTGGGTCCGGTCTGGTATCCGGTGCCGGGCATCCACGGACGGAGCCAGGGAATGGGTTCAATCAATTCCACGCCGTCCCGTTTCAATTCATCCGCAATGGCACCGAAAATAGAATGGGCGTTTTTCTCTTTGAGGCGGAACAGCAGCGTGGCTGCCCGCAGATCGGGTCGGAGGTCGAACAGGTTCTTCGGAGCGATCTGGCCGAGCATCACGCATTGTGTGACACCGCGATCCGTGAAGGCCCGGATCATTTTGTTGAGCTGTCCCACGCGGAGCCAGACGGTTTCGTCCACGACCTTTTCGATCGCAGGGTCTGTTTCGCCCTCAACCGCGACGGCGATCACCTTGCGGCCGTCACGCAATGCCTCGCGGGCGAACAGGAGCGGCAGCGATTTGGAGCCGGCGATCAGACCGATCATGGGCAGGGAAAATGTCCAAAAATGGACCGGCATTGTGACCCTGAACAGAAGCAACAATTCACTTCACCTCTTTTAAAGGCCATTATTATGAACATTTCTGCCTGTTTCGGCATTTTATTGTTCCCATGTTTGTGACTATGGACCTGAAAGGGTTTCGCCATGGCCAATCGATTTAATCGTCCGACGTCCCAGTTCTAATTCGCTTGCTACCGCAATCGCCACGGTCGACAGATTCGCAAATCGACCAAGTCGACGGACAAAACCGCAGCTCTCAAAATGGCGCTCAGATGGGAGCAGGTTGAGAATCTCGCCAAGCACGGAACAGCCGCCCTGTCGCAGTTTCAGCACGTCGTCAATCAGGTCGCCAAGGACGTCATCGGTCAATCGTTGCCCTCGAAATCGATCGAAGTCTACCTCGTACGGTCAAAAAACTCGAACCTACCAATATTCAACGATTTGCAAGGCGATCAGAAGATTACTCGCAGCCCGTTGCCGCCGTTAAGTCTCGTCGATGAATTGGAAACGAATGCTGGCGACCCTCTCCGGTTCGGTTGATCAGGAACTCCTCCTGCGCAACGAGTATCTGGTGACGGAGAACCGGACCTCAGTAGCGGTGACATTGCCGCCGCGGAGTCCAAATCTGAACGTCCCCTGCGAACGCTGGATTCGATCCGTAAAGGACGAGCTCCTGTCGAAAATGATCCTTTTCGGAGAAAGCTCTCTCCGCCACTGCCTTGAGAATTACGTGAGTCATTTCCACGCGGAGCGAAATCACCAAGGCAAGGGCAACGTGATCCTGTTTTCAGCGCCCGAGGATCGGATCGGTGAAAGGGCAGGGGACATCCAGACTCGCGAGCGCGTCGGCGGCCTCTTGAAATTTTATTACCGAGAGGCCGCATGAGTTTTTTGCCCATACGGGAGGACGTGGGCACCGTTGAGGGGTGAATACGCACTGAGATTGTCCCGAACTAACGGATGGTGTTACCTATTGCCCCGTGGACATCGCCAATCTCGACCAAGTGCCCGCGTTTGTAACGAAGGACGGTTCCCAGATTCGGGAACTCCTCGCGCATCGAAACTCGTCGATTCGCAATCAAAGTCTCGCCGAAGCCCGGCTGCAAATGGGGCAGTCGACCGAGGAACATTATCACGCCCGAACCGAGGAAATCTATTTCATCACCCACGGGACGGGACGGCTCCGGATCGGCGCCGAGACGCGAGACGTCCGCACCGGCGATGCCATCGCCATTCCGCCCGGGCAGAAACACAAGCTTTGGAATACCGGAACCGAAGTGCTGCGTCTGCTCTGTTGCTGCGCACCCTGCTACGAACACGCCGACACTTATATCCCGGAAGAGTGAGGCATGCGAAAAAGTGACAGGCTCAATGGAGTTGATGAGATATTGAGCCTGTCACTTTTTCCGACGGCACCCGCATCGTCCGCCGGAAGCCGTTGTCCGGCCCGCGCACGAGATACGATCGGGAGTCGAAGCAAGGCGGTCCGTCGCGGCGCTTCCGGAGATCCGCGTTCGCACAGTCCACGCCGAGCAGGTATGAGGAAGCTACGACACCCTTTTCAGCCACAGCGAGCTAAAGGTGTTGGGGTTCTGCTCGATGGTTTCGTAGAACGGGATCCGGCTCCGCAGAAACGCCTCGTCGCTCCCACGGATGAGCGGAGTGGACATCACGATTTTGAAGTCGTTGTTAAAACACAGGAATGCCTGCACGACCATGGCTTCATTCCAAAGCATCGGCCAGTCGCGCCCGAACACCCACAGTTGCGGTGGATAGGGGATGTTGTACGGAAAGGGCACGTCGTGAATATGAATGTTCACGCCGGCCTTGAGCGCGGGAAGGGCCTCCAGGTAGAGGAACGGCACGTCGCCATCGATCTTCAGCACGTGACTCGAATCGATGAAGAATACGTCGTTCTCCTGCAATTCCTCGAACAGCGCGACGTCAACCTCCTGGACCTTTTTCACGATGAGTTCGATGTCCGGAATCGTGTGCAAATTCTGAAACGGGTACGGCTCGATGCACGTGATGCGCACCGGATTGCCCTCGCTCGCGTTCTTCGCCGCGGCCAGACTGCAGTAGTACGTCGAAAGACCCGATCCCACCTCCAGATAACGCTTCGGCTTGATATGCCGAATCATCATGTAGAGCGTCAGAGCATCCACCGCCGTGTAGCCCGGGCCGAAGCCCTTCTTCACCAGCTCTCCGTACGGCGGGAACTGCAAGAACTCGTCCAGATACTTCGAAAGCAGACCCGACAGATCTCGCTTCATCGAATCGAGATCATACTTCACCCCTTTCAGCCGACTCGGACGATTCCAGCGGCCGAATGTGGACCTGAGTTCAGACACCGACGACATCGGCGAGTAATAGTCCTCCCGCTGGGCGACGGTGTATCCGGCCAACTCCATATACTTCTGCACACTCGCCGGAGAAGCGACCCTCTGCTTGACGCTCTTCAGCCCGTTCCAAACAAACGAGGGGAGGATCCGCCTTGCCTGTGCCTTCATCGTTTGGCGTCCAGGCTGGTCGGAATTCGAAGTCGCGCAACTCCGCAGGTTGGGAGGAACTGCTGTTCGCTAAAGTTCACCTCCGAACATTGGCGTCTCGCCATTTCCGCCGTCAAACAGATATTTGCGTGGATGCGAAGAATCGTTACGAACAGGCTGCCGATATCAGTTACTGATAAGCTGAAAGTAGTACTTGTCGATCTGGCCGGGCCGGCTGTCGGTGGAGTGCGCGGAATTGAAATTTGTGACAGGGCGAGCAGGGATTCCTACAGCTCGCAACATCGACGTGAGCACTCCACCAAACACCCAGCATTGGCCGTAGCGCACCGAGGTCTGCCCATTCTTCACGTATTGCCTGAAGATCTGACCCGAGGATCTCCAATTCCACGGCAGCTCATAGGGTGCAAAGTCTTTGGGATCATCCGGCCAGAGGCCATAAAGCAATCCTGAGGTACCGCCTCCCGACGGGTTCGCAATGGCGGTAAAATACCGTGCCACGAACTCCGGATCCTGTCGGAGTTTGACATCCAGGCCTCCGAGGAATTCCAGCACGGTGTTCAGGCATTGGGGCGAACGGAACTGGTCGTAGAGCCAGGGGATCGAGTGGTAATCGATAGTCCCCTTGCTGTCATATAAATACTCGCCCTTCCAGATATAACCATGCTGTTTCACAAGGTACTCATCCAGCTCCGTACTGTTGCCAAGATAAACCTTGTCCCTTTGCCCCGCATACCCCTCCCAAGGATTAAACAACACCGCCACGGGCTTCGGGAACTCTTGCTCGATTGGCGGAAGCGCCGCATCGCCCAGACGGTATGTGACGCTCAACCCATACGATCCCACGGGCGCATTGACCGGAATTGCCAGGCTGTACCCGTAAGGTCAAAAAACTCAAACCTACCGATATTCAACGATTTACAGGGGGATGAAGAGATTGCTCCCAGGCCGTTGGCCCGGTTAAGTCTCTTCGATGAGTTGGAAACGAATGCTGGCGACCATCTCCGGTTCGGTTGATCAGGAACTCCTGCGCAACGAATACTTGGGGACGGAGAACCCGATTCTCAACGCCACACTGCCTTGAAAACTACGTGAATCACTTCCACGCGAAGCAAAATCACCAAGGCAAGGGCAACGTGATCCTGTTTCCAGTGCCCGAGGATCGGATCGGTGAAATGGCAGGGGACATCCAGACTCGCGAGCGCCTCGGCGGACTCTTGAAATTCTATCACCGAGAGGCCGCATGAGTTGTTTGACCATACGGGTTTTTGTGCTCTGAGGCCGGTGGGATGACCATCTTATGCTCCCAGGCCGGGCATTTGATCTGCCGAGCGCTGTGCTCGGGTTCGCATTCCATGTGTTGGCCGCAGTAGAGACGATTGAATTTGAAGTTGGTATTCATAATGTTTTTTTTGGAGCGAGTTGCTTCCAAGAGGTCATGCGCCGTTTCACTTCCAAAAGGCCCAAAAAGTTTGAAGAAAGTTTCGGAGGCTCAAATGATAAGCATTCGCTTTTTGACGCTCCGCGATTAACGCAACATTTAATTGGAGAGCAGGGTGGCGAGGTGCGAATACACCCCCGGCGGGTTTCGGAGACCCGTCGATGAATCAGGCCAGCAGCGCCTCAATGACGTTTCCGTGGACGTCGGTCAAGCGGTAGTCGCGGCCGCCGTGGCGGAAGGTGAGCGTCTCGTGGTCCATGCCGAGCAGGTGCAGGATGGTGGCGTGAAAGTCGTGGACGTGGACGCGATTCTCGGCGACTGCGGCTCCAATGTCGTCGGTGCTTCCGTAGCTGGTCCCGGCCTTAACACCCGCGCCGGCGAGCCACGAGGAATAGCACGCGCTATGATGCCCTCTGCCCTTCTCGCCATCGACACCGGGTGTACGGCCGAACTCGGTGGTCCAGACAACGAGCGTGTCGTCGAGCATGCCGCGCTGTTTGAGGTCTTTCAGCAAACCCGCGACCGGTTGGTCGAGGTTCTTGGCGTGCTTGGCGTGCTCGGCCATGTCGCCGTGCTGGTCCCAGTTGTGACTGGAGCTGCCGTCCACGAGTTCAACGAACCGCACGCCGCGCTCGACCAGCCGGCGACCGATCAAGCACGGCCAGCCGAAGCCGTCCGTCTGACCGCGCTTCATGCCGTAAAGCGCTAACGTTTCGTCGGATTCTTTGGTGAGATCAAAGACATCGCGCGCCTCGGTCTGCATGTGGAAGGCGGTCTCGAATGTACGGATGCGCGCGGCCAGTTCGCTGTCGTGACCGCGGGCTTGCAGGTGGCGCTGATTGAGAGCGCCGGCCAGACCGAGCTCGAGTTCCTGAACGGAGCTTTGCCTCGTACGGCGGTCCAGATTCGCGATCGGCTCTTTGCCGGGTACGACGCGGACGCCCTGGTGGTAGGCGGGGAGGAAATCGTTGTTGAAGATTTGCGTGCCCGCGTAGGGTGATCCGGCGGAGATGGCCACGAACGACGGCAGGTTCTGGTTCATGGTGCCCAGACCGTAGCTGATCCACGAGCCGATGCTGGGCCGCGAAAAGAAGAACGAGCCGGTGTGGATGCCGAGCGTGGCCTGGTAGTGCTCGTTGTCGTCGGACTTCATCGATTTGATGAGGCAGATATCGTCCATGCAGTCGCGCAGGTGCGGGAAGAGATCGCTGACCAGCGCGCCGCATTTGCCACCGGGCTTGAACTCCCAACCGGGTCTGAGTAAACGGCGCTGCTGGTTCGATAGACCACCGCCCACACCCATCGTCTTGCCGTCGGCGACGAAGAGCTTGGGTTTAAAGTCGAACGTGTCCATGTGCGAGACGCCGCCGTTCGAGAAGATGAATAGCACGCGCTTGGCCTTGGCTGGAAAGTGTGACGCTTTGGGCGCGAGCGGATCCGCCACGTCGGTCTCAGCGAGGAGGTTGGACACGAGCCCCGGCAGCAGCAGGGAACTTCCGACCAGCGAACGAATGACCTCGCGGCGGCTGACAGGGGAGGGGGAGGGGCGGGTGTTCATATCTGAGATCAATCCATGTAGACGAATTCATTCAATCGCAGGATGGCGCGAACCATGGACTGCCAAACCTCGATTTCGAGCTGATCTGGGGCTGTGCCCGACTCGGTCAGGCGGGTGCGGGCCGACGTCAAAAAGATTCGGCATTGCTCGATTTCGGCCCGTTCCGCCTTCCGTCCAAGCGCGGAACGATATGCGAACTGAAGCTGGCCCGACTCGTCCTGCACGGTCGCTACGATGCGTTTGGCGAACTCGCGGGATTGTTCGTGGACGAACGGGTCGTTCAACAGGAAGAGCGCCTGCAACGGCGTGGTGCTCGATGTCCGAACGGCAGTGCTGGCCGACGGATCGGCGCCGTCGAAAATCGCGAGATACGGGTGCCGTTGAATCCGCTGGGTCATGAGGTAGACGCTCCGCCGCTTCGAGTCGTAGACGGCCTTGAACGGATTGTGCTGGGTGAACTTCCACTCCCACTGCGGTGGGAACGGGTGCTCGCCGGCGGGCGAGGTATCCAGGTTGCCGCCAAGGACCAGCATGGCGTCGCGGAGGGATTCGGCGTCCAGGCGTCGGCGCGGAAAAGAACTGAGCAACTCATTGTTCGGATCGCGGGCTGCTGCCTCGTCGCCCGGGCCGCTGGCGAGTTGGTAGGTGCGCGAGAGCATGAGGGTCCGGTGCATGGCCTTGATTGACCAACCGGATTCGATGAAGCGGTTGGCCAACCAGTCGAGCAACTCGGGATGGGTCGGAAGTTTGCCCTGTTTGCCGAAGTCGTTGGGCGTCGGTACGAGTCCCCGGCCAAAATGGTGGAGCCAGATGCGATTGACCATCACGCGCGCGGTCAGCGGATTGCCTGGATTGGCGATCTGATCGGCCAGATGCAGACGGCCGCTGGTCGGGTCGGAGGTCGGCAGTTGCTGGCCGCCGAGGACCGTGAGGAATCGTCGGTCGGCGATTTCGCCGAGCTTGGCCGGATCGCCTTTGATCTGGATGGCCGCGTTGACCGCCTTGCCGGCCTCGGCCACAGCGTAAGCCAGCTCGAACGGAAGCGGTTGGGCGATGAAATCTTTCGACGACTTTTGGGCGTCCTTGATCCTGGATTCGATCGGTTTTTTTTCGTCGCCGATCTTTTCCTTCAGCGAGTCCTTGAGCTTCTGGACTTCTTTCTCCAGTCGGCGCTTCTCAGTGTCGTAGGCTTTGCAGGCGGCTTCCGCATCGGCTCGGCGCGCGGATTCGACCAACGGAACGAGGTCGCGCGACTGCTGCTCCAACTCGATGCCGGGCCAGGGATAACGGGTGCTCTGGAAGAAGCCATAGAGGGCGTAGTAATCGGCCGTCGGGATCGGATCGAACTTGTGATCGTGGCAGCGCGCGCAGCTCACGGTTAGGCCTAGGAAGGCGCGACCGACGTTGTCGATCGTGTCGTCGATGGTCAGGTGCTGCGGGTAGTCGTCGACGCGCGAACCGAAGCGTCGGGCATTCGCGATGTAGCCGGTGGCGATGATGCGTTCCTGGGTGCCGTCGGCCGTACCTGCGGTCAGCAGATCACCCGCAAGTTGTTCGCGGATGAACTGGTCATAGGGAAGGTCCCGGTTGAAGGCGCAGATGACCCAGTCGCGGTAACGGCGAATTTGCGGGATGGGGAAGTCGGAGTTGTCTCCCGCCGTATCGGCATACCGCACCACATCGAGCCAATGACGGCCCCAACGTTCACCATAGTGCGGCGAGGCGAGGAGGCGATCCACAACCCTGGCGAAGGCCGTGGAAGCTGTGTCGCCAAGGAAGGCGTCGATCTCGGCCGGAGTCGGAGGAAGACCGATGAGGTCGAACGTCGCGCGGCGAATAAGAACCTGTTTCTCGGCGTCGTCGGCGGGTTTCAACCCCGCCTTCTCCAGTCGCGCGAGGATGAAGCAATCGAGGTCGCTCATCGGCCAGTGGCCCAGCCTCTCGGCCGGCACGGCCGATCTATTCAAAGGGCGGAACGACCACCATTCGCGGCCCTTTTTCCAGTCAATGGCGTTCTTAGCTGCGGCGGTGGCGACGGTGTTCTCGGTGCGCGGATCGGGAGCGCCCATTCGAACCCAAGCCGCAAGGTCAGCGATGGCACTATCCGGTAGCTTCTTCTTCGGCGGCATCGTCAGAGCCGGATCCCCGTGCCGGATGGACTGGATCAGGAGACTCGCTTCCGGCTGTCCCGGAGAAATGACCGGGCCATTGTCGCCCCCCTTAATGACGCCCGCTCGGGAATCGAGCATGAGGCCCCCCTTGATCTTCTTTGCCGTTGAGCTGTGACATTCGTAGCAATGCTCGACCAGCACGGGTCGGATTTTTTTCTCGAAGAATGCCGTCTGGTCGACGGTCAGTTCCGTAACGAAAGACTCACTGATCACGCTGGGAATCGCCCCGTCGCCCGTCCAGATCTCGATGCCAGAAAGATTGGCCGCGCCGTGGCTCGGTGTGCGAGCCGAGACCTTCACGGTTCCTTCCTTGGGTGTGACGCGCCACGGGCCAAGTCGTTTCCACGAACCGGCCGCGCCACTGTGGATCTTCTCGACGACGTACGAATCGTTCAGCAGCAGATCGAACTGCTCGCTGTGGTTGTCTTCCCAGACGTAGACCACGACAAGGCATTCCACCGATGGAAGGCCGCCGACGGAGACATCGACCTTGCTGCCCCAGACGCTGCTGCGGATCATCCGTGCACGGTCTGGGTCCGTGGCCGGTTTCAGGGCGACCGATTGGTTCTCGAATAGTTTCCCGCTAATCAGGAGATTGGCCGAATTAGTGCCGTCCCACTGCCGTCCATCAATCTGGAGCGCCGGACCATTCAGGTTGACCGCCCGGAGGAACACCGCGTCGGCACCCAGAACATCGGGCACCAAGCCCAAGGCCAGCAAGGATGCGGACAAACCCGACAGAGTGATGTTGGATCGGCTCATGGAAAGCGCTGATTGGATACCCTTTCCCAGTTCCATCTAGCAATGTCCGATCCGCCGAGACGGCATCGTGTCCTTCCGCCCATCGGATCATTGCCCGATGTGGGGTTCGTTGTCGGCGTTCCAACACCGGCGCATCGCGGTATCCCGGGAGACGGCCTTGTCCTGCTTGATGAACTCGGCATGCCCGTCGCAGAACATGAAATTGGCCCCGCCTCCCTCGCTCGATTTCACATTGCCGCTGCCGGGTTTCGCTTTTCCCGAACCGCCATGGCGACTGCTGGGCCACTCGGATTGCTCGGGCCCCTTCGGATCTCCGTCGTCCGGATCGATAGCCGTGTCCCAGACCGCGTCCGACCGACTGTCGCCGAGACAGATCATGTCGGACGGCGACCGCACCTGCGATTCGAGGGGCTCGATGTTCCACGGCTCGGTTCCGCCCCCGATGTCGCCGCCCAGACCCTGGTAGGGCTTGGTGAACTCTCTGACGCTGCCCCAGTCGTTGTAGCCATAGGTGAATCCGGTGTTGGGGGTGAGCACCAACGGGGCGCCGGTCTTGACGTCGTTGGTCCAGTAGTATTATTGATAGGACATCGGTTTTTGACGCTCCGCGATTAGAGCCCAAATTAGCCAAATCGAGCCAATATCAGACCATCAGCTTGACTTTGAGGTACGGTATACCGTATACAGCAACTCAGATGACCCCTTCAAGCAAAAAAGCAGAGAATACCGGCCTCATGCCTCTTAACGGCAAAGCCCCCCTCGAACAGGTCGTTCGCCAGGGGCTGACGGATGGGGTGCTGGCCACGCTGCGCAAGGCGATTGTCGCGGGCGCCTTTGCCCCCGGCGACCATGTCCCGGAAACGCGGATGGCTGAGCAACTCGGCGTCAGCCGCGTCCCCGTGCGCGAGGCGATGATGACGCTGGAGCGCGAGGGGTTGCTCGAGTTCGACGAGCGCGGCGCGGCGCGTGTGCGGAACTTCACCGCAGCGGACTTCGAGGAGATTTTCACAATGCGGCTGGCTCTGGAACCGATGGCGGCCCGGCTGGCTTGCCAGAGGTTGCAATCTGTGGACGTGGCTGCGTTGACCGACAACATCCGGCGGATGCGCAAGACCACAAGCCTCCTGGAGGTGACGCTGTTGGACGTCGATTTTCACGATTTGATCATGCAGTCGGCTCGGCACGGCCTGCTCTCCGTATGCTGGGGCAATCTGCGTTCATTGCTAAGAGTGTGGCTGGCGCGCCTGCACCGGCTCGAGGAAGGCACCAAGGAAACGAAGCAACTGACGGTGAGGGGCCATGTCCAGATCGTCAAAATCCTCCAATCGGGTGACGGTGAGGCTGCGGCGGAAGCGATGCGCCATCATCTGGTGAGTTGGCGGGAGCGCATGCCGAAAGCCACCTGGGAGGGCAACGTCACGTGATGCCTGCGGTTCCGATGCCTGCGATCCCGGGAGAGGGATTGAAGAATTCAAGACTGCACAGTCTCTTCCCCGGCCTGATCGCGTGCGTCGGCACCAGCGCGGCGGGAAGCGACTTCTCCTCCGGCATAACACCTAACACCCTATGAAACGAAATCACATGACGCTGCCTCAGGCACTTCAAACGAATACCCCCGTCCAGTCCAGGAGGCCGAGCGCGGTTCACCACCGGGCCTTCACTCTCATCGAACTGCTGGTGGTCATTGCGATCATCGCCATTCTTGCCGGGATGCTTCTGCCGGCTTTGGGGCGCGCTAAAACCAAAGCCAAGAGTATTCAGTGCACGAGCAACCTGAAGCAAATCGCCCTGGCGAACTTCATGTACGTGAACGACAGCGGGGGTACCATTCCTTATTCAATCGGCAACGATCTTTGGATGAAAAGCCTGATCGTTAATTATGCTCAAGTTGACAAGGTCCGAATCTGCCCGGCGGCGCCTTATAGCAAGAAGAAGCCTTCTGGCAGCGCCACGACGGCGTGGGTGTGGGGCGGCGATATCAATCCGGCGACCAAAGAGCCGCGGTGGACCGGGAGTTATGCGTTTAATGGGTGGATGTACAAAGGGGGGTTTTGGGAAGCCGGCGGTAATCGACCTCTTACCGCGAACGCTTTTATCAATGAGGGAGACATACATAGTCCCTCGCTAACGCCAGTTTTCTCCGACGGCTACTGGGTGGATGTGTGGCCCCAGGAAATCGACCCGCCGGCCCGCGATCTGTTGGAGGGCGGCCCTGTGGCAGCGATTTCGACCATCACCATCGCGCGGCACGGGGCGGGCCCTAGCGCAGGGTATAATAAATGGCCGGCTGGCACCAAATTACCCGCCGCCATTAACGTCGCTTTCGCCGACGGTCATGTTTCCCTGATCCCGCTGGAACGGCTCTGGGAACTTAACTGGCATAAGAACTGGAAGCCACCCGCCACCCGGCCGAAATGACCATTCGCGGAGCGTCAACAATTCAATTGCCTGCTCATTTTCATTACAAGTCCTGTCCGATCAATCATTCCCCGGCCTGACGGACTTTCCCGTAGGGTCCAAAAACTCGAACCTACCGATATTCAACGATTTACAGGGCGATCAGAAGATTGCTCTCAGGCGGATGGCTCGGATAACTTCATCGAGGAACTGATCCTCAAGATGGCTCGTGAGAACCGAAGTTGGGGCTTTCGCCGGATTGTGGGTGCGCTCAGCAACTTGGGACACAAGGTCCGTCTTCAGACGGTAGCGAACGTCTTGAAGCGGCACGGTCTGTTGCCGGCACCCGATCGGGAAAAGAGAACCACATGGCGGGAATTCATTCGTACCCACACCGAGGTCTTGGCTGCCGTGGATTTCTTCACCGCCGACATTTGGACCTCCGCCGGGCTGATCACGTATTACGTGAATCATTTCCACGCGGAGCGAAATCACCCAGGCAAGGGCCACGTGATCCTGTTTCCAGAGCCCGAGGATCGGATCGGTGAAAGGGCAGGGGACATCCAGACTCGCGAGCGCCTCGGTGGCCTCCTGAAATTTTAGTACCGAGAGGACGCATGAGTTTTTTGACCATACGGGTCGTCGCCCCATCATTGACCTTGAAAACGAATTGCTCCTCTCGGGGCTGCAGTCATATTCCGAGATCAAGATTATCGCTTCGTTCGAGCGAATTCAGGTGAGTCCATCGCATCGGGCCTTTGCCATTCAACGCAGCCGCGTTTGCGAGCTGGTGTGGTCGCCGAACGGGCCTTCGTCGCGCAGCGGCTCGGTCGGGTCCACGTAGCCTCGGATGACGAAGTCGGCGTTGGGCAAAACGGTTTTCAATTCAGGCAAAATGTTTTCAACTCTCGCCTGCCCGAATGCGGTAAACGCAGCGCCGGGCGCCGGTCACCATGTGCTCCGCTCTCTCGATGGTGATGCCCTCGCCGAGAATGGCGTGGAAGACTTCCATTTCGGCATCGCATAGCTTGGGACACACCTTGGCTGCGGTGGAGATCGGGCAGTGGTTTTCGATCAGCACGAACGAACCGTCAGGCTGGCGCTGCACTTCGGCCATGAAGCCTTCTTCGTTCCGAATTGAAACCAGCGCCTCCAAGCGCGTTCGGAGAGAGGAGCGCGCGGGGATGCGTGAGCGGTAATCCGCAACCTGCTGCTTGGCGCATCGGGTCACCAGTCGCTGGATGCCCTCTGCGCCAAAGGTATGTTCGGCCGCGTTCAGCAAATTCACGGTCAAGCCCGCATGGGCGTCGGGAAAATGCGGCGCGGCGGCCGGCGTCAGACACCACATTTTAGCGGGACGCCCGATGGGGCGTTGCTCTTCGTGGTAGGTCACCAGCCTTTGAGTGCGGAGGGCGTAGAGGTGTTGGCGGACGGCCATGGCCGAGATGTCCAGTTGCGCGGCCAGGGTTTCCGAATCGCGCGGCCCCTGCTCCTTGAGCAGGCGCAGGATCCCTTGTCGATTGGGGACCTGCTCGGCTTTCTTGCGGACAGCACCGCGTTTCTTCATGCGGGTGAGCTTACGGCAGACCGTTTTCAAGGCCAGCCCCATTTGCGATTTATTTCTAAAGGAAATACTTTTGAAAACCGCTTGCCAGGCACAATGGCGCGGCCTATTGCTTTTAGAAGTACTCGCTTTAGAAAGTCGGATGTGCGACGCCAAGCCGGCTGAGACGACCTGAGCGCGAGTGCAAGAAATGAAAGAAAATCCATGGCTGACATTGCAAACAAATATGCGGAAAGCGTGGCTGGCACATTCTACGTGGACAATCAGTGCATTGACTGCGACCTGTGCCGAGAAACTGCCCCGGCCAATTTCACGCGCCATGACGATGGTGGTTACTCCTATGTCTTTAAGCAGCCGACGACGCCGGAGGAAGAAGTCCTTTGCAAGGAAGCAATGGAAGGTTGTCCCGTGGAAGCGATCGGGAACAACGGTGCCGGTTCAGCGTGAACGAACCACGATGATGAACTTGATCTACCCAGCCAAACCGACGCGGCGAACGGGCGAACCAGAAGCACCCGCGAGAGCCAGCGTTCCGAAATGCTTTCGGCGTTTGAAATGGAATGAAGTGGTGTGGCAGGGCGACTTCGTCGCGGATAAGCCTTGGGCTTCAACCGTTGGAAGGGCTGGGCGGATTCCGAGCCGGATCGTTCAGCAACCATCAAACCGACCCAAGCATTGTGGCAAAGCTCATCAAAATAGCGGCAACCAAGGACGTGCCACCTGGCCAGGCGGCTGTGTTCACAGTCGAGCGCCAGAGAATCGCTCTCTTCAATGTCGAGGGAACTTATAAGGGCTCTTCCGGCTAATCTGTGGGTGATTTTCAGTGATGGGAAGGCGAAAAGGGGCAAAATCGGATGAGATTGGAGAGTCGTCCAAGGCACCACGAACCTGTCGTCCAGACTACGGTAGGTCTACTTGGTCCGCCCACCAGCGCGAG
>CAMDJH010000081.1 GCA_945900455.1 Akkermansia muciniphila
GAGAGGATTTGATCGGGAAGCCGTCCTAAAGAGGGTGGCGGAGAAGGGGCGACTGGGGTTGGAGGATTTCCTGCGACTTCGAGTGCGGTATTTTGCCGACGGAGCGATCCTGGGGAGTCGGGGATTTGTGGATTCACTATTTGGAGCGACGAGGGAACGGTATGGAGCAACCCGAAAGGACGGTGCGAGGCGAGTGCGAGGCCTGAAGAGCGAACTCTATACGTTACGGGATTTGAAAAAGTCCGTCTTCGGGTAATGAACAGGCCAGGGTGCACCGTAAAGTTGCTCGCCGACACGACGCAACCTGCGGCCCCTCGCTGACGGCGGTTAGCGGCGGCGTAAGGGGGTCGTTCACCTCGCTCGTCGAACTCGAGGATTGCCGGGGGCGAAACCGGCCCCCTGTCTCTTTATCTCCCTCCATACGGGGTTCAACCGCTCGTCTCGCCGCCCCAAAATGGCCGGACGCGAGTCTTTGACTGCAGACCCGAATAGTCGCGCGAAGAGAGCAGAAACTGGAAATCCGGCGGCGGTGGTGCTCTTCGGTGCGTCCGATCCATGCGGAAGTTGTTGCCCGAGCCGGCGCTGCTTTGCTTCGCGTGCGAATCCCTCCGCGTGGTTCCGGTCGGGAAGCACCCGATCAAGGCATCGACCCGTTTGCAGCCGTATCGTGGATGATTCTGGAATTCGTGAAGATTTTTGTCCTACACCGAGGGGCGCCAGTCGACTCAGTTGACACTTGCCGTGGGGGACGGGATGCTTCTCTGCAATGCATGCCCTGGTTGGTACCAACCCGTTGTATTGCGCCTCGGTAACCCTGACTCCAAACGCAGCCGCCATGATCCAATCTCCAAGCTGTCTCGGACGCTCTCGGGTACGTGCTTTGATCCGATCCGTGCCCAACCCCAAACCGGACACCGACGTCTGCGCCTTCACGCTGATCGAACTCTTGGTAGTCATTGCCATCATCGCGATCCTCGCTGGCATGCTGCTGCCGGCGCTCGCCGGCGCCAAATCGCGCGCACAACGCATTCAATGCACTTCCCAAATGAAACAATTGGGCATTGGGTTTGCCCTGTTTGGGGCGGATCACCGGGATCAATTTCCTCCCACGGCCTATTCAACGGGAGATTTTGAATACCAACTCTCGTGGGATGATTATATCCATCGGAATGTCGGCGGGACGGCGCCCGAGGCCGACTTGATTTTGGGTATCTCAGGAGCGGTGGCGGATCCGGGCCTAATCCCCAAGATTCTCAAATGCCCGGCCGACCGGATTCAGATCGGGATCGACTACGCGCCGTTCAGCAAACGCCGAACTTATGCGATGAACTGGGCCGGGCCCAATTTCACCCTCGGGGCAAGGAACGACCCGTTGCCGCCGCCCAGCTACGGAGTTGGGATCTACTACAACCTCCGAGGATCCGCTGCGGGTGCCATACCAGACTGGGATCCGCCTGGCTACAAAGAGTCCGCCGTGGGCGATTCTTCCGGTACGATCCTTCTGGTCGAACAGCCTAACGGAAGGAATGCAGCCGGCAACGACTGGCCCTCTTTCAGCGCCGGGCCCGGGCCCAATGCGCCGAACGGGTTGGATGCGAACTGTGTTCAAGTGAGCAAGGGCAGTCCCCTCAACTATGGTGGCGCCGCGTATGGACTCCACGGGTACCGGTTCAATTATCTGTTTCATGACGGGCACGTCGGAATCCACAAAACGGTCGAAACGGTCGGCAGCGGCACAACCAACTCCCCGAAGGGCATGTGGACCATGATCGCCGGGGACTGATTTGATCATGCAGCGCATTACCATCATCGACTCCCATACCGGAGGCGAACCGACCCGGGTGGTAACGGCGGGCGGACCCGACTTGGGCTCCGGTTCGATTACCGACCGACTCAGCCGATTTCGGTCAAAATGCGACCGATTTCGCTCGGCCATCGTGAATGAGCCCCGTGGATCCGACAGCATGGTGGGTGCCCTGCTGTGCGAACCCTCGGATCCCTCGTGCGCAATGGGAGTCCTCTTTTTTAACAACGTCGGCTATCTCGGCATGTGTGGGCATGGCACCATTGGCCTCATTGTCACTCTCGCCCACCTGGGTACCATTGGGCCTGGGGATCATCGCATCGAGACTCCGGTGGGCATCGTAACGGCTACGTTGCATCGGGACGGTTCCGTCTCCGTTGCAAACGTGCCGAGTTACCGTTTCTTACGATCCGTGCCGGTCGAGGTTGCGGGAATTGGGCAAATACACGGCGATGTGGCCTGGGGTGGAAACTGGTTTTTTCTCGTGGAAAACCACGGGCAATTGCTCGATCGGACCAACATTCCAAATCTCATCGACGGGTGCGGTAGAATCCGACAGGCGATTTGTCGGCAGGGTCACCCGGAGATTGACCACGTCGAGTTGATCGGCCCGGCCCGAAGCGTTGGCGCCCATTCGAGAAATTTTGTGTTGTGCCCGGGTGGAGCCTTTGACCGTTCACCGTGCGGCACGGGGACAAGCGCCAAGCTAGCCTGCCTCGCCGCGGATGGCCTCTTGGGCGAGAATGAACTCTGGGTGCAGGAAGGCATCCTGGGTTCGACTTTTACCGGTCGCTATCGCTGGCTCGATCGGGCGAAGGGTACCATCGCCCCAATTATCACCGGAACTGCTTCGATCATTGCGGAAGGGACGCTGTTGCTGGACGATCGAGATCCGTTTTGCTGGGGAATTCCGTTACTAAACCAGGAAATACCTGCCACATGATTCCGCGCCACTTGCTCAACTTTGCAATCCCTCTCGGCCTGCTCACGGGGTCATTCGACAGACTGGCCGCCGAGGATCTGAAAGCTCGCACCGGCCTGCCTCCGTTCCAATATTCGCCCACGGACCATCCCCTGCCCAACTACCTCGTCGGAGAAAAATGGGGCACGGAAGGCAAGAAGATCCGCATGATGCAGGAGCCGCTGTCGCCCTCCGAATCCGCCCGGCATATTGTTGTGCCCGATGGATTCGAGGTCCGTCTCTTCGCGGCAGAACCGGACATCGTCAAGCCCATCACCATGGCATGGGACGAACGCGGACGATTGTGGATCGCCGAATCCATTGACTACCCGAACGAACAACAGCCGCTGGGCATCGGCCGCGACCGGATCAAGATTTGTGAGGACACCGACGGAGACGGCAAGGCGGACAAGTTCACCGTCTTCGCGGATAAGCTGACGATCCCCACCGGGATGGTCTTTGCGAACGGTGGTTTGATCGTGATCGAAGGTGGACGAACCCTTTTTCTGAAGGATACGGACGGCGACGGGCGGGCAGACGAGCGGCGTGAGTTATTCCAAGGCTGGGGGATGAGGGATACCCATGCGACCGCGAGCAATCTCCGATACGGCTTCGACAATTGGATTTGGGGTGTCGTGGGTTACAGCGGCTTCGAGGGTGACGTGGGGGGCAGGCGCGTGAAATTCGGCATGGGAGTCTACCGTTTCAAGCCAGACGGCTCGGCGCTCGAGTTTGTGCGGTCGAGCAACAACAACACGTGGGGGTTGGGATTCAGTGAGGATGGCACGGTGTTCGGCTCAACCGCGAATAACAACGCGTCGTGGTACATGGCCATTCCCAATCGTTATTACGAACAGGTCCAGGGTTGGTCTGCCACCCGCATGGAGACCATCGCCGACGATCAGCGTTTTTATCCAATCACCGAAAAAGTGCGGCAAGTCGATGTCCACGGTCGTTATACAGCGGGTGCGGGTCATGCGCTTTACACCGCGCGCAGCTTTCCGCGGGAATACTGGAACCAAGTTGCATTCGTCACGGAGCCGACGGGCCATTTGATTGGCAAATTCCGCCTGGGATCGAAGGGAGCCGATTATGCGGCGCGAAATGAGCACACATTCCTCGCCAGCGACGATGAATGGTTTGCGCCCATTCTGGCGGAAGTCGGTCCGGATGGTGCGGTGTGGATGATCGACTGGTACAATTATATTATTCAGCACAATCCGGTCCCGGTGGGCTTCAAAAATGGCAAGGGCAATGCCTACGAAACCCCACTCCGGGACAAGCGGCATGGTCGCATTTACCAGATCCGACATTCGGCGAGTTCCCCGACGCCCCGACCAACGCTTCGCGAGGCCGAGCCGAGAGCGTGGGTGACCGCACTCCGGAATGAAAATCTGTTCTGGCGCATGCATGCCCAACGGTTGCTGGTTGAAAAGGGCGGCGATTCGGCGGTGCCGGCGCTCGCGGCTCTGGTGCAATCCTCCGGCCCCGTTCATCCGGAGTCCAAAGCCGAATTGTCCCCCACTACCCTTGGATCGATCCATGCCTTGTGGACCTTGCAGGGACTGGGGGCACTCAACGGCCAGAACAGTGCTGCCTTGGAGGCCGTCCGCACCGCGTTGCGCCATTCGAATCCGGGCGTTCGCCGGACCGCCGTACAGGTGCTCCCACCCTCACCCGAAACCGGTGACGCGCTGATAGCCGGTCGATTGCTTGCCGACACCGACGCGCAGGTGCGGCTCGCCACCTTCCTGGCCCTGGCACAATTACCTTCGTCTGCCAGGATCGGCGAGGCTGTTTACCAGGCACTCGCGTTGGAGGGCAACTGGCGCGATCGCTGGTTGCGCGAGGCGGCCATCTGCGCGGCGGCCCAACATGAGAATGGGTTCCTACCCGTCTTGATGGCGGACGCTTCGACGCTGTCCGACGAACGGTTGGAGGTTGTTCGCGTTCTCGCGGGCCACTATTCAAGCCGAGGTCCCGGCGGGATGGTGACCACGCTGACACGGCTATCGGGCATGGCACCCGCGACCGCCCAGGCGTTTCTCGATGGCACAGCGCTGCGTTGGCCTGAGGGTCAACGGCCGAAGTCTGGAGGCGACGAACAGGAATTGCTCCGGATACTTGCCTCCAAGCTGAATGATGACGCGCGCAGCACGCTGATCGGACTCATCACCCGCTGGGGTCTTCGAGCGGCCTTCTCCTCGGAAAGTGCCGAACTCGCGGGGCGCCTCTTCATCCAGATCGGCAATACAAACCTTTCCGATGAGTCCCGAGTGAATGCGGCCAGGCGGCTCGTTGCGGTGGACGATTCCGTGGAGTCAATATCTGCCACCCTCGGTTCGATTCGGACGGTTTCGTCGCCGAGTCTGATGAACGGACTCCTTCTGGCCGCCGGGGAGAGCCGCCGACCCGATACCGGGACCGCCTTGCTCAAGACGTTGCCAGGACTCACTCCCAGTGCCCGGCGAACCACCGTAGCCGTGCTGCTCCGCCGTTCGGAGTGGGCCAATTCACTTATGGCCGCAGTGGAGCTGGGGGTCCTTCAAAAAGCGGACTTGGCTCGGGACCAGTGGAATCAGCTTCGGGACCATCCCGACCGGGAGATTTCACGACGCGCCCGTGAGTTCGAAGGCAGGGGCGGAAACCAGACCACCGCGGAAATGGAAAAGATAATCCTTCGATTGATGCCCGTGGCGGCCCGGACTGGCGATCCAAAAGTGGGACAACAGGTCTTCGAGAAGAACTGCCAAGTGTGCCACGCCATCGCTGGCACCGGCGGCCGGATTGGCCCAGACCTCACCGGCATCGGCGTCCGGCCCAAGTCTGAAATTCTCAATGAAATCTTGGACCCCAATCGCTCGGTTGAAGCGAATTACCGACTCTGGACAGCGACGACCCGTTCCGGAGATAACTTTTCGGGCCGCCTCGATGGCGAGACCGAGACATCCGTGGAAATACTGGATACGACCGGGCTTAAACATGTGATCCAGCGGAAGGAGATCGCCACCTTGAATTCTTCAAACCAATCGATCATGCCGGGTGGATTCGATCAATTACCGGAGGCCGAGCTTGCCTCCTTACTCGAATTCCTGGCGGGATCAACCCGGCTTTAAGCGGTCAAACCCTGCATATCGAGATAACTTTGCAGCAACACCGCGGCGGCGATGCCATCGACCTTTTTTCGACGATCGTCGCGACGAGTCTTGTTCTGACTGAGCACCCGATTGGCCTGGACCGATGTCAACCGTTCGTCCCAAGTTCGAATGGGCACGGACACCGCTTCCTTCAGAGCATTAACAAATTCGCGTACCCGAGCCGCGGCGTCACCGTAAGTCCCATCCATATTCCGGGGCATGCCGACAATCACCAGATCGACCTCCTTATCGCGGAGGAGATCCTTGAACCGCTTAAGAAACCCGGCGAATGGCTCCGCGGGAATATGCTCCAGAGGTGACGCCAGGAGTTTTAGTTCGTCGCTCAGGGCGACCCCGATGCGAACGCTGCCGGGATCAAGGGCGAGAACACGCATGAGAATGACAATTCAGGACAGCGTCAGCAGTGAGGCCGAATCCTCGTCGAGCAGGAGGTCGCAATGTTTCTGCCGCCGCAAAATCGACGCCGGGCAGGCGGTGCTGACCGGCCCCTGGAGCGCATTCCTCACCGGGACAGCCTTTCGTTTCTCGGGTGCCACACAGATCATATGGCGTGGGGAACATAATGCGGGAATCGTCAGAGTGTACGCGTAAGGCGGGACCGATTCCAAGGATGGGAAGTGCCCCTCCTTCAGTTGTTGCATTTTGCAGGCGTCATCCAGCTTGACCAGCTTGACCCAATGCGGCTCCTCGAATCGGCAGACGGGCGGATCATTAAAAGCAATATGGCCATTCTCGCCAATCCCGAGGCAGACGAGGTCGATCGGTTGCACCTTGAGCAGAGCCGTGTACCGGCCGCATTCATCCAGCGGCAGGTCGGCATCACCCGCCAGATAGTGAAAGGCCCGAGGGTGAACCAACTTTTCGACCCGCTCGTGCATGTAGCGACGAAACGAAGCGGGATGAGTGGCCGAAATTCCCAGATATTCATCCATGTGGAAAAGAGTGACCCGAGCCCAGTCGACTCCCCCGGCTGACACCAGACGTTCCAGAAACCGAATCTGGGAATTGCCGGTGGCCAAAATCGCCGCCGCGGATCCCTGGCGGGCAATTGCGTCGATCAGCAGCTCCCGTACCCGGTCTGTCACGAAACGGGAAAGGTCATCCTGACTCGCGAAGACGCGAACCGAAAGATCATCAACACGGAACGATCGAGTGGGAACGGGAACGGGAGTGGACATAAAATTTTCGTTGCTAAGCCGAGTGTACTCCAACCCCTTCGTGGAATCCAAGCGGTCAAATCGGTCCGAATCAACCGATGGGTTCACTTCATGGGCCCGCGGCCAATGACCGGCACTTTTCACATCGGCTATGCCACCCCCGCGTACCCCTAGCGGAAGAAACAAAACCAAACCACCACAAGAGTCGGCAACA
Source organism: Akkermansia muciniphila (assembly GCA_945900455.1). Taxonomy (GTDB): domain Bacteria; phylum Verrucomicrobiota; class Verrucomicrobiia; order Limisphaerales; family UBA9464; genus SIBK01. The sequence goes on from CAMDJH010000081.1 coordinate 7,295, forward strand.
TGAACGGAAGTGAAAAGCGGACCACGTATCCAAGGAAACTCGGCGTATGAATTCCCTGCTGATCCGCCATGGATTTCACCATGAAGTTGGGACCGTTCCCAATGTATGTGTTCGCACCAAAAAAAACAGCGCCGGTGCTGATCGCCGTGATAAAGTGATTGAACTTGGCGTTTCCGATCAGAAAGGCAATCCCGAGTTCCTCGTCAGAAAGGGTGCGAGCGGCCAATTGATCGGGATGAAACTTCTGGAGGGCGGCGAATGTGTCGCGGATCCCCTGCGCATTGGGGCCGTGGATGAACGTGGCCAGATCCGTGCCACCGGTTTCCACCAGGTGTCGAACCTGGCTAACCGTGTCCGGATCGATATAGGCCCCCAGGATTGCCTGCAGGAAGCAAAGATAGGTGGGGGCATTGTCAAGAACACTGCTCAAAATGCCGCTGCCCCAAAAGAACATCGCGGGGCCGGGGTGCCCCAGATCACCGGCCCTAGCCGACAAGATCTGCAGTGCCGGCATCATCGTGGTAAAAATCCCAATGAATAAAATGGCCACTTCCGTAATCGGGTGCCAGTTGAAGGCGTTGGACTCATGGATTCGTTTCGGAGTCAGAAAATAGGAAAGTGCGGCAGCGCCGATCATCAGCCCTTCACGAAGGAATAGCGGATGATTCGCAAACAGGACGGCCGCGAGGATAACTGCCAGCAGAAAAACATTAGCGCCTCCGTCGAATTGAAACCAGTCTCCACTCCGCGTGTGCTCCGACTGCACCGGCGCGGGTGCGCGACGAAAATTGATGGTATCCACGGCCAGGAACATGAGGAGAAGAAGACCGAGGGCCACAACCCACATCGGCCAGCAATGTTCCGCCACCCACCAAAATGGCACCCCTTTCATATAGCCCAAATAGAGCGGTGGATCGCCAATGGGTGTCAGACAACCACCCACGTTCGAAACAATGAATATGAAAAAGACCACGTGATGGGCCGTCACCCGGTACTGGTTTGATCGGAGCCAAGGACGGATCAGGAGCATCGACGCTCCCGTCGTTCCAAGAACGTTTGCGAGAAGCGCACCTACGAACAGGAAAATCGTATTCGCCAGCGGGGTGGCTTCGCCCCGCACACGGATATGAATCCCACCGCTGACGACATACAGCGAGCCGATCACTGCAATAAAACTCAGGTACTCGTGCCCGGTATGCAGCACCATGTGCGCATCCTGTCGCACAAAAACATAGTAGAGTGATATAAGGCCGGCGAAGCCCAGCGCCACCTTGGGATAGTGCTTCGTCCACCACGCTCCGAAAAACAGGGGGGCCAACGCGATCAGCCCCAGCAATACCACAAAGGGCGCGATGGTCCAAAGGGCCGGAAGGGCTGGGGCCGAGGCGGCAAGAATCATGGAGAGACGGTATCGATGAGCACTCCCGAGTCAATTGCCGGTCCCGCCGATCCAACGCGGCATCACTTCGCCCGCTTCAATCCGATGCTGCTCGATCGTTTCGCCACCTTGCGACTCGTGGTGACTTTGGAAACCGTGCCGGTTTCCAGATAGCGACTCCGCACGGCCTCGAGAATCGCATCCCGCCGATCATAGAGCCGCTTGAGCATGCGAGGCTTGGCACGACTCAGCATGTACGCACTGAGCAAGGGCAATGAAATCGTGCAATCGGTATAACAAACCACCGAGTCAGGAAGTTTGTCAGGATCCACCTTGCCCCAACTCACGGCTTCCGCCGGCGTGGCGCCGCTGAGACCTCCGGTGTCTGGACGGGCATCCGTGCATTGCAGGAAATAGTCGTGTCCCTTCTCCTGGATCCCCATGACTTCCTGGATCTGTGGTTCGGTCTGCAGTATGAAGTTTTTCGGACTGCCCCCCCCGAGAATGAAGACACTGCTGATCAGGCCGGACGCCTTGGCATGGTAAACAATGGCCGCGGTTTGGTTGACATCGCGCAGGGTGTCAAACGTCAACTGCGATCCCCGCAAGGCCATGGCGGCCACATTCATGCCGATCGAAGAATCTCCCGGACTGGAAGTGAAGATGGGAATGCCGCACTCGTAGGCCGTGGCAAGAACGGAGCTGTCTTTTAATCCGAGCCGACGGCCCCGTTCGGCCACATATCGACCGAGGTGGTGGTGAAACTCATCCGTCCCCATGGGCCGCTGGAATTCCGGCCCTTGAATCACTTCCCGCACAAACGCATCCGTATCCAGCAGCACATTGTAATCAAATAAGACGTCATAGATCCGAATGACTCCCTCGGTATGCAATTCCACATCGTCGAGAAACGGAGATCCGCTGTGCAGATGCATGTCCAACCCGAAATGCAGGTCATGATACAAATTCGCTCCGGTCGAAACGATCCAGTCGATGAATCCTGCCTTCATGAGCGGTATCAGGCAGGACTTGCCGAGGCCGGCCGGGGTAAGCGCTCCCGTGAGGGAAAGACCGACACAACCGTCATTCGGAAGCATCTTTTCGGTCAACAAATGGGCCGCTTCGCGGAGACGGCCGCCGTTGTAGGCAAGGAAGACCTGATCGACGAGATCGGCAGCGGAAATGTCGTGTCCCACCCCAAGCGGGTTCAGTCGGGGATAGCCGGCGAATTTTTTGGCGAGCGGATGACGGCTCATGAAAAACAAGGGCTACTACACCTTGGCTATCGGCTTCTTTTCGGCGGCGGTCGGGTGGCTCCCCTTCTTTGACTCCGATCCGGCGCTGCGGTAGTGGGTGGCATAATATTGGTTCTGATAGTAGTAATAACTATAATAATAGGAATCCTTACCCTCAAAATCGATGTCGTTCATGACCACGCCGATCAGGTTGATGCCTGCGTCCTGCAAGCGCTGAATGGAACGGCGGGCGTGTTCCCGCCGGATCTTATTGAACTTGGTCACGTACACCATGCCGTCGCACATCGCACCGACGATGAGCGGATCGGCAACGGCTGACACTGGAGGGCAATCCATGACCACCCGGTCATAGCGGCCGGACACCTCCTCGAGAAACTGCAACATGCGTCGGGAGCCGACGAGCTCGGATGGATTGCCTGGAGTGGCTCCGCAACACACGACATCGAGGTTCGGCACGTCGGTGGAATGGATGATTTCCGAGACGGTGTTGATCTTTTCGGACAGATAAGCGGAAAGGCCGACCGGGCTCTGGAGCTGGAACGCCTTGTGAACGGAGGGCCGCCGAAGGTCTGAATCGACCAAGAGCGTGCGCAGCCCGGTCTGGGCGGTGACGATGGCAAAATTTGAAGCCACCAGGGATTTCCCTTCCGAAGGGATGGTACTCGTGACCGCAACGACCCGCAGCTTATCCGAGTTTCGGGAGAGGGACACCGCCGCGCGAAACGTCCGGAACGCCTCGGCGGCACTCGACGATGGGAACACGTGAGATTGAAGGTCCCGCTCGACGACGCTGGAGGACTTGATGTTCGTGATATAACCCAGAAACGGCAGCCGAAGGAAATTCTCAACGTCCTCCTGACTCTTGACGGAATCGTCGAGATAATTGACAAAGAAGGCGAGGAGGATCGCAGCGGTTAACCCACCGATCAAGCCGGCCAGCAAAATGAGAGGTCGATTGGGACGAACAAACTTGGTCTGAGGAATCGCAGCATCGACAATTCGCATGTTTTGGACCGTGTCGCGGGAGTTGAAGTCATATTCCTTCAACCGTTGGAGCACGGTGTCGTACATTAATTTCGCCCGGTCCGCCCTGCTCTGAAGCGCATCGTAGTCCACCTGTAGGGAATTGACGCGGCCGATGTCCCGTTCGCGTTTCTGGAATTCATCTTTCGCGCTGGCCATCTGCTTTTCGAGCCGCTCGGCATCGGCAAAGATGTTTTCGTACACACGATTGACCTGCCTCTCCAGGTCGAATTGCACGTTCGCAATGCGCTGCTTGGCCTCCTTAACCTGGGGATGCAAGTCCTTGTACTTCGTATAAAGCCCCTTCAGGCCGGTCTCCAAAGTGGAAAGATTGCCCTGCAATTCCGTCACGAGCCGGTCTTGGGACATCTGCGGAAGATCAGCTTTCGGCTTTTTGTCATCGACCCACCGTTTGGCTTCGTCCGCGGTCTTACGGGCATTGTTATAGGCGGTCGCCGCGGCATCGTAGACCGTTTGATTCTGGCGAAAGCTTTGCAACGCCATGTTTTGATCCTCCTTGAGGGAAGGCATTTGATTGGTTTCGCGGTAAATCTGCAAAAACCGCCGTGAATTGATGTAGTCGGTTTCTAACTTCTCGGATTCCATCCGCAGCATATTAAAGACTGCCAGAGATCGCTGCCGCTTCTGGTCGATATTGTTGTCGAGAAACCGCGCCGCCAGCGTGTTGACAATTTTCGCGGCCTTCTCGCTGTCGGGATGGTAGGCCCGGAGGCTCACCAATCGTGACATGCGGACTGGCGCCACTTCGATCATGTTGAATAGCGCCGCGGGAATGCTAGGCGCATTGGCGAACACAGGATCTTGATCCAATTTAAGCTGGAAAGCCACGTCTTGAAGCAGCGTCCGGCTGACGAGATTTTTGAATTGAGTGTTGAGGTAATCTTGCTCGCGAGGATCATAAACCATCACTTGAGAACCGTTTAGAATTCCGGAATTCTCCCGATCAATCTGCAACACGGCAAATGCCTGGTACACCGGGGTGGCCCGGAACGCATAAATGGCGGCCAGCGAGAAGAGGATGCTGAAGGTTGATAGAATCAGCCATCGTCGCTCCAGGATAACGCTCCAGTAGTGGCGAAGCATAAACCCATCTTCAGCGGATTGGTTCAGTTGAATCGTATTTGTTTCTTCCATACGGAGCGGAGGGAGACGAGTTGGCCGGATTGGGGGCGGCAGTTCGGAGTTCAGAAGAACTTCTCCGGGACATAGATAACGTCGCCTGCCTTGACAAAGATTCGCTTGCCGGGATCGGTGGCCCCCTTGAGCTCGTCGTACCGAAGAAGCCTTACCTCATTGCCTCGGCGCAGCTCAATCTTGTCCTTCTTCGCGAGCGCGGTCAGATCTCCCGCTCTCGCAATCGCTTCAATCACGTCGATCTCCCGGTCCGGGGGTAGTTCGACAGAGCCGGCGCGCGCGACCTTGCCCAGCACAGAAATTGTCTGAACCACGTAGCTCGTGATATTGGCGACCACTTCGGGCTTCACGTAGTACCCGTCGAGCAATTTTGCGCGAACGGTTCGCTCCACATCTGAAATGGTCTTTCCCTTCACGGAAATGTCACCGATGTAGGGGAAATTGATCAGGCCGTCTTCCGGCACCCGCTTGTTGACGACCCACGTTGGCTCATCAACGAGATGAACATCGAGCACATCGCCTGCCATGATCTTTCGCGTTTCTCGGAGCGAATCCGCCTCCGGTTCGGCTGCGGCGAGGACGCGCCCCGTGAGACCAATGATCGAAAAGACGGTGAGAATCAGAGCGGTGTGGATCTTGGAAAGGATTTTCATGTCTAGTAACCAATCGCCACCTGCAGAGTAAAACGGTGGTTGTTGTAGTCAATCAGGTAAACCTGAGGGATGCCATTGGGGTCCGATCCGAGGATTTGGACTCCGTCGGAGTCAAAACGATCAAACTCGTAACTCAGCGTTGCCGTCAGCCAGGACCGTGGCTTGAAAGTGAGGCGGGCAGTGGGCGTAAAGAAAAGGTCTGTCCGCTTCGGGTAAATCGCCGTCACTGTCCCGGACTCGTTCACGGTGCGAATCTCGTCAAACCGCCCCATACTGGCCCCCCCACCCGCCGAGACGGCCCAGACTCCCCCGCTTCCCAGCGCCTGGCTCACCAACAGGTCTAGCCGGTCATATACGTACGCCTGTCCAGCCAATTGGAATGAGGCGCCGGTGAAGTGGTCGTAGCCGAGGTTAAATGCCGTCTTGGGCCCGAGCGCGTAAACCAGGGAGGCGGACATGGCAGGCGACGACTTGGTCAAGCCAGACGATTCTCCAATCTCGGTCGTACCGCCCGAGGCAAAGTCCCGCACTTCGTAACCAACCTTCACCGTTCCGGTGAGTTTAGGAGAAAAATTCCCACGGACGCCGACGAATCCCCCAAAAATATCCTGGTCCGGACTGGGTGGCAGGTTGGCATTCGGCGATACCGTGGTCTGCCCGTATTTTCCTTCGGCAAAGAAGCCAAACTTCGAGTTCGGTTTGTAGGTGCTGCCTAGGGACATCATCCACGTGTCCTGGTCGTACAAAGACAGATCCTTTGCGAAATTGTAGCTGGTGTAATCGACCTGTCCGTAAACGTCTGTCTTCTCGGACACATCAAAATTCAACCGGTGATCCAGCACGATCTCGGTGCGTTTCAATGGCTTGAGCCCGGCCGATTGGACGCCCCCCTGGTAGCTGTCGAGAAAATGAATCCCGTCGGTGCCGGCCAGCGTAAACTTCCCCCGCTGGAAGTTCGAGCGAACATCGATCCGCTCCTGGTGGCCATTCGCATAGTCATGATCCAGATACATCAGTTGGTCATACGTCAAATCGACCACCACAAAATTACCCGTCAACTGCCCATACTGCACCCGCAATTCGGGACTCACCTGCCAGACGAGATCGTCAACCTGCGGACGAATGATACGATTGTTGAAGTTTACGACATCATTGTTGCCTGAGAATAAGTTGTCCGTGTAGGTCGCCGTCGAGCGGAGCTGGGGCTTTAAGAGCAGATTCGCCCATTGGAACACCAGGAGGTCCTCCGGATCCAGAGCATGGCCTACCGTACCGCCGGCCGCGACTGCAAGGGCTGTCAGCACCGGCTTTGTAAAGCGAAACGTAAACATCCGTTCTATCGTAAGTTGCTTTTTATCAATTGATTGCAGGAGTTTATAAAACTCAGGAGCTTCAGCCAGACGACAGCTATCCAGCCACGATGCGAGAAACCCATCCTGGAGTAAACTTCGAATTCCAAACCAATTTGTGCGTCGGAGCAACTTTTTCGGCCCAAACCCGAAGGTAATCTGCCGAATGGATCGAGCGGGTTGGCCGATTTCAATCGTCCCGAGAAGATACGTTCGCTTTCTGCGCGTCAAGGCTTCGATCCGCAGCCTACGAGGACCACGGACGACGGGCCTGCTGTTCAAGCCAACCGCAGACAACTGGAAGGACACTTTTCCAGCGGAATGTTCGAGACCGTTCCCAGGCTTGGTGTCGAAGAATTGCATAGCGGGCCGGATCGGTTTGCAACTGACGCAGGGACGCCGCGAGGGATTCCGGCGTTTCCAGGCGTGAGATTAACCCCGTGACACCATCCACGGTCGAGTCGACCAATCCCGGGACAGGGTACACTGCGGCGGGCGTCCCGCGCGCATTGGCCTCGATCACATTGAGTCCCCAGCCCTCCCGGACCGACGTGTGCAGCAGAAAATGGGCTCGACGGAGCTCGTCATCCTTGGCCGCCTCTCCCAGTCGACCGGCAAAGCGCACGATCGAACTCAGCCCGGCTGCGCTTACTTGCCGCCGCAACGGGTCCGCGCACTCGCCTTCACCCACCACCACCAGCTCAACCGCGGTTCCGGAATCTTTCAAGAGGCCCGCCACCCGAATGGCATGATCCACCCGCTTGTTCGGAGCAAGGCGTGAAACAACGACCAGCCGCAAGGTGCCCTCGAAGGCCTTCGAATCCAAGAGCGGAAGAATCTCCGTGTCGATTCCGTTGGGAAGGACGGTCGCCTGCTGTACACCCCGGGCGAGAAGCCCCTGCCGTGTGGATTCCGAAGGTACCCAAAAGGGAATTTTCGAGTACAACCGGTGAGTCAAGGATTCCTGCCACCGGCCGAGCATGCTCAGCGGCCACGGATAAAATGAAGACCAGATCGGCCCGAGAATCTCGTGGATATAAGCAATGGACCGGGTTCGGCACCACCACGGAGCGAACCAAGGGATGCCGTGGTGCTGGTCGATCACCAAGTCGAACGGCGGCTGACGGCGATACCATTTTTTCGCAGCGAGAATCGATGTGCCCCGGCCGCCCCCCCGGACAATTCGCAGTCCGTCAATGGTTTCTTCGCAGGCCGAACCGGAAAACTCGTTTGCGAACCAAACCACATCGTGCCCCCGCGTCATCAGGCCTCGAAGATACGCCTCCGAAACCCGTTCGGCCCCGCCCGAGAGGGGGTTCTTCGGGTCACGCCAGTTAAGCATCAGGAAACGCACGGCGGAGAGTTCACGAGCTCCGGACCGTGCCGCGCAAGCGGAATCCCCAACCGGACGAGGTAAAATTAAGATATTCACATACTCTAATATTAAGTATTGACCTCGCGGTGGAATACTTAAAAATATCTACTCCCAAGTTTGAGGGTAATGACTGCGAGTAATCTAAGAGTATGAGTGTCGCGAGACGGGATTTGGTTTCCAGAATACTACCCGAAGGGCTACCCGCCTTGTGGTGTCCGCCGATCACGCACTACGACCGCCATGGCGGTATCGATCGGGCGCGGACGGAAGCGCACCTAAATCGGATTGCCCCCCATGTGGGCGGACTCCTTCTGGCGGGCTCGACCGGGGACGGGTGGGACCTGCCGCACGCGTTGCATCGGGAAACCGTCGCGCTGGGGCTCGCCGCCGCTGGCAGCCGCTCATTAAGCGTCCTCGTCGGAGTCCTTCGTCCCAATGCCCGTGAAGCGAGTCGAGAGATCATTCGGATGGCTCGGGAGCTGACCGGTGCGGCAGAGGGGCTATCCGCCACGTCCCTTCTCAGCGTTCGCGGAATCTGCGGATTCACCGTTTGCCCCTCCGTCGGCGTCGAGAGGGACCCGGAGGCCCTTTCCGACGGATTGCGAGCATTGTTCCGGACAGGCGTCCCGCTCGCACTCTATCAGCTCCCACAGGTCACAGGCTACGAATTGACTCCACTGCAAGTGTCCAATCTGGCCCTGGAATACTCAAATTTCGTCTTCTTCATCGACAGCAGCGGTCGGGACACCGTGGCGTCCCATCAACCTCCGCCGGAAGATGTTTTCCTGCTGCGAGGCTCCGAGGGAAACTACTCGCGCTGGCTGTCCATCTCGGGGGGCCCGTATCACGGATTGCTCCTCAGTTCGGCAAACTGCTTCGCCCGTGAACTCGCCAGCATCATGGAAAACCTGAAGAAAGGCCGGATCGAAGAGGCCCGCGGCATGTCCGCACGCATCACACTGCTGATGATCGACCTTTTCGAAGTTGTCGCAGGAATGACGGTGGGAAACCCGTTTGCGAACGCCAACAAGGCCACAGATCATTTCATGGCTTTTGGGCCAAAAGCCGAGAGCACCGAGCCTCCCCAGCTCACCGGAGGCGCGGTCATGCCACGGGAGATTGTCCGCCTCACCGGCGATATTTTGGAACGACACGGGTTCCTCCCGCAGAAGGGGTACCTCGAGTGACGCTTTACATGAACGGCCCAGGTTTATTTAATGTCAATCGGGGTGGAAGTCCCCTCAAAATCCCCGCAGGACATGAATCAGCCACCGAAAGGAATCCAGGACCTCGTCTATTCACTGGAGGAAGGGAGTGCCCGGCACCTTCCGCGGTATTTTTTTGTGCTGCTGCTCTCGATTTTCATCGGCACAGTATATCACCTCACCGAGTTCAAGAACTTCGGTACAGCCGAGGCTATGGACACGGCCCAGCTTGCCCGCAATCTGGCTCAGGGTCGCGGATACACCACTCGCTTCATCCGCCCGCTGAGTCTTCACCTGCTACAGCAGCAAAAAGCGGCGGCCAAGTTGGATGAAACCCAGGTGTTGAAGCAGGCCACGCATCCGGACCTCGCAAATGCCCCGTTGTATCCGCTGCTGCTCGCGGGGTGGATGAAGGTGCTACCGTTCAATTTCAAGATTCCGGACGCTCGTCAGGAGTCAAATTTCACGCGCTACCAACCGGATGTCCTCATCTCCTATCTGAATCTCACCCTGTTCTTAGTGGCCGTCGGTCAGGTTTATTTCCTGGGGCGCAAGCTGTTTGATCCCTCGGTCGCAGCCGTGGCGGCCGCCGTCGTTTTTGGCACCGAGCTGCTCTGGCGATTCACCTATTCCGGGCTTTCCACAAACCTCCTGATCGTCCTACTCCTCGGCCTCGCCCAGGTCATGGTAGCCATCGAGCAGGGGGTTCATCGGACGGAAAACCCCGCCAAGTTTTCCCGGCTCCTGCCGTTCGCCATTGGGGCCGGAATTTTCACCGGGCTTCTCTGTCTCACCCGGTACAGTGTCGGGATATTGCTTCTGCCGGTCCTGGGATTCCTGCTGCTCTGGGGTGGCCCACGCCGATGGATTCTGGCTCCGGTCACAGCGATCACGTTTGCGCTGATTGTCATGCCCTGGCTGGCGCGCAATCACCAACTCTGCGGCCACTGGTTCGGTACCGCGGGCTACGCAATGCATCAGGGAACCCCGTGGTTTTCCGACACCCGCCTGGAACGATCCCAGAATCCCGACATGACCAAGGTGGAGATCGGGGATCTGCGGCGCAAGATGACCCTCAATGCCACTCAATTGGTGAATGAAGAATTGCCCCGCCTCGCCGGCGGCTATGTCACGGCCCTGTTTCTTGTCGGCCTCCTCATTCCCTTCCACAGCTCCGCGCTGCAACGAGTCCGCTGGCTGATTGTAGCCTCGATCGTGGTCTTGCTTTTCGCCCAGGCACTCGGCCGCACCCATTTGACCGAGGATTCGCAGACCGTGAATTCCGAAAATCTCCTCGTCCTCGTCGCGCCGCTGGTCATCCTATTTGGCGTCTCGCTCTTCTTTCTGCTGCTCGATCGGGTGGAGTTTTTGGTGCCGCAACTCCGCCAGATTACCATCAGCGGTTTTATCCTGGGCGTCTGCCTGCCGCTTTTCTTTACCCTCCTGCCGCCGCGGACCCATCCCCTCAGTTGGCCGCCCTACCATCCGCTCTTGATTCAACAGTTCTCCGGATGGATGGCACAAGAAGACTTGATGATGAGCGACATGCCCTGGGCTGTCGCGTGGTACGGTCAGCGCGAGTGCCTCTGGCTCACGCTTCGGGTGAAGCACGATTACGTCGAGGATTTCTACAATGTCCATGATCACCTCCGGCCCGTGCGGGCAATCTACCTGACCCCGATTACCGCGGATGAACGCTGGCGGCCAACTTTCCTCAATGTGGACGATCCCAACACCGCCTGGAACCGCTTCTACATGGACTCACTTCTTCGCAACAACATTCCCACCGGATTCCCTCTCCGCCACGCTCTCGGCGGCGGATATATGTCGAGCGGCCAGTTTTTTCTCACGGATATGCCGCGCTGGAAGGATTGGACTCTTCGCCCGCTCCGACGATAAGGGATTCCATCGGCCCCGCCGCATCGCCTCCGAATCGGCCGGGGCCGATTCCCGGTAACGCATCGCCGCACGACCCCTTTTTCTAGCGCCTCCTCCGTGCCGTTCTACTCGGAAAACTTCCTGAACCGGGTCCGCGCCGCGAATGATATCGTGGACGTGATCGGCGCCACTCTGCCATTGAAACGCGCCGGAACGAACTTCGTCACACTCTGCCCGTTCCATCGCGAGAAATCACCCAGCTTCAACGTCAATCCGCAGCGACAGATCTTCCACTGCTTCGGATGCCATGAAGGCGGCGATGTTTTCAAGTTCGTGACGAAGCACGAAAACATTCCTTTCACCGAAGCCGTCGAACGACTTGCTGAACGAGCCCGCATTCCCCTCGAACACGAGGACAATCCGGCCGCCCGTCACAAACGGGGCCTCAAGGATCAGTTGATCACGCTGCACGAAGCCATCTGTCTGCGTTGGCAAGCATGCCTGGCCAATGAAGCGGGTGGGCAGGTGGCTCGCGAGTATCTGGAACGACGCGGCGTGACCCCCGAAGCTGTGAAGGAATTCCGCCTGGGCGCCGCACCCGAGTCCTGGGACGACACTGTGAATTGGGCCCGATCCAAAGGCTTCAATCTGGAACTGCTCGAGCAGGCCGGCCTGGTGGTGCGGCGTGACAGCGACGGTTGGTACGACCGGTTTCGCGGGCGGTTGATTTTTCCGATCTGCGATGAACAAGGCCGGGTCATCGCCTTTAGTGGTCGCGTCCTGCTGGGCGACGAAAAAACGAGAAAATACGTCAATTCACCCGAAACAATCCTCTTTACCAAGGGCCGAGTCCTCTACGCGCTCGACAAGGCGAAACGATCCATCCTCGACGCTGGCCACGCCGTCATCTGCGAAGGTCAACTCGACACGATTGCCTGTCATTCGGCCGGCATCCGCAACGTGGTGGCACCCCAAGGCACCGCCCTCACCGCGGACCATGCCCGAATTCTCCGTCGCTATGTCGGCGAAGTGGTGCTGTGTTTCGATGGCGACGCGGCCGGACAAAAAGCTGCCGTGCGATCGCAAGAGGACCTGCTCAGCTCCGGGCTCGCCGTCCGGATCGCCTCCATCCCGCCGCCGGATGATCCGGACAGCTATTTGAAAAGCGCGGGACGCGAAGCGTTCCAGCGGTTGCTCGATCGGGCCGAGGGCTATTTCGATTTTTACCTCAAGTATCTCCGAAGCGCCCACGACCCAGCGACCGATTCCGGCCGACAGTCCATCGTCCGCGCAATGGGCGACGCGGCGAACAAGACGGGCAATCCCTTGATAGTCGAAGAATGCGCGCGCAAGTGTGCCGGACTCCTCGGGCTATCGCCCCTGAGTGCGTTGCAACAGTTCCAAAAACTTTACCGGCAAAGCATGGCCGCCCGAGGTGCCGAACCTTTGGACGATACGGAACCCACGGCCGACGCAATTGGAGCAATCGAACAACCCCGTCCCGGAGCCCTGGAACTTTGGCTGTTAAAGTTCCTCATGTTGGCCGAGCCGGAGGTGCTGGATTGGGCGACCGCCCATCTGGATCCCAACTGGATCAGTCACCCCTCTGCTCGGCGCATCGCCGAACTGAGACTCGCGCGGGGCGGGATGCACGGCGAAACCAACACCGACATCTCGGGATTGCTGGAGGCGCTGGGCAAGGATGCATTCGCTCGTTCCCTCGTCACGGAGGCGGCGAGTGAGCGTCGGACCGTGCGAGAGTTACCGGTGCAGTTGGAACAAACCACCCGGCGTTTGCGGGACGCTTGGCTCGATCGCCAGATTCAGATGCTGCATGCGCAGTTGAGCGACGCTGGCCTTCCCGAGGAACAGCGTCTGGCCGCTCTGCACCAGCAACAGGAACTCCGTGCCTGGAAACGCCAACCCTTGGCACCGTTGGGCGAAGCCTAAAGCAGCTTCTTCGGTTTGGGATCCAGATCCCGGCGCAGATCCTCGGGGCTGAATGACACCTCGACGCCATGGCTCGGGACCTCGACATGCGCCAGCCACAGCAGTCCGTTCAATACCACCTTGCGGAAGTCTTCATTCCCCCAATTCACATGCCGATGCCCACCCGTAAAACCCATTCCGCGCCCGCCGCCCGGACGTTCAAAGACCCACATCATCGTCTCGGGCCGTCCGGACGCCGCCACGATATGTTCGTAGGGACCCTTCGGATAAACGTAGGGCCCTTTCCGCACCGCATCACTCGGAGTCGCCACGAGAATCGGCGTCACATTCTTTAACCCGGGAACCCAGCGCATGTTGAAATACCACTCATCGTTAACGTGGAACGGTTTGACCCCGCGAGTCACCGGATGGTCTGGCAGTGTGGTGAAATCCGGATTCCACATCGGGTTCACCGAAAACTGATGCTCGTAGTAACCTCCCACCCAGCGATGCATTGCGGCCCCGGGATCCCCCGCAGGCACTTCCACACCGTAATGAGCAAACCCTAGGCCGACACCCCGCGCCGCCAGTGCATCCATTTGCTTCATCCGTTCGCCCTGAATCGCCGGATGACCGCCTCCGCCGTCCGCATAGATCAAGACCGCATCCACTCGGTCAAAAATGCTCTCATCGGCCGGCCAACCGTTCGAGGCCACCAAGACGTGCACGCCGGGAACTGTGGCCAGCCCCTTTTCCAGCAATAACGAGCCCGCCCGAAACTCATGATCCCCCGGCCCGTGACTTTGCTTGCCGGCGATCAACAAAATCGTCTTGGCCTGCGACACCCACTGACCCGCAACGCACAGCAGGGCGACCGCCCAGAAGGCCCGTATCCGGGCAATGAGGAATCGAGAATTCATAGTAATGTTTTTCTACTGCCACTCCCAATGTTCACCGAAGAATCCGCCTGCGACCACGGAGGGGCCGCGGGACGTGACCGGCTTCGTCGTGTCGACGACGCACCAATCGGGCAGTTTGGAGGTTTGACGAGCGTTGTTGAGGTAGTCGTATTCGCGGAATGTGAATCCGCTATTCAGCACTATATAACGTTCCGGATTTAGCGGATTCGGAAAAATGAGGACGGGCGCATGGGATGTCGCCGGATAGTTCCGCCCGTTGACAATCAGTTCCGATTCATCCCATCGGATGGGTAGTCTCTCCAACAGCCGTCGGAGGAGGCGGTTGCTCTGGGGATCACCGAAGAGAACCAGATTGGAGCCGGCTATATCCTCGTCGGAAACCGCGACATCGTCTTTGATCACCGGGTCACCCCGATAGTGACTGCGCCAGTGCTGGGCAGCGTGCTGGAACTCGTTGGTAGTCCAAGCACCGACGGTTGGGTTCAGCGCGACACCGGTCGGTCGAATCATCATGAAGGAATCCATGAATGCGTCATCGATCGGGCCCTGCAGACCATGCTTCTTGACCAGGGAAATTTGCGAAGCCCGCCCCAATTGCCAGGAAGCTCCCTGGCGGTGAAAGGATGCGGACCAAGACCGATCTGAGCCCGGTTTGCCTGCGGAGATTTCTTCGCCGTCGAGTTCAACCGAGACCGGCCGGCGCGGGTCGAGTCGCTCGGTGCCCGGGGGGAAGCGCAGGGTGATGGCCGTCACATTCGTGGTGCGAAGTTCGACTGCGCTCGCATCAGGGTCGCAATAACCCTCCACGCGCGCCGGCTCCCAATGTTGGGCGAGAGCATCCACCGTGACCCACGCCATCTCATTGTAGCGAAGGGTATGTGTGACGAAGTGGAGGTCTCGGGGAAACGGATTCCGGCCGTGGGCGGCCAGCGCGTCGATGCGACGATTGAGTTCCGCCTTGGTCGCCGGTTCGTAGCGGTGACCGGTTTTCGGAGCGATCAGGTGCGTCAGCAGCATTCCTTCATTGGCGAGCGCTCGCTCCATGGCCCGGGCGGCCTGGATCTGTGTGTCATCGGCACCGCTATAGGCGACCATGGGCACCATGCTGACGTTGAGGGCATGTTCCGTGCTGTCGTACATCCGCCAGAGCTTTTGTTCCCACGGCGTTGGAAGGAGTGTCTCTTTCTGGAAGACCTTCAAAAAATCAGCGGTTTCGCTGAAACCGGCGCCGGGTGCGGCGGCGGCCCACCGCGAAGCGAAGTGAGTCGCAATATGCCAGCACGACGCGCCCCCCAGGGAAAAGCCGCGGACCACCAGGCGATTTTCATCAATGGGATACCGCCGCCGAACCTCATCGAACGCCTCCCAGAAATCCGTTTCGCCCGCGAAGCGGCTTCCGTTGCAATAGCGGCCGTAGAGATGCAGAACGAAGGTATCGGCGGGTGTGAACTCACCCCGGTTGCGCATGCGATCCGATAGGAATGCGAGCTCGCTCAATTGTTCCCCGCGGCCGTGAAACCAGAAGTCCAGCCGATGGCGCCGACCCGATCCCGGTTCCCAAGAATCGGGGACAACAAGTCCGAAGGGTTGGATCGAGCCATCAATTCGCGACCGGTAGCCGCCGACCACCAAACCGCGCTGGGTGGTCCAGGGGCTCTTGCCGGAGCGGAGAGCGGCTACGCGGAGAAACCCCTCGTTCAGTTGGATGCGAGCGGCGTCGAATTCATTGGTTCGGAACACTTCATGGTAGCGAAAGGCCCAGTCAACGGACTTATGAAAAATCTGCACATCGGGCAGCAGTGCCAGTAGGGAGGGTTGATTGGACAGGGCTTGCCGGAGCGAGAGCAGCTCGTTGCCCAGTCGTTGCGCGCCAGCTGTCATCTCTTCATGAATGGCGGTGGAAATCGGAATACCCGGCGGTGGTACGGGGCGGACGTTGTCGAAGCGGTTGTCGGCGGGTCCATCGGCGGCGAGTCGGAATCCGGTCCACACGAGCAAGGCGGTGAGAACAATTTGCGGGTGCATTCCGAGAGCCGATCAGGTGAAGGGCAATTGGTCAACTCAAGGCAGGAGTCCCAAATCCGCGGATAAAGGAGAGGAGAACCGCGGATGAACACGGATTGACGCGGATAGAAAGGGCATGAAATCTGCGTCTATCGGCGTTTATCCGTGGTTCTCATTCCTCAATAGTCGGTGGCGACAAATTCCATTCTCAAGGCAAG
>CAMDJH010000082.1 GCA_945900455.1 Akkermansia muciniphila
AGAATCGATGGCGAAGGGGGTCTTGGACTGGAGGGGTATGCGTGCGGGCATTCGTGTTAAATACATAATATATATAACATATGCAAGCGAAAAATGCACCCCAGAGAGCTTTTTCTTCAAATTTTACATTCCTATCCGCCGATCAGGGACTGTCGAAAGCGACATAATGGACCGGCTGTGGGACGACACGGACCGTCACGGTGGCGTTCACGCCTTCCGGGTGGGTCTCGTTAAACGCCCACAAGGCCACGAGGTAATTCCCGGACGCCGTCCAGGCGCGGGTGGCGTAAGGCTGGTTGCTAACCGTGATGCCGTCCCCAAAGTCCCACACGCTGAAAGTGGCCCGCCCCTCGATCAAGGCCGTCAAATCTACCGGAAAACCCACCGCCACATTCGTGTAGGCGGCCGCGAGGCGGACGGTCAAGGGCCCGCTCACCGCCCCAGCGTGGTACTCATCGCAACCGATGGATGGCGGATTAGCCCAAGGCTCGCCGTCAATGTCGGAGCCGGCGGCAAAGGCCGCGCTACCGGCCCCGCGACAAGGCGAAATGACGCTCAGGTGGTTGGCGCTGGCCAGTTGGGGATCGAGGCTGATGTTGCCAACACCCGGTTCCCTCCAATACTGCGGCACGGGCAGCGGTGTGGTGCAACAGTAGTTCAGAACCAAAGTGGCAATTGAATCGCCATCGTAATTTGGATTCTGTGCCGC
Organism: Akkermansia muciniphila; assembly: GCA_945900455.1. Classification (GTDB taxonomy): domain Bacteria; phylum Verrucomicrobiota; class Verrucomicrobiia; order Limisphaerales; family UBA9464; genus SIBK01. The sequence goes on from CAMDJH010000082.1 coordinate 710, forward strand.
TTTGTTGAAATAGACGATACAGTTGTTCAGCCTGCCACCATACACTCCGCCGCCTTTTGACCCAGCCGAGTTGCCGGTGAGCGTGCAGTTGTTCAGGGTGCACCCAAACGCCCCGCCGCCGCTCCAGGCAGCCGAGTTGCCGGTCAGCGTGCAGTTGTTGAGCGTGCCCCTATGCGCCCCGCCGCCGCCACCGTATTGGGCATTGGCCGAGTTGCCGGTCAGCGTGCAGTTGTCCAGTGTGCCGCCATACGCTCCGCCGCCATAATCGGAAGCCGAGTTGCCGGCCACCACGCAGTTGGACACCGAGGCGCTTGTGGATTCACACCACACCCCGCCGCCACTCGATTCTTCGTATGGCCAGCCACTCGCGGCACTCGCGGCACGCGTGGCACCGTTGATCAGGGTGAATCCGGACAGGCTGGCGCCGTTGGTCAGATAGACGCAGCGGATCGCGCCGTCGCCGTTGGTCGTGCCGGGCACCTGGTAGCCCCGGATGATCGTGACCTGCGGGCCGTTGACGCTGCGCACCGTGAGCGGCTTGTCCACCGCCACGCGGTTGACCAATAAGTTGGTTCCCACCGCCCGCCCGCCGGTGGCGTAGGTGCCGTTGGTCACCACGATCTCGTCGCCCGCCAGCGCCACGTCCACGGCGTCCTGAATGTTTGTCGCCGCAGTGAACCAGTTGGTGTAGGGCGGCGTGGGGTTGGTGCTGTTCACATCCACGTAACGCGTCGCCGGAGGAATTGATGTCCACAGTTCAAAGTTGTCGAAAGTGGCCTCAGCTGCCGGTTGCTTGCCGTCGTAGTTGTATTGCCACACGACCAAGATCGCGGCTATAGCCGACGTCACCGGCGCTCCTGCCACATCCCTCCCTGTGTTTAAGTGCATTCCGGAGGCGGCGTCCATTTCGGATTGAGTGAGGGTGCGGTCCTCGTTGGGCGTATCGACGACGCTGCGTTCGTACAGCACCGCGTTATTGTTTTCCTTGTCCAGGACGCGGGCCGTTAGGATGACATTCGGACTGACCCGTGTCAGGGACCAGGAAAGGACCACATTCGTGTTTTTGATCAGGACCTTTTCGTGGACGAAATGGCCGTGCCCCCCACCGGCGCTCCAGCCAGGTTTGCAGATATGGATGAAATCGCGTCCTTTGAACAAGACGTACGACGCACTGGAGTTCCACAACTCAATGCAGGCCGCGGTGGCGTGCTCATTAATGCCGACCAGATCCACCCGCCATTCGAGGGTTTGACCCTCTTTGGCGCTCCAAAGTCGGTTAAGATGGCCGTAAGCGATGGTGTCAGTGATGTCCACAGTGCGCACGCCTGGCCAATGCCCATGCAAGGTCAAGTGTTGGTTGGTCTCGGTCAATTTCAATTGGCCGCTGCCACCTGAAATCCAACCGGTCAGCTTGTTGTCATCGAAATTGTCGAGCACCACATTGCTCGTCACCAGTGCAGGCCGCATCACGTAGAGGTGTGCTACCGAACTGGTTCTCGCGCCGGTGATGTTGGTAATGACCACGCGATAGTCACCCGCGTCCCACGGCTGAACGTCGGTCAGGACCAGTGCGGCATTGGTGCGGTCCGCGAGATCGGCAAAACCACCGCCCGGGTTTTTCTGCCACTGGTAAGCGAGCGGCGCGGTACCCGTCGCCCTGACCTGGAAGGTTGCGGTCGTGCCGGGAGCTGTGGCCTGGGCTGCAGGCTGGCTGGTGATGACGGGCTGGCTAAAACAGATGCTGGCGGTGGCCAGGAATACCGCAGACGTGAGGAGAACACTGAACATCGAAGTGCGGTTTGGCACGGTTTGATTCGTTTTCATAGGAATCCTTGGCTATATCGCTTGAGTTTGCGGGGCACCGTCCTTCATGGCGCGCCCCCGGCCCCGGCGCGACGCCGTTCTTGGCAAAAGCTGACCTCCGTTTGTACTGCTCCCGCGGCCCGAGGTGCGTCGGTCGTCCTGACGATGGTTCGTGGGTATTTGGGTCGCTTAGGGGTCAGGGAATAGTAATGTATTATCGTACATTACTATTCCCTGACCCCAAATGAGAGCACATCGAGAGTGTCATTGCAGCACCTCCCGGATTTGACCCAGCTGCTCCAGCGAGACGCACTCCATTTTTTCGTCCATTGAACTCAACCGCCACTGCCGGCTATCCTCGTCATTCTCTGCCAGGAACGATTGGGGAAATCCTCCACGCAGCCAGAGTCGGTCGCGCTGATCGCCTCCCACTTCCCCCAGCGTGAAACCGCTCATATCCACGAAGTGAATCCGCCCCGCCAGGGTGTCCGAGGCTTGGCGAATCAGGTCCGGCGAAGCGCTCCCCAGCACAATGAACCGGCAGGGTAACGGCCTCCGGTCGGCCAGCACCCGCAACAACAGGGTCAGTTCAAGTAGGGTCTCAGTAGGGGTCAGGGAATGGTAGTGTGCGATAATACATTACTATTCCCTGACCCCAAATGATGCACGGGCAGGGCTATTTCTGCGTGCTACCTGTCGCCCCGCTGGGGCTTGAACACTGCGTGCGTCGAAACCCATGGCTCGCGCCATGGGCTACGGTCTGGCGGCGCTCCGCGCCTTCCGAGTCTGAGCTTCCATTCTCCTCTGCGACCTTTGTGATCTTTGTGTGAGGAATTTATGAGGATTTTGGCCTCACACCCGCAGGGTGCCCCCTGATCCGCGGATAGAACCACGGATAAACGCCGATAGACGCAGATTCCATGCCCTTTCTATCCGCGTCAATCCGTGTTCATCCGCGGTTCTCCTCTCCTTATCCGCGGATTTGGGGTGCCAACTCCTCCTTGCGTCCACCCGGGATCCCCTTAGCCTTCGACTCTTCTTTTGGACGCAAGATCTTGATTCACTGCAATGAGCCGCCCCCTTTTGCACCCAGACCGATTCATCAACCGGCACAACGGCCCGACTGTTCCCGAGCAGGCAGAGATGCTCGCCGTGCTTGGATATTCCACTTTGGATTTGCTCATCGACGACGCGGTACCGGCTTCAATAAGGCAGCGGCAGCCGCTGGATCTCCCTCCAGCAGCAAGTGAGTATGAGGCTTTGGGTCGCCTGCGGGGAATTGCCGCTCGGAATCACGTATTTCGCAGCTTCATAGGCATGGGGTACTACGACACCATTACCCCTCCCGTCATCCAGCGAAACATCCTCGAAAATCCCGGCTGGTACACCCAGTACACTCCTTACCAGGCGGAGATTTCCCAGGGACGCCTCGAAGGGCTTTTGAATTTCCAGACTCTGGTGACCGATCTCACCGCACTGGATATTTCGAATGCCTCGATGCTCGACGAGGCCACCGCCTGCGCCGAGGCGATGATGCTCTGCCATCGAGTAAAGGAAGCAGCCGCCACGACGGGCGGTCCGGCCCGCGACACATTTTTGGTCGCCGACAACTGCCACCCTCAGAATCTTGATCTCGTCCGAACTCGTGCCAATGCCCTGGGACTTGAGGTCCGGGTGGGCCCGGCATCGGAATGGACCGTGGATGCGACGGTTTTTGGAGTGCTCTTCCAGTACCCGGCGACGGATGGCACCGTGGACGACTGGAGGGAATTAGTGGAGCGGGCGCATGCGGGCGGGGCGTTGGTCGTTTGCGCTGCGGATCTGTTGGCTCTGACGCAATTCACGCCTCCCGGGGAGTTTGGCTGTGATGTTGCCGTAGGAAGTGCTCAGCGATTCGGGGTGCCCTTGGGTTACGGCGGTCCGCATGCCGCCTTCTTTGCAACCCGGGACGCGTTCAAGCGCCAGATGCCCGGTCGTCTCGTCGGTGTTTCGAAAGACTCCCGGGGCCGCCCGGCGCTTCGCCTCTCCCTTGGCACCCGGGAGCAGCACATTCGACGCGACAAGGCCACGTCCAACATCTGCACAGCCCAGGCGTTGCTCGCCAACATGGCAATGGCCTACGCCTCCTATCACGGACCGGTGGGACTTTCGGCGATCGCCCTCCGTATTCGCCGATGGACGGCACTTTTTGTGCACGGACTCGATCGATTGGGGATTCGTGTCGAAAACCGCGTGCGCTTCGATACGGTCACGGTGCCGGTAAAGAGTGCCGCGGAAATCCACCGGATTGCGGAAACCCATCGCGTCAATCTGCGCCGCATCGATGCCAGCCACGTGGGCGTTTCGCTGGACGAGGTGACTACCGCCGATGATATCGCGCTCCTTTTGCGGATTTTCAATAACGACCGGCCGGCAAGCTGTTCGGTCGCTGATCTGGAGGGGAGCGTGCCCGTCGCGCAGATTCCCGTTGGGCTCGAACGGCAGTCGTTATTCTTGCAGCATCCGGTGTTCCACCAGCACCAGAGCGAAACGGCGATGCTCCGCTACCTGCGTCGCCTCGAATCGAAAGACCTATCCCTCTGTCACAGCATGATTCCGCTGGGATCCTGCACGATGAAGCTCAACGCATCGGCGGAGATGTTCCCTTTGAGTTGGCCCGAAATCGCCAGAATTCACCCGTTTGTTCCCTTGAACCAGACGTTGGGCTACCAGCAATTGTTCCAGGAGTTGGAGCTGTGGTTATCCCGCTGCACCGGGTTTGCGGCGGTATCGTTACAGCCAAATGCGGGTTCTCAAGGCGAGTACGCGGGCCTGCTCGTGATTCGCGCGTATCATGCGAGCCGAGGCGAAAGTCGTCGAAATATCTGCCTAATCCCGACCAGCGCTCACGGAACGAATCCAGCCTCGGCCGTCATGGCCGGCCTGCAAGTGATTCCCGTGATCTGTGATGTAAATGGGAACATCGACCTGACGGATCTGCAGGCAAAGGCGCAGCAGCACCGGGACCATCTGGCGTGTTTAATGATCACGTACCCAAGCACCCACGGAGTGTTTGAAGCCGGGATTCGTGACATCTGCGGAATCATTCACGAGGCAGGGGGCCAGGTGTATATGGACGGGGCGAACATGAATGCCCAGGTCGGGTTGACTTCGCCGGGGTTCATTGGGGCGGACGTTTGTCATCTGAATCTCCACAAGACCTTTTGCATTCCCCACGGCGGCGGCGGGCCCGGCGTGGGCCCGATCGGGGTGGCGGAACACCTCGTCGATTTCCTGCCCGGTCATTGTGTTGTGAATTTGGGCGGCGAGAATCCGATCGGAGCGATCAGTGCCGCGCCCTGGGGTAGTGCCAGCATTTGCGCCATCTCCTGGATGTATATCGCGATGATGGGAGGCGACGGACTCGCGCTTGCGACTGCCGTGGCGATACTGAATGCGAACTATATCTCGCGCCGACTTGAAAATTATTTCCCGACTCTCTACCGCGGGCCCGGCGGTTTGGTGGCCCATGAGTGCATCCTCGACCTCCGTCACTTCAAGTGCGTGACGGCGGAGGATGTGGCCAAGCGCCTGATGGACTATGGATTTCACGCTCCCACGCTGAGCTGGCCCGTGTCGGGGACCCTGATGGTCGAACCGACCGAGAGTGAGCCCAAGGCGGAACTCGACCGCTTTTGCAATGCGATGATCTCCATTCATGCCGAAATTACGGCCATCGAAAATGGGGGCGCCGACCCGCGGAACAACCTCCTCAAGAACGCCCCGCACACCGCGGATCAAGTGATCTCGGAACACTGGGATCGACCCTACAGCCGGGAAAAGGCTGCGTTCCCCGTCGACGCTCTGCGCGACTGGAAATTCTGGCCCGCAGTCGGCCGGGTGGACAACGTGTTTGGCGATCGAAATCTTGTCTGCAGCTGCGTGGGCATGGACGCCTATCACTGAATCCGATTAAGGCGCAATCTCGCCGTCCACTGCCGCCCGAGCCGATAGCTTGATCTGCTCCAAAGACGGTGCTCGGTAGACCCGCAGCTCCCGAACACTGCTCAAAGAGGGCCCACAAAGGACAGCCAAGGTGCGGCCGTCCGGGGAGAACTGCACTTGGCTCGCGGATATTCCAATCTCGAACGACACCACCTGCCCGCGAGTCGCCACGTTCCACAGCTTGACCGTACCGTCGTCATTGGGTGAGGCCAGCGTCTGCCCGTCCGGGGAAAAAGCGATGTCCATCGTCCCTCGCTTATGTCCGCGGAGGACGCCATTCTCCGCGGCTGTCCACGTATCCGTCCGCCAGAGCCGGATGGATCCGTCCGCCCCGGCGCTGGCGGCAAGCCGACCGTCCGGGGAAAAGGCGATACCGTTCACTTCCCGCGGGTGTCCGCTCAATGTCGCTACGCGGTTGGAAGAAGCGACGCTCCAGACCTCCATCTCCTTCCCCGTAACATCCCCGTCAAATCGCCACACAGCGTGAGAACCGTCCGGTGTCAACTTGGCGCGGCTGACCCGATCCAAGTTTGACGGGAGCGGGAGGATGTGACGCACTTCACCCGACAGCATGTCCACGAGTACCAGTCGATTGGCTGGTGGATCGACGAAGGCCACCCGATTCGACGCAGCGAGGAAGGTAAACGCGAAATTGGTATTGGCCGTCCCACGCCACTGACTTCGCGTGTTTGGGTTTCTAAGTTCGATCCGGAACAATCGGCCCGTCGGCCGCGATTGCGGCGTCCCTGGCGAGTCCAGTTCTGCCAGTTCCAGCGACGTGCCGCCAAAAGTGAAGGCCAATGGTGTCCCAGCCATCGCCAGTTCCGTCGACAAACCCGAGGTCAGGTCGACGAGCAACGATCTGCCTGATTTTTGCCCAATCGCCAGACGCTCACTCTCCGCGGAGAAGACGGGCTTCGTCCGGGTGAAGTCGCCTTTCCAGGATTCTTTTCGCTGCTCCGGATTGGCATCCCACTCGAGAATCAGTCGGTCTTGTCCTCCGGTGTAGAGGGTCTTGCCGTCGGGGGAAAACGCCGCGCACCACACTTCGCTGCGGTGACCGTGTAGCCGGGCTATTTCCTGGCGGGCGTTGGCATCCCAGATCCGCAAGCTATGGTCATAGCCGGCGAAGGCGAGGAAATCCCGATCCTTGGAGGCCGCAAAGTCGACAAGGTTTCGATCGCCGGCTTTTTCGATCTTCGTAATATGGCCATCCCGACAGTTCCAGAACTCGGGACCGAACCATGTCGAGGTGGTTACGAGTGTTTCATTATCCCGAAGGATGCTTACCTGTCTAAGAGTATCTTCAACGATCATCGGGTCTGCATCCACAAACTGCAGGGAAGAGTTATCGGCGAGATTCCAACGGCCCAGGCGCCGCCCAGGTCCGGCAGAAATGATGAACTTCTCATCATGAGACCAAGCGAGCCACGAATCGTTGGGTTCCTCATTCGGCCAGCCAGCCAGCCAACGTGAGGTTCCCGTGCCAAAATCCTTGATTTCGATCGTTCCGTTCGTGTGAGTGATCGCGACACGTTCGCTTTTCGGGGCGAACGAAAAAGCCGAAGCGGGTCCCTCCCAAACGGAGACCACCGCGCCCAGGGGGCCAGGAGCCTAGAGCATAGCTCGTCCAATTCTTTCTTCATCGGAAAAGTATATTTGCCCGACCACGCGACCTGAGGCGGACGTTTCCAGGTTCCATACGGGGGCTGGCATCTGGTGCAAGATCTTCCCCAGGGGCGGGTTGACGGTCAGGTCCCAACGAGTCACGGCACCCGTCATGTCTGCCGAGAAGAGGGTTTGACCATTGGGAGATGCAGCAAGGGCGATCACGGTCCCTTTCTGGCGGCCAATCTCCCGGCGAAAATCCCCCCGCAGGCGGCTGGCGAGGTGACGCCATTCCCAGCCACGGAGGTCCATTTCGCCGCTCGTCCTCGGAGTATGGCGAACCAACAAGGCCTCGGCGGCACCGAAATTGCCGTCTTTCAGCAACCCATCGGCGGCAAACATATCCGCGGCATAAAGATTGACGCGAGCGGTGACAGCATTGGATACCGCTTCGCCCTTGGCCTGCTCGGCGAGCTTCCGTTGTGTCTCGGCCTCGCGGCGCTGTTTCTCCTCGCTGACCCGGGCAGTTATGGCGCTATCGCGTTGCCGACCGGCTTGCCGCCACCCCGCCACCGCCAGGGCGATACCCACCACCAATGTCCAGAAGACCACGGCGCTGGCGGCGAAGACCAACCGGTTTCGGCGAATTGCTTTTTGAAATCGATATGCCGCGCTCGGCGGCCTCGCGATGACGGGTTCGTTGTTTAAGTGGCGCTTCAGATCGGCTGCTAGGCCGTTAGCGGTTTCGTAACGCCGCCCTCGGTCCTTTTCCAGACACTTCATCACGATCCAATCCAGATCGCCTTTCAGAAGTTGGCTGAGCGATGCTAGCTCTTCGCCGCAAGTCTTGGCGAAGAGGGTCTTCTCCTCGTTGGCCATGGTGCTCAATCGGGTCGACGGACGCTCGGGTTCTTCCTCCCGGATGATCCTCTGCATTTCTCCGTAGCCCAGGCTACGCAAGCGCTTTTCGGGAAATGGGGTGGTCCCAGTCAAAAGCACATAGAGCAACACACCGAGCGAGTAGATGTCCGCGCGGGTGTCGACATCCATGCTGCTCATCTCAGCCTGTTCCGGGCTCATGTAAGCCGGGGTTCCGATCATGGAGGCGAAGTTCGTGAAGAGAGTCTTTTCGGTGAGTTTTTGACTGGTCGCTTTCGCGATACCAAAATCGATCACCTTGGGCATAGGTTCCCCATTGTGCAGAGTGACGAGCACGTTCGACGGTTTGATGTCGCGGTGGATGATGCCCTTCTGGTGTGCGCTCTGAATCGCCTGGCAGACCTGGACGAAAAGTCGGAGACGATCCTTGGCTGGCAGTTTAGTCTTGTTGCAAAACTCGGTGATGGGCACGCCTTGGACGAGTTCCATGACAAAGTAGGGACGTCCGGTGTCCGTCGCGCCGCCATCCAGCACCCGGGCGATGTGCGGATGATCCATGAGAGCGAGCGCTTGGCGCTCGGCCTCGAACCGGGCGACAACCTGTTTCGTGTCCATTCCCAACTTGATGATCTTGAGGGCGACGCGGCGGCGGACGGGCTCCTCCTGTTCCGCCATGTAGACCACCCCCATGCCCCCTTCTCCGATCTGCTGGAGCAATTTGTAGCGTCCGATGCGGCTTCCAGGGCCCTCCGAAAGGGGGGTGGCGCCGAGCCCGGTGGAGTTATCCAGTATCGTGGGAATGAATCCTCCGGCGGCTTCATAGGCCAAGAGGAGGGCATGGACGCGTTGGAGCTGTTGCGGTTCCGAACCGCAAGCGCCCTTCAAGAATGCGGCGCGCTCTTCGGGCGAGCTCAATTCCAACGCCTGATTGAACAGTTCCATTTCTCGATCGGTAGTGTTCGACATGGTGTTCCTCGACTTCACGGCACTCTGACAAAAAGTCTAAAAAATGCGACGCAAGAACCCGGCTGACGTCGCTCATTCCGTGACCCTTACCCGATGGTCAGCGAGAAGAACAGATGTAGATTCGTTGTGTGAAGAGGATGGCAACGAAACCCGAATGCGCCGGCGCTCGCCAAACCCGGGTGTTTAAAGACAAAAAAAGCACGGCTGCCGAAGCAGCCGTGCCATTGAATTTCAGAGCGTTGGCGGACTTAGTAGTCCATTCCGCCGCCGCCGTGATGCGGATCACCCTTCGGGGATTCCTTCTTCTCCGGAATCTCGGTGATGAGACATTCGGTGGTGAGGAGGAGGCCGGCAATCGAGGCGGCATTCTGCAGGGCGCTACGGGTGACCTTTTTCGGATCCACCACGCCCGCCTTCACGAGGTCTTCATAGTCCCCGGTGGAAACGTTATAGCCGTCGTTACCTTTGCGGCGTTTCACTTCCTGCACGATCAGACTGCCTTCGACACCGGCATTTTTCGCGAGTTCGCGGAGCGGTGATTCGAGGGCACGACGGACGATATCGACACCGATCTGCTCATCGGGATTCGAGAGCTTGAGGGCATCAATGGCGGGCAGGCAGCGAAGGAGTGCGACACCGCCGCCAGCGACGATACCTTCTTCGACGGCAGCGCGGGTGGCGTGCAGGGCGTCTTCGACGCGGGCCTTCTTTTCCTTCATCTCGGTTTCCGTAGCGGCACCGACGTGAATGACGGCCACGCCTCCGGCGAGCTTCGCGAGACGTTCCTGGAGCTTCTCCTTGTCGTAGTCGCTGGTGGTCTCTTCGATCTGACGACGGATCTGATTGACCCGGCCCTGAATCTCGGAGCTCTTGCCGCCGCCTTCGACGATGGTGGTGTTTTCTTTTTCGACAACGATGCTCTTGGCCCGGCCGAGATCGGCGATATCGAGATTCTCCAGCTTGATGCCCAGATCTTCGGTGATGCACTTGCCACCGGTGAGAATGGCGATGTCTTCCATCATGGCCTTGCGGCGGTCACCGAAGCCAGGGGCCTTGACAGCGCAGACGTTGATGGTGCCACGGAGTTTGTTCACCACGAGGGTCGCCAGGGCTTCGCCTTCCACTTCCTCGGAAATGATCAGGAGCGGCTTGCTGGTGCGGGCGACCTTCTCGAGGACTGGGAGGAGGTCCTTGAGGCTGCTGATCTTTTTCTCATAGATCAGGATGTAAGCGTCTTCGAGTTTCGATTCCATCGCCTCGGCGTTGGTCACGAAATAGGGAGACAAGTAGCCCTTGTCGAACTGCATACCCTCGACAACGTCCAGGGTTGTTTCGATCGATTTAGCCTCTTCGACGGTAATGGTGCCGTCCTTGCCGACCTTATCCATGGCGTCGGCGATGATCTCACCGATGGTCTCATCCCAATTGGCGGACACGGTGGCGACCTGCTTGATTTCTTCCTTATCCTTGACCTTCTTGGAGATCTTGGCGAGGTGCTCGACGGCGACGTCGACCGCCTTCTGAATGCCGCGCTGCAGGCTGATCGGGCTCGCGCCGGCAGTGACATTCTTCAGACCTTCACGATAGATGGACTCGGCGAGGACCGTGGCGGTGGTTGTTCCGTCGCCAGCGGAGTCGCTGGTCTTGCTGGCGACCTCGCGGACCATCTGGGCACCCATGTTCTGGTACGGGTCCGAAAGTTCGATCTCCTTCGCGACCGTGACACCATCCTTGGTGACCGTCGGAGAGCCGAATTTTTTGTCGATGACGACATTGCGGCCCTTGGGGCCGAGAGTGGCCTTGACGGCCTTGGCGAGGATTTCGACGCCCCTCAGCAACTGCTGGCGGGCGACTTCGTCAAAAAGAAGTTGTTTTGCGGCCATATTAGTAAGTGAGAATTATTGTTAACTGTTGGAAGTGGAATCAGCGGGTTGTTAGCTGACAATGGCGAGGAGGTCGTCGCTGCTAAATAGGCGGTACTCTTTGCCGTCGAGTTTAATTTCGGTGCCGCCGTATTTGGATACGAGCACCCGGTCTCCGACTTTCACGAGAAAATCGTGCTTTTTGCCGGTGTCATCAACTTTGCCGGTTCCCAGGGCCCGGATGATGCCTTCAGTCGGCTTCTCCTTGGCGGAATCGGGGATGATGATGCCGCCCTTCTTGGTTTCCTTCTCTTCGACGGGTTCCACAAGAACGCGGTCGCCGAGGGGTTTCACATTTAGTGCCATATTATTTTTTGCTTGTACTTGTTTTTGATGCGTCATCAAATCCCGCCGCACTCGCGGCAGGGAAATATCGGTGCGTTTCCCGGGGCAGAAGCCACAGGAAACGGCTAGTGTATCAGGTTTTCTTCTCGTTCACAACTTCGGCGTCAATAACCGTCCCATCGCCCTTCCCGGGAGCCGGGCCGTCGTTGGGAGTGCCCGCCTGGCCGGAAGGGCCGTCAGTCGGTGCCTGCTGAGATTTGCTCTGTGCGGTCTTGTAAAGCTCCGCGCTGGCGGCCTGAACCACTTCGTTGAGCTTTTCCATCGAGGACTTCACGGCGGCAATATCGGACCCCTTAAGGGCCTCGCGCGCCGATTTAATGGCGTCCTCGATACCCAGTTTGGAGGCCCCCAGCTTGTCGCCACTATCCTTCACCAGCTTCTCGCTGCGGTAAATCGCATTGTCTGTTTCATTGCGCACCTCGATCTCCTCACGGCGTGCCTTGTCGGAATCGGCATTGGTTTCCGCATCGCGGCGCATCCGATCAATCTCCTCCTTCGACAGGCCGCTCGAAGCGGTGATCTGAATCTTTTGTTCCTTGCCGGTGCCGAGATCCTTGGCGCTCACGTTCAGAATCCCGTTGGCGTCGATATCGAAGGTAACTTCGACCTGCGGGACACCACGGGGGGCGGGCGGGATATCCGTCAACTGAAACTTGCCGATGGTCTTGTTGTCGCGTGCCAACTGACGTTCGCCCTGCAGCACGTGCACTTCGACGCCGGGTTGACTGTCGCTGGCGGTCGAAAAAATCTCTGACTTGCGAGTGGGGATAGTCGTATTGCGCTCAATGAGGCGGGTGAAAACTCCTCCGAGTGTTTCAATGCCAAGCGACAGCGGCGTGACGTCAAGGAGCAGAACGTCCTTCACCTCACCCTTAAGAACGCCTCCCTGAATGGCGGCGCCCACGGCGACCACTTCATCCGGGTTGACTCCCTGGTGTGGCGTCTTGTTCACGAGCGCACGGGCGGTTTCAACGACGCGTGGCATGCGGGTCATTCCGCCGACCAACACGAGCTCATCAATCTTGTCCACCGCGATCCCGGCATCCTTGAGGCAGGCCCGAGTCGGCGTCATCGTCCGTTCAAACAACGAATCACAAAGCTGCTCCATCTTGGCTCGGGTCAGCTTCAGCTGGATGTGCTTGGGACCGCTCGCGTCGGCCGTGACGAACGGCAAATTAATCTCATACTGCTGGGATGAACTCAGGGCGATTTTCGCTTTTTCCGCCTCTTCCTTGATCCGCTGCAGGGCATCGGCCTGTTTGCGCAGGTCAATGCCGGAGTCCTTCTTGAACTCCGCGAGGACCCAGTCAATGATAGCGTTGTCCCAATCGTCTCCCCCGAGATGGGTGTCACCGTTGGTGGCCTTGACCTCAAACACGCCATCGCCAATTTCGAGAACCGAAATATCAAATGTTCCGCCGCCCAAATCATACACGGCGATCTTTTCGTCTTTTTTCTGATCGAGACCATAGGCGAGCGACGCAGCGGTGGGTTCATTGATGATGCGAAGCACCTCCAACCCCGCGATCCGTCCCGCATCCTTGGTGGCCTGCCGTTGAGAATCGTTGAAATATGCCGGCACCGTGATGACCGCCTGGGTGACCGTTTCGCCCAAGCGCACCTCGGCATCCGCTTTGAGTTTTGCGAGAATCATCGCAGAAATTTCGGGCGGGCTGAAGGCTTTGGGTTTGCCGTCGATTTCGACCTCAATGTGAGCGTCTCCATTGCTTGCTCGCACGACCTTGTATGGCACCCGCTTCACTTCTTCGACGACCTCGTCAAACTTCCGTCCCATGAATCGCTTCACGGAATACACGGTGTTACGTGGGTTGGTTACGGCCTGGCGTTTCGCCGCTTCGCCGACGAGCCGCTCGCCATTCTTGGCGAATGCCACAATGGAAGGAGTGGTGCGTTTGCCTTCGGAGTTTTCCAAAACCAAAGGCTCGCCTCCCTCCATTGCTGCCATGCAGGAGTTCGTTGTGCCCAAATCAATTCCAAGGACTTTAGCCATAAATCGTCAAAGTTCATTTCTCACTCTGCAAAACGGATGCCGCGTCTTGAGAAATGCGGTCTTCGGCACAAAAGGCCCAAAAATAAGGGGGTTCTGCGGAATGTTTTCCCGATCGACCCACTTCATTTGACGAAAGACTGTGACACCCACTGTCACATTGGCACATTTCATGAACATCTCTGACACCTCGGCTTCGACGAACTGAGTTTCTCGATAATAGGTTCAGGCACCGAGGAAAACGCGGTTTAGCTGTCAGCGCCTTGCCTGTCAGCGCCGGGCCTGCTTCGCTTTGGCCGTGCCGGTTCCCCCTAAGCGCCCGACGAACCAATCCTCGCGCCCTCCGATCGAACGGATGTTGCGCATCCACACAGCAATCCGTGAAGGCAAGTATCCCAATTGCAGCACCCTGGGCCGCGATTTGGAGGTAAGCCCGAGGACCATCACTCGGGATATCGAGTTCATGCGGGATCGGATGCTGCTTCCCGTCGCGTACGATGAGCAACACTTCGGCTATGCGTACACCGAGGAAGTGGAGAGCTTTCCCTCCCTGCAAATCACCGAAGGGGAACTCTTTGCCCTGCTGGTCGCGGAGAAGGCCCTGCAACAATATCGAGGCACGCCGTTTGAACGACGGCTGGTGGGCGCCTTCAAGAAACTGGAGCAATCATTGCCCGACACAATTTCGCTCAATCTGGCAGAGTGGGAACAGTCTATTTCCTTCCGTACCAGCGCCGAACCGCTGTTAGATTTGGCCATCATCGACACCCTCGCCCAGGCAGCCGCCCGCCGAATCCGCCTGCGCCTGACCTATCGCAAACCCGGATCGCGTGAACCGGAAATTCGGATCGTGGATCCGTACCACCTGGCCAATGTCAATGGAGACTGGTACCTTTTCGCCTTCGATCAACTCCGCAAGGCCATCCGAACTTTTGTACCCGCGCGCATTGTCAAGGCGGAGCCGACGGGAGAAATATTTCCACGCCCCCGAAGATTTGTCCTGGCCGATCAATTGCGAGACAGCTTTGGAGTCCATTCCCGGCAGGGTGATTTCAATGTCGTTCTGCGATTTGATCCCGAGGTGGCCGATTATGTAAGGGAGAAGCGGTGGCATCCATCGCAGACGTTGAAGGAACTGCCGGAGGGCGCGGTCGAGCTTCGACTCAGGCTGGGAAGTCTGGTTGAGGTCGAGCGTTGGGTCCTCGGTTGGGGCGGCAAAGCGCAGGTCGTTGCGCCCCCGGAGTTTTGCGCCCGGATCCACCGGGCCGCAGAACGTTTAATGGCAGTGAGCCCATCCCCCGCGCCTTGACTCCCGGAGTGCCCGGGCGACTTTGGCCACGTTCTCATGCGGGCAACCATCCAGGAATTCGCGACAGACCATTCCCCCGACTCGCTCGCTGCCAGTCTGCGTGCGGAATCCGGCGTCGTCCTGCTGCGGACGCGGACCTTTGACGTTCCTTCATCGCGATATTCGCTGGTCGCCGCCCGGCCGTTTCTTACCTTTCGAAACTTCGGTTCGCGCTGTGAAACCCGGGGAGAATTCGGCCTCCTTCGCACCCAGTTCGGAGATCCATGGCAGCTCCTGGGGTCACTCCTCGCCGGCTATGAGCTGTTGGACGAACTCGATCACCCGTTCCCGCTCGGCGGGTGCTTCGGGTACTGGGGATATGAGCTCAATCGGTTCGTCGAACCCCGCCTTACCCGGCGCGCGATCAATGACCTCGAACTGCCCGATTGCCACCTCGGTTTCTACGACAGTCTGGTCCTCTTCGACCATCAGGCGGGCAAGACCTGGGTGATCGCCACGGGGCTGGAACCCGACGGATCCCGCAGCGCGGAACAAGCCCGACGCCAGCTAAACGACTGGCGCGAGCGGCTCGCAACTTGCCCGCCCCCTCCAGGACCGCCGTCTCCGGTTCGGTCCCACCCGGCAACCGTATCCTCGCTGAGTCGAGTTGAATTCCTCGCGGCCGTTCGCCGAGCCCAACGCTACATTTGCCAGGGTGACATCTATCAAGTGAATCTGGCGCAGCGCTTCGCTGCGGCCTGCCCCACCGACCCATGGACCTACTACGAGCATCTGTCCGCAGCGTCCCCTTCGCCCTTCAGCGCGTGGATCGATTGCGGTGATTTTCAGGTGGCATCGTCTTCACCTGAATTGTTCCTCCGACTCAGTGGTTCCCACGTCTTGACGCGCCCCATCAAGGGAACTCGGCCCCGGTCTGCGGACCCGGATGAAGATGCCCGGTTCACCCACGAGTTGCTGCGGAGCGAAAAGGAAATGGCGGAGCTCGTGATGATCACCGACCTCCTCCGAAACGACCTCGGCCGAGTTTGCGAATACGGGTCGGTAACCGTGCCGGAACTCGTGCGCCTCGAACGGTATCGCCACGTACAACATCTGGTATCCACCGTTGAAGGGCGTTTGCGCAGTGAAGTTACCCATTTGGCCGCCCTGGCTTCGTGCTTTCCCGGGGGTAGCATCACCGGCGCGCCAAAAATTCGCGCCATGGAGATCATCGATGAACTCGAGCCGGTTACGCGCGGACCCTACTGTGGTGCCCATGGGTACCTCGGTTTCAACCGGGAGAGTCAGTTGAGCATCACGATCCGGACCGCCGTGTTGCGCGACGGCCGCGCCTGGTTCCATACCGGTGCTGGCATCGTGGCCGATTCCATTCCTGAGGCGGAATACGATGAAACAGTGGCGAAGGCGGGTGGGCTTCTCACAGCCCTGTCCATGGTGTCAACCATTCAGCCTAGCCGATGAGCGTTTCGGCCCTTCGGCAATTCGGGACTTTGCCTCCAAAAAACACCTTTGACGACTTTGACTTGCCCGGTAGTGTACCTGCTTCCTTTTCAAGAGGAGTCGATCTCATGGAGAAAGAACGGAAAATTATCATTGCTGGAAACTGGAAAATGAACAAGACGGTGGCGGAAGCCCTCGATCTCGTTCATGGGCTTCGTCGCGAGTTGGCTGCGATCAAGGACGCAGACATCGTGGTCTGCCCCCCGTTTACGGCGTTGGCGAGTGTTTCGAAAGCCATCCTGGACTCGAATATCCGCCTCGGCGCCCAAAATATGAGCGAGCACGGCGGGGGCGCCTACACCGGTGAAATCGCTGCCGGCATGCTGAAAGAGTTTTCGGTTGGATACGTGATTCTCGGGCATAGCGAGCGTCGCCAGTTCCAGCGCGAGGACGATGCCCTGGTCTCCCGCAAGGCGGCGGCGGCCTTGGCGGCCAATCTGGTCCCGATCGTTTGTGTCGGCGAGACCCTTTTGGAACGGGAAAGCGGTATGACCCAAAAAGTGGTCGAAACCCAGATTCGCGGCAGTCTGGCTGGTCTTTCCGGTGAACAGATGGAAAAGACCGTTCTGGCCTATGAACCGGTCTGGGCGATCGGTACCGGGAAGACGGCGACCAGTGCCCAAGCGCAGGAGGTTCACGCGTTCATTCGCAAGGTGCTCGCCACGTTGCACGGCGACATCATCGCTCGTCGGGTTCGCATTCAATACGGCGGCAGCGTCAAAGCCAACAACGCCCGCGAATTGATGAGTCAACCGGACGTCGACGGGGCATTGGTCGGAGGCGCATCCCTCGAGCTCCGAAGTTTTTCAGACATTATCCGCAATTCCATCTGATTTTTCGACACCCAACCTGTCAATACCAGCCGTCGTCCGACATCGTTTTCTTCCCCTTAATCCTTCCCCCGATCCTTCCCTGGTTATGAGTCTCATTATTGGATTACTTTCGTTCATCCTCGTGCTGGTCTGCCTCGCGCTCGGCTTGCTGATCCTGATTCAACTCCCCAAAAAGGAGGCTGGAATGGGGGCCGCATTTGGCGCGGACACCACCGCGGCGCTGTTTGGTGCCGGTGGCGGCAACGCCCTCACCAATCTCACGAAATGGCTTGCGTCGACCTTCATCGTTCTCTGCGTGCTGGTGTCTTCCCTGACCGCGTACCAAAGCAAGTCGCAGTACGCCGGCGTTCGGAAGCAGCTCAACAGTGCGCCGGTCAGTGCGCCGATTCCCGCCGCGTCAACGTTGCCGACGCTTCCCACCTTGCCGCAGACGGTGGTTGTGACGAATTCGACGATTCTCGTGACGAATCCCCCGACAGCGCTGCCCGCTCCTAAGAAGTAACAGTGTAATTCAGGAGGCCGGCGACCGTGGCCACGCGCGCAAGACTTCATCCCCGTGCCGGAGCGCTGGCTTGCGGCCGGCTTTCCCGCGCTGTTCGCGACTAAAATGCGGAATTCACGGGAGGCGTTCGTCTCCCCGACCGCCGAACCGTTCCGGACGGGTTTGGTTTTCATTCTGATCCCGGGGTTTGTATCGTTCACGCTAAGCGGGCTGAAGGCTGCGGACTCCGGGCTGCACCGCTCTCCCTCCGCGATCTGCTTTTCCCGCCCCGCGTCCGTCAGCAGCCGATCTCCAATCGGCTTGGCTTTTTTTTGATTCTGATCCGAGGGTTAACGGGCATACGATGGCGCGGATGTTTCCGTTTTGGTTCGTTTCGCCCGCAGGGCAACTGTCTGCGCGTTGCCGCATTCGAACTCAACCGCCTGCCTTCAGGTTCTGTAAGGCCGGTGCATGGCTGGCGTTGATTCTGTGCGTCTCGGGTTGCCGCGTTCGCGACCGTGCCACCCTCGTCATCCTCAATGGGTCGGAACCAGAAACCATCGATCCGCAGATTTGCACCGGCCAGCCGGATGGTCGGGTGGCCGCTGCGTTGTTTGAAGGATTGACCCGCTTCAATGCGCAAACAGGTACGGCGGAACCAGGAATTGCTCATGCTTGGGAGATTTCAGAGGATGGAAAAGTCTACACGTTTCACCTGCGAACCAACTCCGCCTGGTCAACCGGTGATCCGATCCGGGCCGACGACGTCGTGTATTCCTGGCGGCGGGCTGTCAACCCGGCGACAGGGGTCGATTACGTGGGGCAACTTTTCTATGTGAAGAACGGGGAGTTTCTGAATACCAATCGTTCGGCTCCGGATTTTGCCACGTTAGGCGTTCGTGCGCTTGATCCGCTGACAGTCGAAGTGGAACTCGAAAATCCGACCCCGTTCTTCCTCGATCTCTGCGCCTTTCGCACGCTGTCGGTTGTTCCGCGTCAGACGATTGAACCTCTCGGAAAAGAGTCCGACCAATGGATCCGGAGCAAAGTTCTGCCGTGTTCGGGTGCCTATCAACTGGAGGAGTGGCGACTGAACGATCGCATCCGGTTGCGGCGGAATCGGCATTATTGGGATGCCGCGAATGTCCGGTCCGAAACCATCGATGTGCTCCCCACGGAATCGCCGACGGCCACGCTGAATCTCTATTTCTCTGGGCAGGCCGATTTCATTGTCGACAACCGCAGTATCCCCACCGAATTAAACGACATCCTTCGAGCGAGACCCGACTTCCATTCCTTTACCTATCTCGGGGTCTATTTCATGCGAATCAACGTGACCCGTCCGCCCTTTAATGACGCACGCGTCCGGCGGGCCATTGCGATGGCGATTCAGAAGCAGCGGCTGGTCGAACGGATTACGCGGATGGGCGAACCGATTGCCACCGCCCTGGTCCCGCCCGACTGCGGCGGGTACGAGCCACCGGAGGGATTGTTGTTCAATCCGGGGGAGGCGAAACGATTGTTGGCGGAGGCCGGCTTTCCGGGAGGCCAGGGGTTTCCGGTCATTCAATACATGTTCAATGCCGGCGGGGGAGGCGGCTCCCGGCTGCATGAGCAGATCGGTGTTGAAATGCAACAAATGCTCCGGGAACACCTCGGGATTCAGCTTCAATTGCAGCCGATCGAATGGAAATCCTACCTGAACGAACAGTCCCGCACGAACTACGACCTCTGTCGCAGCTCCTGGATTGGCGACTATAACGATCCAAACACATTCTTGGATCTTTTCTTGAGCACGAGTCTCAACAATCGAACGGGGTGGAGTAATCCGGAGTACGACCGACTCATGAAACAAGGTAACGCAACCCTCGATCGGAAGAATCGGTTCGCCCTGCTCAAACAGGCGGAGTCAATCCTCGTGCGGGCTGAACTGCCAATCATTCCCCTGTATCATTACCGCGGCTTGTTTGCCTTCGACACCAACCGGCTCGGAGGCATCTACGGAAACCTGACGGATGAACATCCATTTGGTGCGATCTACCGGAAGGATGGCGCCCATACCTTGATGCACTGAAGTGGGGCTGCGGATCCATTCGAAACATTTTATCTGACACTGCCCGATGCCTCCCATCCTCCGAAGGCTTGCCGCCATTCCGCCGCTCGTCCTGCTCATTGCCAGCTTCGCTTTCTTTCTCGTGCGCATTGCACCCGGCGGACCCTTTGATCGGGAGCGGAAGTCCGCATCGCCCGAAATTGAACGTCAGCTGAAACAACGATATCATTTGGATGAGCCGCTCTGGAAGCAGTACGGACGATTCCTCGGTGGGGTCTTGCACGGCGATCTCGGGCCCTCCCTTAAATACCGAAACCACAGCGTGACCGACATCCTCCTGCAGGGGCTGCCTGTCTCCTTGACGCTCGGGTTGTTGGCCTTCGGATTCGCGCTCGGCATCGGAATTCCCGCCGGATTTGCCTCGGCAGTCTGGCGGGGCCAGGCGAGGGACTGGGGCATCAGTTTGCTGGTGCTCCTCGCTACCTGCGTCCCTGGATTTGTCATTGGCCCCGTCCTTATCCTGCTCTTCGGGCTAAAGCTCGGCTGGTTCCCCGTAGGACTGTGGGGCTCCCCCATGCATGCCGTGCTTCCCATGGTCACCTTGGGGCTCTATTTTGCCGGACGAATTGCCCGACTCATGCGCGAAGGCATGACGCAGACATTGCAAAGCGAGTATATCCAGACAGCCCGCGCCAAGGGGTTGTCGGAGATGAGTGTTCTGCTGAAACATGCCTTTCGTCTGGCCGTCTTACCGGTGGTCTCCTATAGCGGCCCGATGCTGGCGGATCTCCTGACCGGGAGTTTTGTGGTGGAAAACATTTTTCAAGTGCCCGGCATTGGCGTTTTTCTGGTGAATAGTTCAATTAACCGTGACTACCCCATGACGATCGGTCTGGTCATGCTCTACGCGATCCTCTTGCTCGGACTCAATGTGTTGGTGGACTTCAGCTACGGTCTGCTGGACCCCCGCACCCAATCGTCTACATGAGCCGCCCCGCCTCACCCTGCCATCGGGCGGTGTGAGGGACACGTGACGTGAATCTTGTTACGGCGAACAACCCCACCGTGCACTTGGGCAATGCTTGGTTCCGTTACTCTTGATTTAGTACCGTCTCCGAGGCGGGAAGAGTTCCAGATGTTCCCTCAACGGGTGAAGAACCTCAAGTCGGCCACGCTTTCGCGCCAAGTTGTCCGGCTCCTTGGCTCGATCCCCGTACAATCTTCGGACACCTGCCCGGGCATGCCGGCGAGAATGACACTCCAATAATAATTAGATAATACCAAGAACTAATAACAATAACATATAACTCAGCTTCTGGCTGCTTTGCACTATATAATCATACAATCACGCCTGGCATGTTAACGCGGAATAGATGAGCCGCGCAGCTCATCGTCCACATATTTCTATATATAGGTAAATGACTGTTTTTAACCCCCTTACCATGTTGCTTCGGCAAGCGCACTTGTTCGATCGATTCGCTTCGTTAGAGCCGATGAATGCTATGCCATCCACAACCCTATGCCTTAAGATTCGGTTTCAACGCTGCGACGAGCGCATCTAAGGTGTGCTTGCCTTCGTCGGCGAGTGCCGAGTTTCGCGATCCGTTTTTCGCCTCGGACAGGCCGCGCGAAGCCGCTGTCGGCACCGAGTAGGTGTTGAATACCCCCCGTGCCACCAGGACGTATTTCATTCCTTCCATGCCGTAACGGAGCATCGTGTTGAGCGCCTCGATCGTGCGGGCATGACTGTCCCGCGCCTCGTCTCGCTTGCCCGCCTGCCAAAGATCGAAGGTGGTCGCGTATAGATCGCTCAGCCCGGCAGCCGGCATGGTGCCGGAGAAACCGGCCTCAAGCTCCTCGATCATCCTCCGACCGTGATTACCCGAAAATACCTTGATCTCGTCGTGGCTCTTTTCGCGCAACGATCCGACCCGCTGCAACGGGTCGCCAACCTCGTCTTTCACATGACGCATCGTCGGAATCATGCGGCAGGGTAGAGCTCGATAAGCAAATCGACATCCATTTTTCCCGTGGCCTGCACGAACATGGGCAAATCGGTCGATTTGCCCACTTCTTGATAATAGTTCAGCACCGCTTTCAGATCCGCATTTTCGCCGGGAGGCAGGGAAATAATGGCGTTGGCACCGACACGCTCCGCTTGCTTAATGTATCGACGCACCGCCGCTAGATCCGTCCCCTGCACGCCAAGAACAACCGCCGGCCTCAGCTTTCGAGCAGCTGCGCCGATCGCCTCCATGCCGGCCATCCGCTCTCTCTCGGTCAAGGTCAACCACTCACTGGCGAGCTGCGGCGAGACAAGACCATGCGCACCGCCCACGGTCGATGAACTCCAACTGCCGGACTAGGGCGTCGACGTCGAGCTGGTCCGCCGCGGTGAACGGCGTTTGGGCAATCGGGAAGATGCCACGCAGGAGTTTTGTACCCGCCGTTCTCGCCGAGCCCGCTGCGAAACCATGATGAACCCATCCAAGCCCAATGGCGCCCGCCCCGAGGTAATGCAGGAATTCCCGGCGATCCATATCTCTAAAAAACGTAGAGGATACCGCTTTCATAGAATTCTCGTCGGTTTTATCGGCCCGTTCCGTGGCGACAAGCGTCGCTACGGCGGTGAGACGGTTGGCAAGCTTAGAAAGGCAGGCGGCCTGCGTTCACAAGGCAAACGGCTCGCGTCCGCTACTGATTGGGAAACTCTCCTTATGCGCTTCCCTGGCTGTTTATCTATTGGGACAAGCCCGGAACCACATTCAGCGGCTCCCCTCGGGCGATTTTCCCAAACGGATCGGATCTTGGATCTTCGAATGATGCGCCCCGCAACTCGCTTGCGATCACCGCATCTACGAATGTTCTCGTTACAAAAACACTACCCACATCATCCGGAATCTTAAAAATCGGAACGTCCGGAGGGACCTGATCTTCATTGAAACCATATGACTTGATCCGAAGGATGTGCATCGGGTCGTCATTCGCATAAAGTATTTGCGAGTTCGCGTGGTCGAGGCAGTCCACCTTGGTAAGTACGTTCAACGCGTAGTATGGCTTCCCGCGAAGATC
>CAMDJH010000083.1 GCA_945900455.1 Akkermansia muciniphila
TAGCCACGAAGCACACGGAGCGGATGAACTTCGGAAAAATCAAGGAGGTGATCGTCCCTCCCAATCTTATCGAGATTCAGCTCGATTCCTATCGCGAGTTCCTCCAGGCGGAGATCTCGAACAGCAAGCGTCGAAACCTCGGGCTGCAGGCCGTATTTACCGAGGTTTTTCCGATTGAAAGCTATGATGGGAAAACAGTTCTCGATTTCCACAGTTACGAGATTGGTAACCCGAAAATTGACTGGCTCGACTGTCTGCGCGAGGGGTTGACATACGGAGCGCCTCTCTACGTCACCTTCCTCCTCAAAGAGGAAAAGGGAACGAAAGAGGAAAAGGTGTTCATGGGTGAGATACCGCTCATGACTCCTCAGGGGACGTTCGTCATCAACGGAGCCGAGCGCGTCATTGTCAGCCAACTTCATCGCTCGCCCGGATTGGCTTTTGAATCGACCCAGCACCCGAACGGCAAGACACTGCACAGCTTTCGCATCATTCCTGACCGGGGCTCGTGGTATGAGGCGATGTTTGATACCAGCGACCTTTTGTACGTCTACCTTGATCGGAAGAAGCGTCGGCGCAAGTTTCTGACGACCACTTTCTTCCGGGCGCTCTACGCGATTCCCGAGGCCAAGCTGAACACGTTGGAAGGGAAGACCGCGGTGGAAAAGCTTGGCACCGATGGAGATATACTAAACCTGTTTTACGATATTCAGGAAATCTCGGTCAAAGAGGCCGAAAAACTTGAAGACATCCAGAACAAGGTGCTGGTTGAGGACGCTTTGGATCTCGATAAAGGAGTCGTGGTCGCGCGTGCCTTCGAACCCCTCTCCAAAGCAGTCGTAAAACAGATCGCTGAACTCGGAGTGAATAAGATCCGCGTCGTCGATACGGGCGTGGATGACGGCATCGTCATCAAGTGTCTTAAGAAGGATCCGACCAAGAACGCCGAGGAGGCCCTGAAGGATATTTATCGCCGACTCCGGCCGGGGGATCCTCCGACGGCCGCCAATGCGAAGGCCCTGATTAAACGGCTGTTTTTTGATGCCAAACGGTATGATCTGGGTCGGGTTGGACGCTATAAGATCAACCAGAAACTTAGCCTGAAGGAAAACTCCGAGGATCGAATCTTGCGCGGGCATGATCTTTTGGGAGCGACCAAGTATCTGCTTCGCTTGAAGAAGGGGCAGGGTAGCTTGGATGACATTGATCACCTGGGCAGCCGGCGCATCCGGACCGTCGGCGAATTGCTGGCGAATCAGTGTCGGGTCGGACTGGCCCGGACGGAACGTTTAGTGAAAGAGCGCATGACGCTTTTCGATCAGAGCCTGGATACGATGACTCCGCAAAAGTTGATCAATCCAAAGGCGTTATCCGCGGTAATCCGCGACTTTTTTGGACGCAGCCAGCTGAGCCAGTTTATGGACCAGATCAATCCGCTGGCCGAATTGACCCACAAGCGCCGATTGTCGGCGCTCGGACCCGGGGGTCTCTCCCGAGATCGCGCCGGATTCGAAGTCCGGGATGTTCATCCCTCTCACTACGGCCGCATCTGTCCGATTGAAACACCGGAAGGCCCTAACATCGGGCTCATTGCCTCGTTGGCCAGTTTTGCGCGGGTCAATGATTTCGGATTTATTGAGACGCCGTATCGGAAGTGCGACAAGGGCCGGGTCACGGAGCAGATCGACTACCTCACCGGCGACCGGGAGGAAGGGTTTGTAATCGCCCAGGCGAACTCCATCATTGACGAAAAAGGACGTTTCCTGGGGGATGCGGTCACGTGCCGTTGCAAGGGTGACTTCGTTGATGTCGAAAAGGAGAAGGTCGACTACATGGATGTGTCTCCGAAACAGCTCGTTTCGGTGGCTGCCGGATTGATTCCGTTCCTCGAGCACGACGACGCTAACCGTGCCTTGATGGGTTCCAACATGCAGCGGCAAGCGGTCCCGCTCTTGATCACGGAGGCTCCGCTGGTGGCAACAGGACTCGAAGAGCGAGTGGCTCGTGACTCCCGCGCGATCATTGTATCCGAGGATGCCGGGCGCGTCGCATCCGTCACCGGCAATCAGGTGATCGTCACCAAGGATGGCAAGATACCGGAAACCAAGAAGAAATTGAAGCATGCTCCGGAGGATGACATCTACATCTATCCAGTCCGCAAGTTCATGCGGTCCAATGCGGCGACTTGCATCAACCAGAAGATTTTGGTTGCGAAGGGGGATCATGTAAAGAAGGGCCAGGCGATTGCCGACGGCCCCTGCACCCAGGGCGGCGAGCTTGCGCTCGGCCGGAACGTACTCTGTGCGTTCATGCCTTGGAATGGGTATAATTTCGAGGACGCAATCCTAATCTCCGAGCGAATTGTCAAGGATGACGTGTTCACGTCGATTCACATCGATGAATTTGAGGTCGTTGCCCGCGACACGAAGTTGGGACCCGAGGAAATTACCCGGGATATCCCAAACCTGGGTGAAGAAGCATTGAAGAACCTTGGACTCGATGGTGTGGTCCGGGTCGGGGCGGAAGTGAAACCGGGGGATATTCTTGTCGGTAAGATCACTCCCAAGTCCGAGACAGAATTGGCTCCGGAAGAGAGATTGCTGCGCGCCATTTTTGGCGAAAAGGCGGCGGACGTGAAGGACACGTCCCTCAAGGTTCCCTCGGGCACCTATGGCATCGTCATGGATATAAAGGTTTCCGCTAGCAAGTTGGGTGAAAAGGCGGTGCGCACGGATTCCAAGGATTCTCCCAAGAAAGCAGCCCGGGAAATCGACGACTCCTATAAGTCAAAGAAGGACGAGCTCACCGAACAACTCACCGAAGCTCTTTCGAATATACTGCTTGGAGAAAAAATTCCACTCGACGTCGTGAATAGCGAAACGGGTGAAATCATTATCCCAGCCAATCGGAAGATCACCAAGACGTTGCTGAAAAAGCTGGCGGCGGTGTATGACAAGATCGAAATCGATCCGTCGCCGATCCGGAACAAGATCAATGAGATCATCGGCCAATTCCAAAAGAAGTTCGAGGATCTCAAATCCCAGCATCATGAGGAGATGGATCGTGCCGAGGCGGGCGAAGAGGTGGACTCTGGCATCGTCAAACAGGTGAAGGTCTATATCGCCTCCAAACGGAAACTCTCGGTGGGTGACAAGATGGCCGGCCGGCATGGCAACAAGGGTGTCGTTGCCAAGATTGTTCCAGAAGAGGACATGCCTTTCCTCGATGACGGGACCCCGGTCGACATTGTGCTGAACCCGCTAGGGGTTCCGTCCCGCATGAATGTCGGGCAGGTGCTTGAAACCCACCTTGGATGGGCCTGCCGCCTCTTAGGCATCCGTATTGCCACGCCCGTTTTCGATGGCATCAAGGAGAAGGAAATTCGAGGATTCCTCAAGGAGGCGAAGCTTCCGGAACACGCCAAGGTCCATCTCCATGACGGCCGCACCGGCGAGCGTTTCGATCAAGAAATCGTAGTCGGCTACATCTATATGATGAAACTGGGCCATCTCGTCGCCGACAAGATCCATGCCCGCGCCGTGGGACCGTATTCCCTTGTCACCCAACAACCGTTGGGAGGCAAAGCTCAGTACGGCGGCCAGCGGTTCGGAGAAATGGAAGTGTGGGCGATGGAAGCCTACGGGGCCGCGTACACGCTCCAGGAACTTCTTACCGTCAAGTCGGACGATGTTCAGGGTCGCACCCGCATTTATGAAAGCATCGTCAAGGGCGACAATTCGCTCGATGCCGGCATTCCCGAATCGTTTAACGTCCTCGTAAAGGAAATGCAGTCGCTCGGACTCGATGTGAAAGTGGGCTACGTGAACCCGGCGGATGATCCCAAGGAACAGAATCCAGCGGCCGCCCTCGCCGCCCTGTAATAGGGAAACGGAATCCTCGAACCAGAAGGAATACAAGCTCATGACCTCCTCTAAAGATACCGCCCGCGAATTGCTCGGCCTCCAGGATAAGGTGAACCTGGTGGATCACGTTGGCATCACTGTGGCCTCACCGGAAGCCATCCGCTCGTGGTCCAAGGGTGAAGTAAAGAACCCGGAAACCATCAACTACCGGACGTTTAAGCCGGAAAAGGGTGGATTGTTCTGCGAACGGATTTTCGGTCCGGTCAAGGACTGGGAGTGCTCTTGCGGCAAATATAAACGGATCAAGCACCGCGGCGTCGTTTGCGACCGTTGCGGCGTCGAGGTGACCCTGAGCCGAGTTCGCCGGGAACGTATGGGCCACATCGAGCTTTCAGTGCCCGTCTCGCATATTTGGTTTTTCAAATGCATGCCTTCCCGCATCGGGTTGATGCTGGACGTCACGGCCCGGAATCTGGAGCGCGTGATTTATTATGAAGACTACTTGGTGATCGATGCGGGCACCACCCCGTTGAAGCAGCATCAGTTGCTCAGTGAGCATGAATGTCGCGAGGCGCGAACCACCTATGGAACGGATGCGTTCGTTGCGAAGATGGGTGCCGGGGCCGTGCGGGATGCACTCGCGCTTCTCAATCTTCAGAAGGGCATCGATGAGCTTCAGATCGCGATGACCGAGACCAAGTCCAAGCAGAATCGGAAAAAAATCGCGAAACGGATCAAGCTATTTCAGGGCTTCTTGAAGTCCAAGAGCCGCCCGGAATGGATGATCCTCATCGTCCTCCCGGTAATCCCGCCCGACCTGCGCCCGTTGGTTCCCTTGGAGGGAGGCCGCTTCGCTACGTCGGATCTCAATGATCTTTATCGTCGGGTGATCAACCGCAATAACCGACTGAAGAACTTGCTCCAACTGAAGACCCCGGAAGTGATCATCCGCAACGAAAAGCGGATGCTCCAGGAGGCGGTCGACGCACTCTTTGACAACGGTCGCCACGGCCGAGCGGTGACCGGGGCGGGGAACCGTTCTCTTAAGTCGCTTTCCGACATGCTGAAGGGCAAGTCCGGCCGGTTCCGTCAAAATCTGCTCGGCAAACGAGTCGATTACTCGGGTCGGTCCGTCATCGTCATCGGCCCTGAGCTGAAACTCCATCAATGTGGCCTGCCCAAGAAAATGGCCTTGGTGTTGTTTGAACCGTTCATCATTCGCAGACTCAAGGACATGGGCTATGTCCACACCGTGCGCTCTGCGAAAAAGATGATTGAACGGCAGTCGCCGGAGGTTTGGGATATCCTGGAAGAGGTGACCCGCGGACATCCGGTGCTCCTCAATCGTGCGCCGACTTTGCACCGGTTGTCAGTCCAGGCTTTTGAACCGGTGCTGATCGAAGGTGAGGCGATTCGGATTCACCCGCTCGTTTGCACAGCGTATAACGCCGACTTTGACGGAGATCAAATGGCCGTGCACGTGCCACTGTCGGTGGAAGCGCAGATGGAGGCGCGCCTCCTGATGATGGCGCCGCTCAACATCTTCAGTCCGTCGAGCGGGAAGCCGATCATGACTCCGACCCAGGACATCACACTGGGTTGCTACTATCTAACGGCTGAGCCCCGGAAGCACCGGCGGGACACGGACCGTTATATGCTCTTTGGTTCCAAGGATGAGGTTGTTTTTGCCCAGGCTGATGGCGAGTTGAAGACCCACGACCGGGTGCGCATCGCGAATCCGGACCGCGGTCGCAAGACCGTTTACGGGGACGGGGAAAAGCAGGTCATCGAAACAACCGTTGGGCGCGTGCTGTTCTCGGAAATTTGGCCGCTGGAACTGGGTTTCGTCAATTTTGCCGTGGGCAAATCGAAGCTCGGTGACATCATCATGAACTGCTATAAAACCGTCGGCCATGACCGCACGGTGGTAACCCTGGACAAATTGAAGGAAGTCGGGTTTGAGCAGGCCACCAAGGCCGGTGTTTCCATCGGCATTGACGACATGATCATTCCGATCGAGAAGGAGAAGGAAATCAAGAACGCCCTGTCACAGATCGGGGACGTCGAGAAGCAACACAAGAAAGGTGTCATCACCAATCAGGAGCGGTATAACAAGGTCGTTGACATCTGGACGCATTGCACGGACCAGATCGCGAATGTGATGCTCAAGACCCTGGAGCATAATCACGGCAAGAAGGAGTATAATCCGGTTCACCTGATGGTGGATTCCGGTGCGCGAGGCAATAAGGCCCAGGTCCGCCAGTTGGCTGGACTGCGCGGCCTGATGGCCAAGCCCAGCGGCGACATTATTGAGAAGCCGATTCTTGCGAGCTTCCGGGAGGGGCTTTCCGTTCTTGAATACTTCATCTCAACCCACGGCGCCCGGAAGGGTCTTGCCGACACCGCCCTCAAGACCGCGGACTCCGGATACATGACCCGCAAACTGGTCGACGTCTCCCAGGATGTCATCATTCGAGTGGACGACTGTGGTACGACGAATGGGATCTGGGTCTCGGCGATCTACGAGGGCGAGGAAGAAGTGGTCAAGATCAGCGAGCGCATCGTCGGTCGCTATTCTTCGGAGGATATTCTGGAGCCCGGTGACCTTAAGCACAAGTTGGTGAGCGCGGGCGACGAAATCGAGGAAATCCGAGCTCGTTCCATCGAGAAGACCGGAGTGGAGAAGGTGAAGATACGCTCCGTGCTGACCTGCGAAACAAAATCGGGCATCTGTGCCAAATGCTACGGCCGGAGCTTGGCAACCGGGCGCCTGGTCAAGAAGGGCGAGGCGGTCGGTATTATCGCCGCGCAGTCGATTGGCGAGCCGGGCACTCAGCTGACGATGCGGACGTTTCACATTGGCGGAGCGGCGGCACAGACATTCAAGCAGCCGCAGATCAAGGCGAAGCACGACGGCAAGGTGCGATACATGGATTTGCGTTACGTGACGCTCGAAGACGGCAATGTCATCGTCCTGAACAAGAATGGTTCGCTCGCGATCGTGAGTCCGGACAACCAGGATCTTGAAACACACAGCATAGTCATCGGATCCGTGATTTCGGTGCAAGACGGTGGCTTGGTGAAGAAGGGTGACGTATTCGTTGAGTGGGATGCGTATAACGTTCCGATCATCTCGGAAAAGGCGGGCAAGGTTGAATTCACGGACATCATCGAAGGGGTGACCATGAAGCAGGAGGTCGATGAAGCAACGGGCCAGGAGGACATGGTCATTATCGAGCACAAGGAGGACTTGCACCCGACCGTAGTCATCAAGGATCGGAAGGGAGAGCCGTTGGCGCAATATCCTATTCCGGCCGGCGCCCATCTCGTGGTGGGAGAAGAGGACGATATCATCGCCGGAGCGCTGTTGGCTAAGACGCCTCGGAAGGCGGCCAAGACCAAGGACATTACGGGCGGTTTGCCGCGCGTAGCCGAGTTGTTCGAAGCCCGGAAGCCGAAGGACGCGGCCGAGATAGCCAAAATCGACGGTGTGGTTGATTTCGGTTCATCGGTTCGCGGGAAACGATGCATCGTGGTCAAGGATCCGCAAACCAATCAGGAAGAAGAGCATCTCATTCCGATCGGCAAGCACGTGATCGTCTACAAAGGCGACTTTATGAAGAAGGGGCAGCAACTGACCGACGGCCCGGTGGTTCCGCATGAAATCCTCGAAATTTGCGGCGCCCAGGAATTGCAGGAGCATCTGGTGAATGAAGTTCAGGAGGTGTACCGGCTCCAGGGTGTGACGATCAATGACAAGCATATCGAGATCATCATCCGCCAGATGTTACGCAAGGTTCGGATTACCGAGCCTGGAGACACGATATTCCTCTGGGGTGAGCAGATTGATAAGTTGATCTTCGAGGAGGAGAATGCCCGGGTTGAGAAGATGGGTGGCAAGCCTGCCGAAGCGGCTCCTGTGCTGTTAGGCATCACCAAGGCCTCGCTGGAGACTGAGTCCTTCTTGAGTGCCGCTTCCTTCCAGGATACAACGCGAGTTCTGACCGAAGCGGCCACTATGGGCAAGGTGGACTTCCTACGAGGCTTCAAAGAAAACGTCATCATGGGTCACATCATCCCGGCGGGAACTGGGTTCGATCTGCATCGCCGGATGAAACTGAAGCCACTGGTCGAAGTGCCGGACGAGCCGGCACCGGCAGAGGAGAGTCTGTTGGACGAGCCAATCGCCGGGTGACCATTTTCGAAAGCAGATTGCGATGCACACGCGGCCTTTCCGACAGGGGGGGCCGCTTTTTTGCGACTCTGTTCATCCCGCGAATTCCCGGGAGTCGTTCTTTTGTTCGACGGTCACGCTTTTGATTTTGCGTTTTCGAACCGTAGATCCGCATACTTCGAGTACCACAATTTATGGATGACACGCCGGATTCTTCCCGTGGTTTTGTTCCGCGAATCTTGCCCTTAGGGGTGGGTGCGGTCGCGTTCATGGTGTACCTACTGACGCTATGTCACACGGTTAACCACATCAGTCTCGACCCGGTATTCCGAGGGGGTGGCTGGCTTTGGGATCTATCGTACCAGACCCCTCTGCTGTATTTGGTAGGGCTGCCGTTTCGATTCCTGTCGGGGGCGGGCTACTTGATGGCGTTGAATGGACTTACCGCTCTTTTCGCTTCCCTGGTGCTCGCGCAGCTTGCCCGATCGGTCGCGCTCATGCCCCATGACCGGACGCGGGACCAGCGCAGCCGTGGGCACAACGACGAAACAATCTTACACATTCGTCTGGCTTGGGTTCCTCCGGTCTTTGCGGCGGCATTGGCCGGGTTGCAGCTCACGTTTTGGGAGCATGCGACCGCGTTCACCGGTGAGATGATCGACCTGTTGTTGTTTTCATACTGCGTCCGGGCGATCCTTGAATACCGGTTGGACCTGGATGACCGCTGGCTGACTCGGATGGCGTTTGTGTTCGGTCTTGGTGTCGCGAATAACTGGGCGATGATCGGATTTGCTTTCCCGTTTCTTATCGCCGTGATTTGGGTGCGCGGCCTTTCATTCTTTGACAGTGCATTCTTGATGCGTGCCTCCGGCTGCTTGTTCGCGGGTCTGGCACTCTACTTCGTAATGCCGACCGTGGCGGTGATCGAACAGCGGGTCGGTGCCAGTTTTTCGCAAGCATTGACGACGATTCTGGGTAATCAAAAGGCATCGCTGACGAGCCTGCCGCGGGGTCGTTTTCTTCTTTACGCTCTGATTACCATTGCTCCTCTGATTCTAATTGGTATCCGTTGGGCGGGAACGAAAGGATCGAGTGTCGAGAAAGTGATGACAGCGGCGGCGCTGCACATGCTGCAATTTGGCTGTCTACTGGGGATTGTCACACTGGCGTTCGATCTCCCGGAGTTCACGCCACGGGGCCGAACGTTTGGCGTGCCGTTACTGACGTTTCATTATCTTGGAGCGCTGGCGGCGGGGTACTTTCTGGGGTTTGGGTTGCTGGTTTATGGTCAACGGCCTAGCCGGGATCTGTCCCGCGGTCGTGGAGTACTTGTGGCACTCGGCCCCGTGGCGGTAGGAGTGTTGCTGGTTGGGGCTGCAGCAGCGCCGGTGGCGATTGCCTGGCGAAATCTTCCCCTCGTTCGCGATACCGGGGCGCTGGCCGAGTTGGCTCGAATGTTGCGAAAATCCCTGCCCACGCAATCTTCCATGGTCGTGGCGGACAATACGCTTCAGCTTCAGCTCGTAGAGTTGGCGCGGCGGCTGGATTCCACCCTCCCGGAGCAGTTATTGATCCACAGCGGGAACGCCCAGCGTCCTGACTACCGCCGGTGGTTGACGGCCCGGTATGGAGCCGCGTGGCCGCGCATTCAGGAGTGGACCGAAGCCCGGGAGAATATTGCGGGCCGATTTTTGGGGCAGTTGCTCGGGGCCGCCGCCGAGAATAAGGCGTGGTACCTCCATCCCAGCTTTGGAATTTTCTTCGAGCAATTGCAGCAGAGACCTCACGGGCTCGTCGTTCAGCTATCGGGCTTCAGCAGCGACCAGGCGGTTCCGGTACCGCTTTCCGCCGAGGAGATCCGCTTCAATGTTGCTGAATGGAATGAGTTTGGGCGCGTCTTCGGACATTCCGGAGTTACCAATGACCTGCAACGTCTCATCGCCGCCCGGGTGATGAGCCGGTCCGCGAATTATGTGGGTGTCGAACTCCAGCAAGCCGGGCAACTCGATGACGCCAGTCGGTTGTTCCAAATGGCTCAGCTCTCGCGCCCTGACAACATTGCGGCCATTGTGAATGGTCGGGTGAATCAGTTCCTCCGGAAAAAGGAGCCGTTGCCAGCGGATGTTGGGCACGAATTGAGCGAACTTTCCGCCGCGGCTTTCCAACAGCAAATTCTCAATATCTTTGGACCGGTGGATGAGCCCGCTTTCCTGCGTGCTTGGGGTAATTCCTGTCTGAGCAGCGGAGAGGATTTGGTGCGACAGGCACTGATCGCCTTCAGTCGCGTTGGCACACTTGCGCCGGAAGCACCGTCCTCCGCCTTGAGCCTCGCCACCGGTTGGCTGGCTGCGAACTATCCCGATCGCGTGCTGGAAATCACCCGGAAGCTTCATCAACGGAATAGCCGGCAGCCATTGTCCGCCCCGGAGTATGCCGAGTTGGTGCGACTGGAAGCATCGGCGATGATCAAGAAGGGAGATTCACCCGGTGCGGAGAAACTTTTGAAGGAGGCGCGGGCATCGCAGCCGGAGAACATTGGAGTTTTGGACTCCCTCAGTTACTTGTATATCCGGCAGGATCGGCTCCAAGAGGCGACCGACGCCGTTTCGGAATGGCTCCAGTTGAAACCCGACGATCTTGCGGCACTGCTCCGCCGATCTCTGATTCAGATGCGCCAAGCCCAATATTTGCAGGCGCTTGACACGCTGAACGTGCTCGTCAAGGCCCATCCGGACAATGCCACCGCAATCATGAACCGTGGGATCAGTCTGCTCCAACTTCAGCGGCATGACGAAGCTCTGAAGGATTACCAATACATGGAAAAACACTTTCCAAAGATGCATGAGATTCACTTTGGACTTGGAGAAATCTATACCATTAAGAAGAACTCTGCTCTCGCTTTGGAATCCTTTGCCAAGTATTTGGAGCTTGCTCCGAAGGATACCGCTGAATACACGAACGTGGTCCAGCGGATCGCAAAGTTAAAAGGTGGTTCGAATTGAGAATCGGCCGCCAGATGGGCCGGTTACCGGGATTTTCCGGCTTGTGGCGATGCGAGTCACGCACATCATCACCCGGCTGATCGTTGGCGGTGCGCAGGAAAACACCATCACCTCGGCGCTCGGACTCTATCATCGTCCCGAATGGCGGGTGGATCTGATCTCCGGCCCCAGTGTCGGCACGGAGGGTTCCCTGGAGGCATCGCTGCAATCGAAGCCTGGCTTGCTAACCATCCTCCCGGAATTGGTCCGACCCGTTTCTCCCGTTACGGATTTTCTGGCCCTCCGACGTTTGACGGCTTTGCTTCGGGAGTGGCGCCCGGAAGTGGTCCACACCCACAGCGGCAAGGCGGGCGTCCTTGGGCGCCTCGCCGCTCATCGCGCTGGCGTGCCCGTCATCATCCATACCATTCATGGCCCTTCCTTCGGGCCATTCCAGGGGCCGTTCGCTAATTTTGCTTTTCGATCCGCCGAAAAATTAGCCGCCCGGATCACCACTCATTTTGTTGTGGTGGCGGACGCGATGACCCGACAGTACCTCGCAGCCGGAATCGGCACCCCGGACAAATTCACTCGGATATTCAGCGGCTTTGATCTCGATCCTTACTTGCAGGCGCTGCCGGATCCGGTGCTCGCGGCTAAATTGGGTCTCCAGGCTGGCGATTTTGTCATTGGTAAGATCGCCCGACTTTTTGCTCTGAAGGGTCACGAGGAACTTATTGCAATTGCTCCGCAACTTATTCAAGAAATTCCGCGTGCTCGGTTCCTATTGATTGGAGACGGCCCTTGGAGAAAGCGATTTGAAGTTCAGATTCACGCGATGGGCCTCGGCAAGAGCTTTATTTTTGTCGGACTGATTCCTCCGTCGGAAGTGGCACGTTATGTGGCATTGCTGGACGTCCTCGTGCATCTCAGCCGGCGGGAGGGCTTGCCCCGCGCTATTCCCCAGGCGATGGCTGGCGGCAAGCCCGTGATTGCGTATGACTGTGACGGGGCGGGCGAAGTTTGTATCGATGGCGAGACTGGCTTTCTGCTTCGACCGGGAGATCGGTCCGGACTGACGGATCGTTTGGTAGCGCTGTCCCGAGATTCGTTGTTGCGTGAGCGCCTCGGAGGGTTTGGACGTGAATTCGTCCGCTCCCGGTTCTCGGCAGACCGCATGATCCAGGATCTCCAGGCCCTCTATCGCCGCTTGTGGGATCAGCGAACGAATCGGCCAATGGCTGCCAAAGGCTTGCCATCGTCGGACTCGAATCCATGAGATTTCCCCGCGATGCCTACTGGATGGTATTTCTCGCCACGAGCGTGGTCACGTGGATCTCCGTACCCCTTTGGCGTCGTTGGTGTATTCGCAAAGGGTTGGTCGATGAACCGGGTGGAAGAAAAGACCATGGATGTGTGATTCCCCTGGCCGGTGGGCTTGCCGTGCTGACGGGATTGGCTTTCGTCGTCTTGATGGGATGGCTCGCGATTCAGTTCGATGTCATGGAGGGGACCGGTCGGCAGTTGTTGGCGCACGGGATGGGACGGCGTGTCGTACCCCTTGGGGCGGTGTTGTTGGGGGCGTTGGGAATGCTACTGCTGGGTGTGCTCGATGATTCCCGGGAACTTCCGGCGGGCGCAAAATTCGTAGGCCAGTTGTTCATCGCCCTCTTGGTTGCGACTGCGGGAGTCCGGGCGACTTTGTTCGTACCGAGTCTGGTCTTTAGCTACGCGGTGACTGTCCTGTGGATCCTGACGATCACGAACGCGGTCAATTTCCTGGATAATATGAACGGCCTCTGCGCTGGCCTGGGGCTGATCGCCGCCGCTTGGTTTGCAACGACTGCAATCCGGCATGGCCAATATTTGGTGGCTCTCTTGGCGCTCTCAATCGCCGGTGCGCTGGCTGGATTTCTGCCGCATAATTTCCCGCGGGCCCGTGTTTTTCTGGGTGATGGTGGGAGCCATCTCACCGGATTTCTACTCGCTGTACTGGCCTTGCTCCCGAACTTTTACTCGATGGCCCATCCGGTTCGCTGGGCGGTTCTGGAGCCCCTCGTCGTCCTCCTCGTTCCTTTGACGGATCTTTCCCAGGTGGTCTGTACTCGGATCCGCGCCGGCAGACCCGTCTGGATCGGCGATCACAATCACTTGTCTCATCGACTCGTCCGCCTCGGGCTCAATCGGACCCAGGCGGTGGTGGTGCTCTGGTTGGTTGCGGCGGGGGCGGGCGTTATCACTCTTTGGTGAGACTCGGAGCCTCGGCCGTCAACCAGCGTTTGCCAGGACACCTCGGTCCTCGCTACGCTGTCGGCCCGTCTCCTTCCGGGGAGACCCAAACTGTGTTCTCAATGATTGTCGCCGTATCTCTTTTTGTCCATGAGTGTCCTCGTCGTCGGTACCACCGCCCTTGATTCAATTAAAACGCCGTACTCGGAAAATCCCCGTCTGTTGGGTGGTTCGGCGAGCCATGCGGCGGTCGCTTCGGCCTTCTTCGCCCCCACTCGATTGGTCGGCGT
Organism: Akkermansia muciniphila; assembly: GCA_945900455.1. Classification (GTDB taxonomy): domain Bacteria; phylum Verrucomicrobiota; class Verrucomicrobiia; order Limisphaerales; family UBA9464; genus SIBK01. The sequence continues at coordinate 13,538 of CAMDJH010000083.1, forward strand.
CGTTGGCGGCGATTTTCCTTCGAAACATCTCAACTTGTTACGCAAGCACCGGATTGACCTGACAGGTCTTGAGCGAGTCAAAGGAGGGCAGACATTCCATTGGTCGGGCGAATATGAGGTGAACATGAACAACCGGAGAACGCTGGAAACCGTTTTAGGCGTCATTGAACATTGGCAGCCCGTGTTGCCGGGTGAATTGGAAACCACACCGTTCGTTCTCCTTGCGAATATCTCTCCGCAGATCCAGCACCGTGTTCTCGATCAACTCAAGAAACCCCGATTCGTGGTCGCGGACACCATGGATCTGTGGATGAACATTGCTTTGGATGATCTCCTTCGGCTGCTCAAGCGGGTCGACTGCCTCGTCCTCAATGACGGTGAGGCCCGACAACTTGCGAAAGAGGACAATGTGGTGGCGGCATTGCCCAAATTGCACCATCTCGGGCCCCGCTATGTGATCGTAAAAAAGGGCGAGCACGGATCCCTCTTGTCGGGCCCCGAAGGACTCTTTGTTGCCCCGGCGTATCCGCTCAAAAAGGTCATCGATCCGACGGGTGCGGGGGATTCCTTCGTCGGCGGACTCATGGGGTATCTGGCTAGCCAGAAAAAGGGAACCATCAACCAGAACCTTCGCAGGGCAATGATCCACGGAGCGGTGGTGGCGTCGTTTTGTTGCGAAGGATTTGGGCTGAGCCGAACCACAAAAGTCGCGCGCCCGGAGATCAGTGCGCGGGTTCGGGAGTTGGAGAAATTAGTCCGATTTTAACCCCGCAAACCCCGACGACCGCTCAATTTGATGCGAGTTTCGGTTCCGTCCATGGAATTGGGTCATCCGTGGCCGAACGAGGCGCGCCCCTTTTCAGGCCGCGCCTCGTGCGTAGCGGAACTCCCGGTCGCCCTCCCTTTAGTTCTGGCAACATATCTCCGCCAGAACGCCCTTCGCGTCGCTCGATTTCAGTAGGATGCGCGTGATGCCCGCGCCGCGGAGCATGACGGTCACCACCCGTGGACCGGGACCTGAAACGCGGACTCGATCGAGTGTCCGGTAGCCGGCATCCTGTGCCTCCAGGTCGAAGTGCCCGCCGTCCATCGCCAACTTAAGGGTCACGTTACCGCACGCTGCCGGCAGCAAGATCTCCGTCTGACCGCCTCCAATTTCAACGCCTTGTTCTCCGTCGCGGGCGATGACCGAGTTGGACGCACTGGGTGTGCCGTCGGGGTTGCGGCGGAGAATTTCCACGCTACCGACGTGGTACGGATTCGGCTTGGCTCCGAGCGGTGTCCGGAGATCCACACAGCTGCCCTCGGTGCCGGTAACGCTGGCCATGCCACGGCCACACAGCCGTAGGATCGTCATGAGATCGTTTGGCGAAACGATGATTACCCGACGGATGCGAGTGCCGGGCGTTCCGAGAATCACCGTCTGCGGTGCCCCGGTGACACCGGAGACGGTGCGACTATCGACGAGGCCGCCGCCCGAGTCGAAGGCCTGGAAATCGATCCTCCCGGAGAACTGAACAAAGTCGATGATCACGGAGTCGGCTTCGCTGCGCAATTCGACCTCGGTACGGTACTGAACATGGTAGCCGATGAATCCGGAGACGCTTTCAATGCGCGTGCTCGGGTCAAGGATTCCACCCGACGCAGGAGGCAGTGTGGAAGTGATCTTGAATTTCGAAGATTCGAGCGGATTTGAAACCGGTCCGATGGGATCGAAACGAAACTCATGACACTCATCCGCGATTCCGGGTCCTGGGAGGAGGTCTGAATTCTTGCAGCAAACCTTATGAATCACGGTGCGGGCGTTGGGTGAGAGCACGCTGACGGAATGAATGTCCGACCGACTGGAACGTAGCGTCACCGAGCGACGTGTCAGCGATCCTCCCAGCACTCGCTGGGAATCCACGCCTGCTCCCACACCATCGTAGGCAAGGAAGTCGACCAACCCGGATTGCGACGTAAACTCGACGGTCACTTCGCGACATGCGCCTGGCATCTCGACGGTCATGAGGGTATTCACATCCAGGCCCGCGGAAGAACCTTCCACGCGGATATGATTCAGGGGCAGGGGCGCGCCTCCCGGAGTGGTATAGCCGGAGTATTTGTAGCCACCGAAGAACCAAGGATTCGGCCGCGGTCCGACCGCGAACAGTCCCGGCTCTGTGCAACGATCCGGATGCGGACGCAGACGGAAGAACTTTGTGGAAATATCGAATGGGATGGAAGTCTCGAAGCCTTCGTCCCCAACCGTCAGGGGCACGGGCGAGGAGCGCCAGTTGCCGCCAAATTCGAGCGCATCGGATTCTTCAAGTAGCGGCACGGCGTCGGTCAGCGCCCATTTAAGCCGCAGCAAGCTCTTGCCGGGTTCGAAATCGGGGGTAGCGGAGAGTGCGGGAGGATCGAGTTGCGGGGTGCCCTGCAGATCCTCAAGGCCGGGCAAACCATTGCGAGTGGCGTTCCGCGGCAGGTTCAGTCCGATAAGTATCCCGAAGCTTCCCTGGCTGAACTCCAGAATGTAGGTGCCGGGCGACAGACTCGGGCGGCGCAAGGAGATCGTTCGGGCGCCCGCATAGTTATCAGGCGGACCCGGTTTCTCATTGAGGAGATCCGGCGTCGCAATTTCCGCAAGAATCGCGCCTTTAAGGTCCAGCAATCGGACGCGCAATGAGGCGTTGCCCGGGAGTTCGAAGTCTGCTCCAAAATCGCCGCCACCGCGCCATTCAATAAAGTGCCACTCTGGGTTGATCACGCGTCCGAAGGGATCACCACCGCGGTCCGGAAGGTCGAGGAAATCCCCGAGCTTCAGGTTAAACTCGTCAGGCGCCGGGTCCGGGAACGGAAACCGGCCGCCGCCGAAGAAGTCGCGACCCCGGAATACTCCGCGTTCGCGCGAGGATTCGGCAATAGTGCAGATGACTTCCCGGAGGGAGCGATAAACCAAGCGGAAATCGTATTGAGTCGGGCTGGCTGGATCGAGGTTCTCGAACTTGATGTAGACCGGCGGGGGCGGCAGAATTTCATGACCCAGGATGAGGGGAGAGCTTGCGCCGCTCGCCAGAACCGAAGTCTCCGATCGTGCGGTCGGGCCGATCACGGTGCATCGAACTCCGGGCGGAAAGTGGATTTCGAGGCTGGGCAGGCAGCCCGCAATATCCGGGAACGCGACGATCTGGTACCAATCCACATCGCTGCTCGAGTGGAAGTTCACGCCACGGACTGCGATCTCGCGGTACGTGTCATAGGAACCGTCGTGTTGTTCGCTCCAATTCACCACCCGGTCACTCCCGAGCGGGACGGCGCGGCTGCGGTCATTGTTGTCCGGGCGCACCGGATTGCTCGCCAGATTGACGTCGAAACGGTCCGCCGCGGGCGGTGAGCCAATGAATCGAATCTCTAGCAACGTCAGCTTGTATACGTTGTCCGCACCCGCGACACCGCGCACGGCAAATCGGAAATCGGTGTTGTTGAACAGGGTGATCGTCTCGAACGTCAAGCGCGTCTCAACTCCGACCGTTTCCGTCCGCACCAAGCGGAGGCCGTCGAGCGTCAAATCACCGAATCCGCGCGGAAACATGAGTTGCAGGCGACCGACGTAGAGCCCGGAGCCCGCCGGCATGGTGAAGCGCCACCAATCCACATCCGCCCGGTCCGGTGCGCCGTCCTCGCCTCGAATGTTGATGATCGTGGCCGTCTGTGTCGTGCCAACAACGAGCGGTTGGGCATCCGCTCGGTTGTCCGCAGCATCGACAGGAGTCGTCTCGTTGAAGTTCATCCGTGTGTCATAGCCCAGGGGTGCGAAGTCGGGGATGACCCCCGCGGCGGCCATCTGGACGGCACGGAACGGGTTGATGAGATGGCGACGCTGGGGCGCCCCCGCATTGACTGCGGCGGCAGTCGCGGGATCAGGCGCCATCGCGGCGAGTTCCGCGGTGGTCCATGCGGAGTTCGTGAGGATGCCGCGGAGCCGCCCCGGAATCGCCAACCGCTGGGCAACCGAGAGAGCCGGGTTACGCGGGTTGAGGGTCGGGTTGACCGCCTGCATGGCCGCGATGGTTCCGGTCACGTAGGGTGCCGCGCCACTCGTTCCGCCGAGGTATGCTCGAATCCATAGGTTGGCGGGCGTTATATGGTCCTCCGGTTCCGGCCGATAGTAGGCAGAAAAGATCGGTGCCCAAATATTCACCCGATTGCCGAAGAAGTGTTGATTCGCAAACGGCCAGCGATCCTCCGTGGCTCCCACGGTGATGCACGGCTCGATGACTGCGGGGAACACCTGCCAGTCTTCGATGCGCTGATCGCTGAAGTTGATTAAATCGCGGACGATGGGCGGCAGCACGTCGCTCTGCAGTCGGTTTCCGGCAGAGACAACGACGGCGACACCGCGGTCGGTGGCGAAGCGTACCCCGTCGATCATCGGATCCCGCGGATCCCCGAGCAGGAGTGTGGCAAAGCACGCGGTGGAACCGGCGACCGTCGCGACCGTGGCGACACCGCACGCGATGAACAGGGGAATGGCGATAATGGGTCCCACGAATGGAATCGCCGCGGTCAACGCGGCGGTGGCGCAAATCGCCGCCGAGGCTGCTGCGAGAATGGCCGTGGCCGTCGCGCACAGCGCGGCGCGCCCGCCCACGCTGCAGACGTTGAAGCCGATGCCGAGCGAATCGACGATGCGGCAAGGGTAGCCGCCGCTGATGTTGATCACGGTGGCTCCGTCAATCGAGGCCTTGCGCATCCCGGCTCCAAACTCAAAGACATAAGACAGCAGGCCATATTGATAGAGCATCGGTACTACGACCTGTCCGCCGACACCCGCGCGTCCGCCGGTTTCACCGTCGGAAGGCGTCCACCGGTTGTTAAGTTTTCCGCCGAGAGTGGTTGCCACGCCCGTGCCGTGCCACGTGCGCGGGCCAAACAAGCTGTTGCCCACGCGCTGCGCGCCAAACGCCCGCCCGGGTCCGCACACCATGCCGCCCGGACCCGATGCCTCCATGTCGCACTCGATGAGGGGAGTGCGCAGATCCGGGCTGGGAGCGAATCCAACATCCAGAATCCCCACGGGGATGCGCGCTTCATCCCGATCCCAAAGCGCGAGAAATGCCCAAAGCTGCGGCACATTCATCGGCCCTTCATTTTGCATGGTGCGCGATGTGCCATCGCCGGCGCCCGTCTCGCTCGGCTGCGGCCCCGGCGTGTCGTAGAATTGCAGGCGGGGATTGGCGGCGACGACGAACCCCTGCATCTGAAGTTCGAGCGCCGTGCCCCACAGGTCCTGCACTTCCGGATTGCTGCAGAACACCTCATCCTGCTGGCCCATGAAGGCACGCATTTGACGCAACGCTGCGGGCTGTACTTTCGCCGGATTCACCCGCACGAGATAGGCCTTGGGTGGATCGTTGGGCGAATCTTCCGCTCCGCGATCGCTCGCGATGATCGAACCCTTGGTCACTTCCAGGAAGCGCTTCAAATCATTGCCATCGCGTGGCGAAAGGATTAGTTCGTCCACGGGGATCTGGATCGGCCAGCCGTCGCGCGCCAGCAAGGTTCCGATCCGCTTGCCGCCCGGCGGAGGTGTTAACTCATCGGGCGTCAGTGCCACTTCCGATTTAAGTACGACCGGCGCACCCGCGAAATCGGGGTCCAACACAAACGCAACGTCCCCGACAAGGTGCTCGTCCATCGGCGGATGCGCCCGGTCTTCATCCACATAGTACAGCACACTGAGTTTTTCGCCCGGCTTCACCGAAAGCTTGCCATCGTGAATCGTCGACCCGGCCGCCTGGGTGGGAACACCGGCGAGACTGCGGTACGTCCGGGGCGCGCTGCCGTCGCGCTTTAAGGTCAGAAGTTCGATGTCGCCGGTCTCCGACGAAACGACAAACGCGTGGAGTTCCGTGGCGGAACTGTCGTAAGTTAGGCTCAACTTCGCGTTGATGGTGTCGCCGGTGGCATAGAAGCGCCGGTCGAACTGGAGAATCGTGCCCGACGGTTTTTCCGAGGCGAAGACTGGCTTCTTGCCGTCGGATTTTTTCGCGGAGAAATTAGCGGAACGATCCTTGGTGACGCCCTTCAATACTGCGATCGCCGGCGTGAAGTCGTAGCCGATCAGGAAGGGGACGACGCGGTAGTCGCCTGCCGGCAGGTTGTCGAACGAGTAGGTTCCCTTCTCATCGGTCGTGGTCACGCGGTTCTGTGGCCCGTCAAGCGCCACGAGAACACCCTTCAGCGAGAGGCTGCCTTGGCTGATTGTTCCAAAGATGCGCGGCCCACCCGGCGCCGGTTTTGCGTCACAGTAGGTTGCCTTCACCCAGGTCGCCGGGCTCGTCGGCCCGGCATTCGAGGGTCCCGCATAGCCATCGCCCGACTTAATTACGCCAAAATGTCCCATCATCAGACCATCGTTTTCGAGCAACGAGCCGAGGGTCGCTTCCGGGATGCGGAACTCAATGCAGGCCGGGCTGAGATCACCGCTGCACGTGAAGTTGAATTTCACGTCCCATCGGTCCGCCAGTGCGGGATTTTCGATTAGGCCGCCGACGCCATTTCCAACCAAGGTGCGAACCGTGTTGTCGAGATAGGCGTGGAACTGAAAGTCGTCGGACTGGGCCTGCTTATTTCCCGAAAAATCCGGATCCAAACCCAGGCCGATAAAGGAGCCGCTCCGCGGGACACCCACCGGTTCGCGAATACCCGTGAGTCCGATATAGAGCGCGCGATCGCCCGGGGCATCGCGATAGACCAGCGCCGCCGCCAGATCGATGATCTTCGGACCGTCGTGATACCGAATGACGAGGCGTTCAGCTCCAGCGTACTCGGTGTCGAACTGCGGCCATCCATCGAAGGTTACCGGGCCCGCCGCGCGCGGAATGATCAGGTCGCGAGGGTGAATCCCCAGCACCTGTTCCGAGGCGCCGGCACCCAGCGCAACTGTGGTACCCGTGACCCCTTCGCTGCGCCCACCGGTGTCCCAAACGGCGGTCAAATCGGGTGAACCGCGCAGTTCCGAAAACATTCCGCCTTGGATCTCCGTCTTGCTGCGCGCGGTGCTCCAGAGTCGAATTTCATCAAGTGACCCCTTGAAGGGAAAACCGGCGGGATCCGCACCGACAAACACGGGTCCGCTGAACTGCGCGCCCGTATTGCTCAATGCTTTCTCTCCGGCCGGCGCACCGTTCACATAAAAACGGACCGTCGTGCCGTCATAACTGGCGGCGACGTGACACCATTGGTTGGCCGGCACCTCCACATCGGCATCGGCGGAAACGCCCCCGCTGCGATAGAAGCGCAGTGTTTGGCAAAACCCGAACCACCAGGACTTCGTATAGTCGTGCGAAATGATGGTCTCGCACCGGCCCCCGTCCTCACGATAAACCCAGGCTTCCAGCGTCATCGCAATGGAAGCATCCCAGGCGGTCTGGGACTTGTACTCAGCGTGTGCGGTGGGCGAGCCGCTATAGTGCGTGCTGCGGATCGGGGGACAGGTCGCCGCACGACCCGGCACGAGCAGCGGCGAAAGCAGCAGTGCCAGAACGGCCAGCAACCGGACACCGTTTGCGGCGAGTTGGGACCGGAACGAGACACGTAGGGGAGTCGTTTTCATGGGGATTGGACATTTGGATCTGGAGTCATTTTTATTCTGCGGCCCAACGGGGTACAATGCCCGTACAGTTTACGCCTTTGGAATGGCCAATTTCCAGCGGCTGCTCTGCAGCCATTGGAGATTGGACATTCCGGAACCGGGCGGCCAAACGGGCCGAAATAGTTCAGCCCTTGGGCTGGATTCTCGCGGCCCGTTGGGCCGTGAATGTCGTCAAGAATGGCCAATCTCCAGGCGTCGCTCTCTGCGACGTCGCATCAAGCCGGGTCGGCGAGCATATCGACCGACCATTGGGAGCGGTTGGAACTCGACGTCGTCTCCCGCATCTCTGGCCGGGTCCGAGTGCACGCGAGTCACGGCTCTGGAGTCGATTTGCCTTGGGGCATGAGCGAGCCGTCGGTGAGTTGCCGTATCAGGCGTTGGCGGAGGGCGGCCGCTTCCTGGACGAGTTCCTCGTCTTGCAGTTCGCCGAATAAGCCGCTGACGAGTTGGACTCGTGCCATCAGGATTGCTTCCGGGTTGCTCCCCGGGCTTGGCGGCAGGGGTTCTTCGAGGGCGCGGAGCATTTTGCTGCGCAATTCCCGTGGCAAGGAAGTTTCCAGGATGGATGCGCGCACGAGTTGGTTGGCCTGCTGATTGGTCGAGAGGTGAGGCAGGGCAATTCCGGCCAACGCACCGCGATCCCAGACATTCGTCAAACTTGGATTGCTCCAGACAAACGCTAGGACGGGCACGATGTTTTCACGCAGGGTTCGCCCCAAGTAGTCCAGCGCGTGGTGATCCATCTGACCGTCGGATCCGACCAGCAATTGAACGGCGCTTCCGGTAAAGGTTGGGTCCGCAAACATCTCCAGGACCGCGTAGAGATAATCTTTGGCCCGCTTATCGACCACCGCGCCGGTTTGCGGCTGTGGAGCTGCCAGGAGCAATTCATGGGTGGTTTGGAGAATCTCGGTGCGATAGGTCTCGCCGCTCATGTCTCGCAGGGTGTGCGCCAGGTAGGCTACTTCGAGTGCGCGACCGGTTCGCTGCAATTGCTCGAGCAGGATCGCCTCAGAGGTTTCGCCACCGATGGCATGCAACACGTCGAACAAGCCGAGGCGCAGCGTCGGTGGAACACCGAAATCGAGACTGGTTTTGCTCAGTTGGGATTCGCCCAACTGGCGTTCCCCAAACGCCAATTGTTGCCACCACCGGCGGCGGAGTCCGTTATTCTCGCCTGAAACGCTTTCGGGCAGCGTGACGGTCCGCCGGGCATCCGGCGTATAATCCGCGTCTTCGAACCTCAGCAGATAGGCTCGAAGCGTGGGCAACGATTTGGCCCCCAGCCCCACCAACGCCTCGAAATATACCACCGCCTGCCGTTGAGCACGAATATCGGCAAAGCCGCCCCCGGTTTTCAATTCAATGAGCTTTTGGAGGATCTCGGCGGCGGTCGGAGGTGCCGGGAGGGGCGCTTGGAGGGTGACGGTATTGGTCACCACCTCCGGCGGACGGTTTCGGGCGTCTGCCAACGCCCGGGCCAGTTCCTCTTTCTCCTTTGCAAAACGCGCTTCGGCTTCGGCCAGGGAATCGTGGTACCGGCCGGCATCCGCCCGGCGCGCCCGCACTAGCATCGCCACGCCGACCGTCAAACCGGCTAGCAACAATAACAGCAGCTTTCGCTTCATGACGTCGACGGAGGCGGCTTCAGTTCCTGTCCGGTATCCCGACGGGCCAAAGCAACGAACATCCGGGCGGAGTATAGCATAGAGAATCCACCGAACTCAACACTGCGCGCCGTGATGCCATGAATCGAAGGATCACTTTCACTTTACCTCTATTAATGGCCATTTTGATGAACATTTATCCCTATTTTTGCATTTCTTGTCCCAGTTCTGGTTCGCCTGCTACCGCAATCGATCCGATGATCGTGCAGAGAAAAGGCAAACAGAAGTTCACCAAGCGAACCTTTCACAGCCTCCGACACGGATTCATTTCGGCGCTCGCGAATTCCGGCGTTTCGGAGGAAGTGCGGATGAAGCTGACCGGCCATACATCATTCGACATGGACAAAAAATATACCCACCTCAGCACCGAACCGCTGAAGCAATCTCAAAGGGATGTTGCTCTACCTGACCAAAGGCCGCCGCATCACGATTTCGTCCGTGGTCATGCCAGCGAATTCCCACCCGTCTTTGACTAAACCATTCATGGCGGTGTTCATGTAGAAGGAACGTTCGTCGCAACGATCTGG
>CAMDJH010000084.1 GCA_945900455.1 Akkermansia muciniphila
ATGACTCAGTCGATCCAAGACCTGCTTTTCAATCCAGCGACCGCATATCTTGATCGCCCCAAGCATGCCGACGACACTACACCGAGCCGCGGGCTATGTCTAGGGGTCTTTTTTCCGGGGAAGGGTGAGCGCTCTGCCCCCGCACTCCATACTCCGCCCACGCCCTTATCGTCACATGCCCCTTCTCCGTGAATTTCAGCGCGTTGCCGACGACGTTGAACAACACCTGACGCAAGCGCACTTCATCCAGCATCAATCCGTGCGGCAATTTGCGATCGATCTCGGTGAGCAGCTTGACCCCTTTCTCGGCCGATTTGATCGAAAATAGTTTTTGGATCTCGTCCACCAATCGCGCCACTGACACCGGCTCGTATTGCAACTCCAACTTGCCCGCTTCGATCTTCGACAAGTCCAGGATGTCATTGATGAGCGTGAGCAAGGTGCGTCCGCTGGACGTGATCGCATCGAGATAATTGCGGTCCTTCGAGGCCGCCATCTGCGTGCGGAGCAGTTCCGAGAAGCCGAGGATCGCGTTCATCGGCGTGCGAATCTCGTGCGACATGTTTGCGAGGAACTCGCTCTTGGCCGCGTTGGCGGACTCGGCCTGCTGGCGGGCGGCTTCAGCCTCTTCTTGCGCGGCTTCGGCGACTCTCTTGGCTTGCTGCAACTGCTGGCTCTTGGCCTCGATCTCGGCGTGGGCCCGTTCGGCGGCTACGCGGGCTTGGTGTTCCTCGTTGAGCAATTGCTCCCGCAACCGTTCCGCCTCGCGCCGCTTGCGAGCGTAGAGCGAGAGCGCCACGAACGCCCATGCGAACAATCCCGTGAACGTCACGCCCATCGGCGCCATGATCCAGGCGTTGAGATACCAACGGGGGATCACCCACACCGTGACCGTCGCTGATTTGGACACATTCAGGTCGCGGTCGATGGACTGCACCGCGAACGTCCATTCTCCTGTACTCTCCGGGTTCCACTCGTATTCAGTCGCCGGCAGGGGAGCGGACCAACCCTTGTCGGTGTGAAGCTGATCGCCCGAGCCTCGCACGAATTGATACCGGAAGCGAATCGCTTCCGGGCGGGTTTTGAAATCCACTGCCCTGAATTTGAAACTCATCAAACCGCCCTGCGTCACTTCCGGGTTCAACGAATCCCTCGCTTCGCGTCGCTCCGAGCGGACGCTCAACTGTGGCGCGGCGGGAACGAATCGATCCGGACGATAGCGGGTCAAGCCATTGGCTGTGCCGAACCAGTACGCGCCCCTGTGGTCCTGGCAGATGGTGTAGACTTCGTCGTCGACCAATCCGTCGGCGGTGGTCAGCCGCGACCAGGACTGGCCGTCAAAGCGCAAGACACCGTTGCCGCTCGTCCCCAGCCAGTAGAGGCCTTCCCTATCCCGAAAGATGCAGTTCAGCGGGACGTTGACCGCGCGAGTGGGGTGGCGCTCGATCGCCTGCGATGGTCCCCGTCGATACGTCCGCAACCCGCCCGTGGTCGCAAACCAGATCGCGCCGTCGGGGCCGGCATGGATTTGCCTCACCTCACCCGCTTCGGCGCCCTCCGACATTTTGATGCGAGTGAACTCCTTTCCATCAAAACGAATCACCCCCTGATTCGTGCTGCTGTTGCCCTCCAAGCCCATCCAAAGTACGTCCGCCGACTCCCTATAAATGCTGACCACCCTTGCATTATCATCCGTCCGATCCAGGCCTGGACCAACGCCGGCCTGCTGGAAGCGAGCGGTGAAGTTTGTGGCTGGTTCGATGACGGTGCGGGTGGCCGGATCAAAATGGAAAATGCCTTGGTTGTAGGCCGCACCCCAAATAGTCCCATCGCTCGCCTCGGCCACGTCTCGGACGTCTCCCCGGTTGACATAGGTAAACTTCCCTTCGTTGAAGTGGAGCAAACCACCAGCAGAGTATGGACACGCGAGCCACAGACCGCCGCTCCGGGCAGGTAGGATGCGCCATATCGAGGTATCTTTGAGGGGATAATTCACGAGATTCGTGCCGTCGAAACGTGTGAGCGCCTCTTCCGCTCCGAAGCACAACGTCCCGTCCCGCGTTGCCATACTGGAATAAATTGGGGTCCTGACCTGAAGCTGCTCACTCTTGAGACCGTCCGCTTTAGTGTAGTTGATGAACGTGTCGGGCTCGTAACGCGACACTCCGTTGCGTTTCGCGATCCAAATCGCTCCGTCCGGGGCAATTTGCAGGTCGTTGATATAATCACTGATCAGCCCGTCTTCGTTGCTGCTGAAGTTGACGAAGCTGGTCCCGTCGTAACGGGAAACCCCGCCAGGGGGGGAGATGCCGAATGGAATTCCCGCGACACACCCAAACCAAAGGCTGCCTCCCGCATCCGCCTGCACACCTCTAACCCCGCCGGATGCCAGCCCCTCCTTCGTGCTGTAGAACTCGAAGCGCGGTGCGGCTTCGGGTTCGCGAGCATTGACATAGTGCGCCACGCCATGCGGCCAGACTTGAAGCCAGACCGAACCGTCGTTCGGCGAGACATACGGATCGGCACCACCCGAGTCACTGCTGGGCAGCCAGTCTTTCATCGAGTACTGGCGGAACGTTTTCCCATCGTACCGCCAGAGACCGGTATAGTTGCTGGTAATCCAAAGTGTTCCCTCCGGCCCGATCGTGATGCGACCGAGGCCGGTGAAGTTCATGCCGTTGGCATTAGTGATCGTTGTGATACCGGAGCTGCCGGCTGGCAGGCCCGGCGGGGCGTAGCGGGAGAATCCGTTCTCCGCACAGAACCAGAGCGATCCATCCGCCGAACGGGCAATCGAGGTGACCGCGCCTTTCGCCAGACCGTCCTGAGTGGTCAACGAGGTGAATGCCTTTTTGCCCTCGCTCGCGCGGCTTGGATCGTAGCGCGTCACACCGCGCTGGCCGCCGAACCATATCACGCCATTCGGCTCCGCAAAGACAGTCCAAACGGAGCTGTCAAGCAATCCATCGGCCTGCGTCAGATTCTGAAACTCCTGGCCGTCAAAGCGGGAAGCGCCACTTCCTGTCGCGAACCACACTGCCCCATCCGGCGCGAAGGCGATTTTGCGCACAAAGTTTTCAGCGAGTCCATTGGCCACGGTATAGCGGGACCATTTGCCTTTCTTGAATGGCGCGACCTTAAACTCAGCTTTCTCGATCGGAGTCTCGTTGCTAACCTGAAAGACCTTTCCGTCATTCAAATATACGTGGCGATGGGGGACATGAATCCGCACCTGGCACGGACCCGGGCGGAGATTGATGAACTTGAACTCACCTTTCTCATCCGTGAGCGCGGTGTCGAGGATTTCGATTGGGGCAGGCGACTCGTTCGCGTCGGACCGAGACCGGTCCCCGGTCGCAGCGGCAGCGTTCTCCGTGACTGCCACGGCACGACCTGCCGGACCTTCCTTGTCGGGGCTGCCGCTGGCGGAGACCGCCCGCGCTCCGGTTGCCAGGCCCGGCGAGGCTCCTGTGCTCCCCGGACGCGGGCTTACCACCTGCACAACCACGGCCTGCAGCGGCGAATCATCGAGCGCGAGCACTCGACCGGAGATACTCACCGCGCGTTTCATCATCAGATCAACCGAGACGTGGTCACCCGGTTTGACGACCAGCCCGTCGCGCCGCGCGCCGCGCTCGCCTTCTGTCACGATCAGGTCATTCGCCGCGGCCGCTGAGAACACCGCAAACGAATAGCTTCCATCCGCCCCAGTGCGATGGGACGAATTTCTCGACGCGACAGCGACCGCTATCGCCCTGCGGTCTGCATTCTCCGGGATCAGGAGAACGGTCACGTTGGTTACCGGCTTGCCGGCTTCATCAGACACTTTGCCCGAGACAAAAGCGGGAAGGCGCAGTGCGCCTTCCTCGCGGCGCGGCGCACTGACGACATGCGCATTGCCCACGAGCTTGCCGTCGTGGCCTCCCGGCGAGAGGTCCTTCACCACGCCGTTCTCCGCGATGTCGAAATTCCACAGCCCGGCCAGCCCCTCTTCGTTTCCCATGAGCTGCTTGAACATACTCGAACGGATTTGCGCCTCGGTGCGCTGGGATCTCCAGACTCGAAACTCGTCGAGTTGCCCATCGAAATCATCCCTAGCATTCATGCGGCCCATGTAGTTAGGGCCGCCGCTGCCCAAATCCGGAAATGAGTGTGTCAACGAATTGGTCGCCACCAGTGTGCCATCAAAGTAGAGATGCATCCCTTCCGCGCCGGAACTGACGGCCACATGGCACCACTTGTTTGCCTCGATTACGTTGCCGACGGTCAGAGGAAACCACCGGCCCTCCTTGCACACGCCGAAAGTCAAATTGCGCAACTCAAGGAAATCTGGATGGCCGATCGAGAAATCCCGCATCTCATTGCCGTAACTGAAGAACCGCTGGTCGGTGTCAAGCCGCCTGAAGTTGACCCAAGCCTCGACTGTCGCGTTGGTCAGGTTGTTGAAAATATTTACTGGCAACTCGACGTAGCTGCCCTTGCCATCCAGTTCGAGGACGCGGTTGGAGGCTGCGGACTGGGCGTGCAGTGGAGCCACCGCAAGCAAGAGCAGGAGCACGGCGAACAAGAATGCGCCGCAATATTTTTGGTGAGTGGCTCGCACACGAAGGATCGAGCTAAAAGTCGAGCGGCTAGGGAGATTTGGTTTATTGGAAAAATGGACTTCTGGGGCACGGTCCGCTCCCTGAATTGGCCTGTCAATGTGCTTTCGGAGGGGGGCAAGCCCGTCGAGAGGGGCATTCGGGGACAGCGGAGGAAAAAGTGACAAAAAGGGACGGGTTCAATGTCGCGTATTCAATTCGCACCTGTCGAGCCACCCCCTAAATTCTGACACACAATCGGCGATGCCTGGAACCAATGTTCACGATTCCGGGCTTGACCCCTTTTATCGTCACCCGGGTCGACCCTTGGGGTGACCACGATTCGGGCTATCGCACCAAATCACTCAAGGAGCCGGCATTCGATTCGTCGAGCCGCTAGGTGCAGCGGACTCGCTTGCCGGATCGATGACGCTCTGCTGTTTCCACATCATCTTGAAAAGCCAGAATCGATTGATGTCAAAAAAGGTGACGTACGCCATGAATGAAATGAGAAGAATGGCAAACCCCGTGGTGGCGTATTCCTGAAAGCGGACGCTAACCCGACGGCGAGTCAGCAGTTCGTAAAGCGACATCATGATATGGCCGCCATCCAGCACGGGAAGTGGGAGGAGGTTGAGGATCGCCAGATTGATGTTGAGCATCACCATGAACTTCAGGGCGAGGCGAAAATCGGTTCGCACGTCCACCGCGAGCTTGCCGAGAATTCCCACCGGCCCGCTCATGTCCTTGGCTCCGACGCCCGTTTCCTTATGATGCCACAGTGCCAGGAACGTCTTGCTCATCATGTGCAGGACCTCGTCGATCTGCTCGAATGGAGTCGGGCCGGGTCGTTGAATCTCATAGTGACCGCCGGCGAAGGCGATACCGATCCGCCCGCGCTTTAGCGCAGGGTCGTAGATCGGGGTCACGGTATTGGTGATCCGGACGGAATCCCGTTCACTGATCAGTTCGCAGGAACGCCCCTGCCCTTTCGAAACCAATTCAACGAGATGCTCCTGGTTGAGGACAAATACGCCATCGAACGACAGGAGTTTATCACCGGGCTTGAGCCCGATTTTTCCAGCGGGCTTGTCTGCCTCGACGAGTCCCACCACCGGTCGTTCGAATGGCTCCAGATCGAGCCATCGAAGATGCAGTTGCTCGTTGGTGCGCGTTCCAACTAGCGCTGTAAATTGTTGATTCGCTCGCCCCAGGGTTAACAGAAGACGGTTCGTCCGGGACGTCAGCACCTCCAGATTGATATCCTGCCAGGACCGGACTGGAGATCCGGCGACGGCAAGGATCCGATCGCGTTCACGTACGCCAGCGGCATATTCACTGGACCCAGGCTCCACCCGGCCGATGATCGGCGGATTGACGAGGACGGGCAGACCGATGACCCAAATGAAGGTGGCGATCAGAAACGCAAACACCACGTTCATGAACGGCCCGGCTGCTGCCACCAGGATACGGGAAAAAGGCGAGGCAGGCGGCACCGCTTGATCGGCTTTTCCTTCAATTGCCTCCGATGTGATCATTTGCGGCAGCTTTACGAAGCCGCCCGCAGGAATCCACCGCACCGACCATTCCACACCATCCTGCATCCAGGCGAAGATCTTCGGACCGAAACCAATGGAAAATCCATCGACCCGCATTCCTCGCCGGCGGGCAACCCAGTAGTGGCCGAACTCATGCACGAAAATTGCCGCTCCGAAGAGCAGCAACACTTTGGCGACCGTAAAAATCCAACTAAACACACTTTCCATGCTGTGGACGGACCGTAGAGGCCGACGTTGGTTCTGGCAAACTGTGGTGAGATAAAAAGGCGTTCCTTTTGCAGCGGGGGTGGAGGTCTCCGACGACGCACGGGATCCGAGGCCCTCCGCAACCGTGAGACCTCGAGGTCGGCTCCACGAATTTGATCAAAATGCGACCGACGGGGGGGGGATCGGATGGCGACATTGACTAATTTACCGGACTAACCGAGCGTCCGTTAGTGATGCGGAAAGTCAATCTTCACGAAGCCAAAACCCCTCTCTTAGGGTTTTACTGAATGCTCGCCGCCCAGGCCATCCTCAACAATTCGACCGAGGTAACCAAGGACACGGATCTCGGGTGCGTGGAGGCTCGCGTGTACGGGTGACCCACGGCATCTTTCGGAGGGATGTTCCGCGTTTATCGGCACTCACCCCGCCATTCCATGGAAAATCTGGCCCAAGCCTTTTCTGCATCCGCGACGCGAAACGTGGACAAACCCGCCATAGTTTGGGGCGATAGCACCCTCGCGTACGGCCACCTCGAATCGCAGGCCGCATGGTTGGCCGACGAATTGATCGCACGGGGAGTTCAGCCGGGCGACCGCATCGGGCTGTGGCTGAAGAATTGCCCGGAATTTGTCACCTCCCTTTTCGGAAGCCTTGCGGCGGGTGCGGTGGTTGTCCCCATGAACAATTTTCTAAAACCCATTGAAATCCGCTACGCGATCGCCGATGCGGGGATTCGCGTCATTATTTCGGAACAGGGCCTTGACGCCGGGCTCGCCGAACTGGTTGCCGCTCAACCCGAGGTCTCGGTACTACGGATCGAGGACTTCCCGACCGCCCCCGGGTCGCGCCCGTTGCAGCCCGTTTCGCGACGCCGTAACGACTTGGCCATGTTGATCTATACGAGCGGCACGACTGGAAAACCCAAAGGTGCGATGCTAACCCACGGGAATCTGCTCCACAATGTCGAGTCCTGTCGTCAGATGCTCGAGTTGAGGGCGCACGATCGTCTGGTGGTTCTTCTTCCAATGTTCCATAGCTTCATGATGACGGTTGGGTTGCTCCTTCCATTGCTCAACGACGCTTCCGTCTTGATCGTAAAAAGCCTGCATCCGCCGAAAAGCATGGTCGCTGAAGTCCTCTCCCGCGCGGGTACCCTGCTGCCGGCGATGGCCGCGGTATTCCGGGCCCTTTCCCAACTGCCGTCCGGCGTTGAGTTCCCCTCTCTCCGCCTGTGTGTCAGTGGTGCCGGACCCCTACCGGCGGAAATTTTGAAAGCTTTCAATGCTCGTTTCCCGGGTACGCCGTTGATCGAAGGGTATGGTCTGAGCGAAGCCAGTCCCGTGGTCTCCGTGAACCCAATCCGCGGGCCCTGGATTGCCGGCACGATCGGCCGGCCCATTCCGGATGTCGAACTGTGTGTGCAAGACGAGCTGGGTTACCCCCTTCCCGACGGCGTGGATGGAGAACTCTGCGTGCGCGGCGGTAATGTGATGCAGGGCTACTGGAATGCCGCCGAAAAAACCGCCGAAGCCTTTCGAAATGGCTGGCTGCTCACGGGCGATATCGGCCATCGGCGTCCCGACGGCTTCTTTGTGATCACGGATCGCAAGAAAGACATGTTGAAGGCCAACGGAATCAACATTTATCCGCGGGAAATCGAGGAAGCCATCCACCGATTCCCGGGGATTCGGGAATGCGCCGTCATTGGCGAACCCGACGACCGCCGCGGAGAACGGCCCATCGCGTTTATTTCCCTCGATGAAGGAGTTTCGTTTGATTCAAGAGACCTGCTCGCCTTCCTGAAGAATCAACTCGCGGACTACAAAATCCCCAGGCGGGTCGTCGCGCTCTCGGCGTTGCCGCGAACGGCGACCGGCAAAGTCCTGAAGACGACACTCCGGGAACTGTTCCTCCCAGCCGAATCCACGGTCGAGGGTTAAAGGTTCCAGGGCTTGGTCGGGCGGATTCGAACGATGTTCGTTGGCGAATCCGGTGTCCCGACCCACACGGGTTACGACTTCGAACCCGGTGCCTATACGGCCACAAACCGAATGCAGACCGGCGAGCCCACTTCCCATCTCTTTCCGGTGGGTGAAAGGCGCCCGGTCGACAAATCAATTCGGTATTGGAAGATGGAATCCGAATCCTGATTTTCCGCGAACAGCCATCGTCCCGAGGGATCGATCGCGAAATTCCGAGGGGTCTTTCCCTGCGTGCTCTCGTTTTGAATCCAACGCAACCGGCCCGTACCCGGTTCAATCGCAAAAACCACGATGGAATGATGTCCCCGATTCGAACCGTACACGAAGCGCCCCGCCGGATGCACCACGACTTCCGCCGTCGAAAATTCCGGGCGCTTGATCTCCCCGGGCGGAAGCGTCGATACCGTCTGCGTTTCGGTTAATACGCCGCGGGCGGCGTCGTACCGGAACGCCGTCAACGTGCACGTCATCTCATTAATGACAAACGCCGAGCCGCCGCCGGGATGGAAGGCGAAGTGCCGCGGGCCGCTGCCCGGCGTCAGGACCGCATACGGCGGATCATTCGGGGTGATCCGCCCCTCGTTCGCAGCGAGCCGGTAGACGACGATCCGATCGAGGCCAAGATCCGCCGCAAACGCGAACCGATTGTCGGGTGACACGTTGAATGAATGGGCGTGAGGCGCTTTTTGCCGGGCCGGATTTATGCTGGAGCCTGTGTGCTGGACAAACGCGGAATGAGGTCGGAGAGAACCGTCCGCATTCAATGGCAAAACGCAGACACTGCCGCCACCATAGTTCGCGACAAGCACGCACTGACCCGTCCGGTCCACCGAAAGGTGGCAAGGGCCGGGTCCGACGGACGACTGTTCATTCAAAAGACTGAGATGCCCGGAAGCGGCATCGATTCGGTAGGCGGACACATATCCGCCCGGCGCCCCATTCCACTCCCCAACTTCGTTGGCGGCATAGAGGGATTTTCCGTTTGGATGCACGGCAAGGAACGTGGGATCCTTTGCTGTGGCGACCAGTCCAAGGGAATCGACGGAACCGGAATGGGCGTCCAGCGTGAAGCCATGAATGCCCTGGCTCTTCGGGCCGGTGTAGGTGCCCACGTACATTCGGTATCGTTGCGCTGCGGACGTCTTTGGGCGAGATCGCTCCGACAGGCCCTGGCACCCCAGCGCTCCAATCGACGCGGTGGCGGCCAGGAGGGTGCGGGCGAATTCACGACGACTGTGAGGGCTATGCATGACTGAAGGAAATCGGATCCAGGCGTGGGATACAAGTCGGCATCGACACGAAAGAGCCCAAAAACGATGTTGGGCAGTCGCGCACCACCCATTTCGAATCTTGCTGCTTCCCTTGACTTCCAGGCGACCGCCCCCGATATACACCCTAGCGGCCTATGACCTGCCAGTTTTGTAAACAAAAGGATGCCACCGTCCATCTCACCCAAATCGTCGAGAACGAGGTGAAGAAAGTGGACTTGTGTGAAGCTTGTGCGAAGGAGAAAGGGGTGAATGATCCCGCGGGCTTTTCTCTCGCAGACCTCTTGTTGGGGTTGGGCGCCTCGCAACAGATCGAAGAGGCGGGCGAGGCGAAAGGGGGCGGACTTCGTTGCGCAAACTGCGGCTACACGCAGGCGGACTTCAAGAAATCGGGCCGCCTGGGCTGCTCCGACTGCTACGACGTATTCGCGGATGGACTGGATCCATTGCTGAAGCCCATGCACAAGGGCATTCGGCACAAGGGCAAGGTTCCCGGGCCCCTCCGCCGGGCAACCGATCTAAACCAGCAGCTTCTGAGCCTGGAGAAGGATCTCCAGGGCGCCATTTCTCGCGAAGATTTCGAACGGGCGGCCCAACTCCGGGACCAGTTAAAGGTCGTGCGAGCCTCGGCCAAGACGTGATCGGCCGCATCCGTTCCGCTCATGAATATTCTCGAATTCCTCATCTCACCCGCGGAGGCCTCCCGACGCACCGGTCCCAATGATCGCATCGTTTTTTCCAGTCGAGTGCGGCTCGCACGGAATCTCAAGAGCCATCCGTTCCCGGGTCACGCCAAGAAGGCGGATCGGATCAAGGCTTATGAAATCCTCTTCCCGGCGATCCGCTCTCTGCCCCAAATGGGTCCGGAGCCATTTGCCGAGTCCCTTGAAAAACTGACTCCCCTGGACAAACAAATCCTCGTGGAACGACATCTCGTCAGTCGCGAGCATGCCGCAAAAGGGGCCGGATCCGGTCTGATTCTCAATCGGGAGGAAACACTCAGCGTGATGATCAATGAAGAGGATCATCTGCGGATGCAGTCCCTTCGACCAGGTCTTCAATTGCGGCAGGCCTGGCTCTCGATTGATGCCGTGGACTCCGATCTGGAAACTCGGCTGGATATTTCTTTTTCTGAGAAGTACGGCTACCTGACAGCCTGTCCGACCAATCTCGGGACGGGGATACGAGTGAGCGCGATGCTCCACCTTCCGGGTCTGGTCCTCGGCGAGCAAATCAACCAGATTATTCAGGCCGTCAACAAGCTGGGACTCGCCGTCCGCGGCTTGTACGGCGAAGGCACGGAGGCTCTCGGTAACATCTTCCAGGTCTCAAATCAAATGACACTCGGCGAGGCCGAGAATGAAATCGTCGAGCGGATAAACAAGGTGCTCCTCCAACTGGTCGAGCATGAGGAAAACGCCCGGCAGTCGCTTCTTGAGAAAAAACCCAAGGTCTTGTTCAACCACATCGGACGCGCCTACGGCGTGCTCGCAAACGCCCATACGGTCTCGTCCAAGGAGACCATGAACCTTCTGAGCCTCCTGCGGCTGGGCGTCGATATTGGAATGTTTGCCCAAACTCCCAAGGCGCTGGTCGATGAATTGTTCCTCATCAGCCAGCCTGCTCATTTGCAACTGAATCATCCGGACCGGGAAAAATTGGCAGCCGAGGATCGTGACATCTTTCGAGCGGACCTGCTCCGGGGCCGCATGAAATCGGTTCCGACTCCGCAGGAACCGCCGGCTCGAAGTTCAGAAACCGCCGTTTGACCCCTGTTGCGTCAGGCGCCTTCACTTGGCATCCAGTTCCGATTAACGGCGGCGTTCCCAACGGCGAAATCCACCGGTTTCAGCTGTCTGAAATTGGAGTTTTCCAGCCGACACGACCGAGCGGACCACCAACCCATCGGCACTCGGCGTTCGTTCCACCAGCCGAATCCCCGCGACCGGGCCCAGCACACTGACCGCGGTCGACAACGCATCCGCCGCAATCCCCCGGCGGGCAATCACGGTCACCAGACTGTGGTCCGTCAATCCGATGCCCGTGCGGGGATCGACGATGTGGGAATAGCGAACGCCGCCGATCTCGACATGCTGAAAAACGTCTCCGCTCGTGCAGAGGGACGCCCAACGCAACCAGACGGTCCTCGCAGGCGGCGCACCCGGCGAATCCAAGGGTGCCACGACAACCTTCCAACCGGGTTCGCCCGGCGGTGCTTCGCCGACCACCATATCACCACCGCCACTGACGAGCGCCCGCGAGATGCCCTGATGGCGCAGCACCGCAAGGGCCTCGTCGAGGGCGTACCCTTTGGCGATCGCCCCAAGGTCCAGTCGCATTCCCGGTGCGACCAACCGGACCGAACGGGTCGGATATCGCAATTCAACCCACCGCCAGCCCACCGCGGCACGCGCCGCCGTAATTCGATCCGGTTCAGGCAGCGCACGCTGCCGTCGAGCTCGGCGCCAAAGCTGAACCAGCGGGCCCACCGTGACATCGAATGCCCCGCCGCTCGCACGCGACATTTCCTGGCTGCGAACCAACACACGCCACAAGTCCGGACCAATCGGAATCGCCCGGCCGGAACCCGCCGTTCGCGAGAGCCGGCTGAGCTCACTTTGTTCCTCGTAATCGCTGAGAATCGAGTTGAGCTCGGCAATGCGTTTCCAAGCAGCCTCCGCCGCGTTCGTTGCCGCGTGCCCGTCGGTGGCATACAGGACGATCCGGAATGGTAACCCCATCTGCGGTCGCTCGAATTCGTAACGCTGCCACGTCAACCCGGGACGCGATGCACACCCCGCCCCAACGAAAGCGGCTGCAACCAATATCCAGAGGAAAAACGGTGCCGCCAACCACCGTCTCGGCAGCCGAAGTCCGCGTGCAACCATACGCCCAGCCGCTAGCACAATAGCTCTCGCAATTGCCGGCAATCGGCCGTGCCCGTCGTGCCGAGTTGATGGATCACCACACTCGCCGCCGCCATCGCCATCGCCATCGATTCTTCAGGCGTTGCCCCCGCCGCAAGCGCAGCCGTCAGGTTCGCCGCAACCGCATCGCCCGCCCCCACGATGTCAATTGGGCCGCGCACGGGAAACGCGGGCACATGCGCCGCAATCCCAGCGGGAGTCGCTCCCACGATGCCCTGTTCCGCGAGAGTCACAAACACCGCCTGCTGATTCCGCCGAGCCAGACGGACGGCTTGTTCTAGCACGACATCGACGCCCACGGCTGCGAGGTCACCCGACAAGGCTCCCAGCTCGCGGGCATTCATCTTGAAGAGTACGGGCGGCCAGTCACGCAATCCCTGGCGGCTATCACCCAACACCAATTCCCCCCGTCTCGCCAGACCACCCAAAACCCCACGAACCGCGGGCGTCACCACGCCGGTCGCCGGCAAATCCACCTGATCGAGGGCAAAAACTCCGTCAGCCCCCGCGGCAGCGGCCGTCAACCGGTCCAGCAATACTCGCTCAACTTCGGCAGGGGTTGGAGTCCAGTTCTTGAAATCCAGCCGATTTAACTCCTCCGGAGGGCGACCCTCCCGGCACAGCAATGGCTTGGTATAGGTGAAGGTTCGCCGGGCGGGCGTCCGAAAGAATCCGTCCATCGAAACGCCGGCTTTCGCCATGAGCGCACGCTCCAACTCCCAACCTTCTCCATCTTCCCCGGCAAATCCGACCGGCCGGATAACCCCCACCCCGAGCGCCACCAGATTGTTGAGGATCGTTCCCGCCCCGCCGGGTTGGGGACGCACCCGCGTGACATTGTGTACCGTCAGCCCCGTCTCGATCGAAACCTCAGCACGATCGGCATCAATTTCCAGGTACCGATCGAGGCAAAAGTCACCGGCCAGCACGATCCTAAGGCCCGCATACCGGCTGGTTATCTCGGAAAATCGTTCAAGCGTCATGGGATCCGGCACCGATCAACTCTCGGTGCAAATGGTGGATGAATGCAGCATTGTCACATTGCACGTATTGCATGCTCCCTCCCATCCGCGAATAGCTCTTGCAGAATCGCAGGTAGTACGCCGGGTTGCTCTTCGGAGGCTCACCGCGGGTCCAGTCCCAACCTCCGCCGTCCTGGAGGTCCACGACGAAAATGCTGTGTCCGGATACCGCCGGCCGGCCCTCCTGGAAACGGATGTTGTGCACGCAGCTCAGGCTCTTCTCGAAAACCTGCGGGCCCATGATCGCCGATCCGATCGAAAGCACCACGCCGCCGTCCAAGCCGTCCACCGCCCCTCCAAACAATCTAAAATCCTCCGCCGCCGCCCGCCCGATCGCCGCTCCGTTGAACATCGGATGACACGCGATGATGTCATAGCCGACACCCGGATGCACCGTCACCGGCACTCCCAGTCGCCACGCATGTGCCAGGATTGACGCTTGCTTCCATCGATGCTCGACGCGGTGATGCCCCGCTTCCAATCGGTGGGCGTTCATCGCCGTCAGAAGTTCACACCCCGCCGCCGCGAGTGGATCCGCCGGAAACTGGGCCACCATTCCCGCCAGAACCTCGGGGTCCGGAAGTGTGACTCCATCCTCGTGAATGAACCGCCCGAGCGCGCGCCCATACCCCAGCCGGTCGAGCGCGCCGCCCAGTAGCGCGAGATGAATATTTCTTCCGGTCTCTTCCCACGTGCCAAACGTGCCCGCGGCGACATTCTCTTCCACCCCCTCGGTCGAACGGCCCAGCCAGGCAAATTCCCAGTCGTGAATCGTTCCCGCTCCATTCGTCGCCAGATGCGTAATCCAACCCCGCTCCATGAGGTCGGCGACGAGGAGGGCGGCACCATTCCGAAGGAGATGAGCTCCGTAGATGAGGATCGCCTGGGCTCCGCGGGTTTTTGCCTCGCGTAGGCGCGCCGCCGCCTCTCGAACGCGCAGCAGAACGGCTGGGGGAAGCGCCGCCGGAGATTGCTCCAGCGGCAAAAGGATTTCCTCAACCGACGACAAACTCCGGCGCCGGGCCAGAGGCAGCGTCTTCAGCCGGGATAGATCGAGCGGGCGCTGTTTCATCCCGGAAAAAGCAGAGCATGCAGGGGATCCAGATCACGGTAGTCGGGGATACAAATATCCGCTCCGACCCCGAGCAGTCGTTCTCGCTTCCAAGGATCCATCCGGCCGGACCCATTATTGGCTTCGTCACTTGCCACCGCCACCGCCAGTCCGCCCACCTGTTTGGTGTTTTCGATTTCAACGTACCCATCCCCAAATGCGATCAGCTGACCGCCGGGGATTTGGTTTTCCAGGAGGATTCGATCGATGATCATCTTTTTGCTGAATTTTCGGTAGTCGTCCTGCGCTCCATAGATC
The DNA here is from genome assembly GCA_945900455.1 of Akkermansia muciniphila. Taxonomy (GTDB): domain Bacteria; phylum Verrucomicrobiota; class Verrucomicrobiia; order Limisphaerales; family UBA9464; genus SIBK01. The sequence continues at coordinate 14,915 of CAMDJH010000084.1, forward strand.
CGCCCCTTGAAATAGCGGGCGACGTCGAGCATTTCGGCCTCCGCTTTCACAAATTGCTCGTCGGTGCCACTAGCCAGATAGAGGGGCAGCCCACGCTGCACCAGGCGCTCCAGCAACGCGCGAGTGCCATGGACCAGAAAATCCTCCTTTTTCACGGTTCCCGCCTTCAGCCCCGCATGTCGGCTCGCAATCCGTTCGTTCAATCGGCGCAGGTATTCGTGCTTGTACTCGAGTGGATCGCCCGGGATACCCCCGCGCTCGCGGACCCGGTCCGCCAGCTGCATCATCTGGTAGATCGTCTGCTTCCCGTTCAGCCGCATGATGTCTTCGAAAGCGACTCGCGAACGTTGCTCTTCGGTCTCACCCGGGATGGCGGGCATGATCGAAGTAAACATCGGTACCATCACTTCCGGCCATCCCTGCCGCACCAGCGAAATGGTTCCATCGAAATCAAAAAGCACATGACTGGCGCCCGGCCGCGGAACAAACCCTGGCCGCAAATCCACCAATCCAGAAAAAGTAGTCATCATGGTTTCCAATCAGCGGGGCATTCTGCCGGCACCCCCCGTGCACATCAAGCAACGGAACTTAAAATCCCTCCATTCCGATGACCCGCATGATCTCTTCGACCGTCGTTTCCCCCCGAACCACCCGACGAAGTCCCAGTCGCCATAAGGTCTGCAAGCCCCCCTTGATCGCCAACTCCTGGAATCGGAGCGTCGGCATTTTTTCCAGAATCGCATCCCGCAGCACTTCGTCGACAATCAGCATTTCTGTGACGGTTCCCCGGCCGCTGAATCCTGTGTGGGCACACGTCTGGCAACCAATACCCCTCCGAAATTGCGCGGTCGCGATGACATCTTCGGGCAACAATCGAAGCACCGACTCGTCGGGCATGTACTCTTCGATGCATACCGGGCAATTTTTCCGCACCAGCCGCAGCCCCAGAACTCCGGCAATGCTCGAGGCGAGGAGGAAGGGCTCGATCCCCATGTTGATCAGGCGGGCAAAGACACCGGCTGTGCTCGAGCTGTGGATCGTGCTCAGCACCAAGTGCCCGGTCAGGCCCGCCTGGACTGCGATATTCGCGGTTTCCGCATCGCGAATCTCGCCGATCATGATCACCTGCGGGTCCTGGCGCATCAGCGATCGCAGAGCGACCGGATACGTATATTCACGGGCGGGATTGCATTGCGACTGCGCAATTAACGGCAGATTGAATTCCACCGGATCTTCAACCGTGGCGACGCTGATGCTCGGCCCCGCCCGATCAATCAAGTGATTCAGCGCCGCGTAGATTGCCGTCGTCTTTCCTGAACCCGTCGGCCCCGTCAGCAGGATCAACCCCGTCGGCTTCGCCAGCAACGATTTCAAGGTCACGAGCGTCTCGTCCTCCATGCCCAGTCCCTCGAGATTGAAACTGCGACTCGTCGGATCAAAGATTCGGATCACGATCTTCTCGCCCCGAATCGTGGGAAATGTCGAAACCCGGAGCACCACATTCCCGGCCTCGGGAAACGTCGACGCCCGTCCTTCCTGCGGCAACGACGTCTCATGCCCGATCAGGTTGGCCATGACCTTGAGGCGCCCCGTGATTTTGGGCAGCAGATCGCTCGGCAGGTGGACCAGTTCGTTCAGCACGCCACTGATGCGGACGCGAACCGCCACGGTATTCTCCCACGGCTCAATGTGGATGTCACTCGCGCCCGCTTTGACCGCATCAATGATGACGCAATCCACCAGTTTGGGTATGTCGATCTCTTCATCGCCCGTGCAGGATTGAAGGTAGCGGATTGTCTCGTTCACAAATTGGAAAAATGCTGTTTGCGACAGTGATGCGCTCGATGGGCGCTTGCCAGAACGAAAGGTTCAAAAAAGGCGGGTTCCGAGTCGGATAAGGACATCGTTTCGCAAAAACCGTTTGCCTCCTTGAGTGGCGATGGGTAGGCATAGGGCGTGAACGCCATTGATGCCGGACAGCAATTCGAGAAATTCGTCTGGTTGGGAATCATCATGCTGGGCGCCATCGTGGTTGGAGCGCTCCTGGCCCAAGGACTTTCCGAATTGGTCCTCTTGGTCGGCCTCGGCCTCTGGCTGCTCCTCCTGCCCTATCACGCCTCCCTGGCGACGATCGTAGCGGTTACCACATTCAACTCGGCGTTGATCATGCCGCTGCCCGGCAGACCCTACTGGTGGGAAGTCGCCGCCGTGATGGGTTGGACCGGCATCGTCATCACCATCGCCCTTCGCCGTAGCTCCCGCGAAACCGCGGCCATCATCAATCGGAATGGCTGGATGCTGTTCGGAATGATGATTTATTGCCTGAATTTGATTGTGATCATGAAGTTTCGGGGCGTTGGATTCCGGGTATTCGGTGGCGGCCAAATTGGTGGACGCCTCTACGTTCAGCAGTTGTTATGTTCCGTGTTTCCCTTGTTGTTCGCCATCAAGGCCCCTTCCGAAGCACTGATGGTTCGCCTCTTTTCGTGGCAATGCATCCTCGCCGGATCGTTTCTCGTTTCCGACTTTGTTTTCTCCTTTGGCGGCACGTCGGCGTTCGGCCTCCTTTATTTGTTCGAATTGCCCAATGACGGTTTCAATTTTGAAAACCAGTCCGCACAACTCGGCATCCGGCGATTCCAATCCCTGTTTCTCGTCGGACAGGCGATGATCCTGCTCCTCCTCACCTTCCGCAGCCTGTCGGACTTTGCCCGTGCCCGGACCGTCTGGCTCTGGCCCGTCAGCCTGGGTCTCCTCGGGTTGGGATCGCTGGGAGGCCACCGGTACCTAATCGTTTTCCTCGGAATCCTCTTTGTCATCTGTGCTTGGAGTCAGCGGTTCTTTACCATGCAACGGGTAATCGTAGCCTCGCTCGCCACTGCCGTCACCCTCGTCTGCCTCTACACGTTCGCCGGTAGCCTCCCCTTCGCCGCCCAACGCGCCGTCTCCGTTCTCCCGGGTATCGAAGTCAGCCGCGTCGCGCGGGACGATGGGGACGTTACCTGGAGGGGCCGTCAAGAGCTTCGACGACTCGGGTGGGAAATGGCACCGGCGTATCGGCTGCTGGGCCGCGGATTTCGAAAAAATGAGTCTCTCGGCGGAGGCTACGATCCGTTCGCAGGTGTCCGCGAACCGGACACATTCTTCAATGGGTTCATCGGCCTGCTCGTCAACACCGGGTGGCCTGGAACCGCCTCGATGCTGCTCTTTCTCGGCTCGGGCTGCTTTTGCTCACTTCGCATTATCCGAATGCTCCGGACTCTTCCCGAGTATGACTCGTTCGAGCGCCTTTGCTCGGTCATATCCGCCCATTTCATCGCCTCGACTCTCATCTTCATCTTTCTGCACGGCGATAGCGAGTTTGGTCTCCGATCGTTCGCCCTGCCAGCCGGCATGCTGATCGTCGCCGAGCACCGACTCCGCCTCCGACTCCGGCTACGCCTCGAACTGGCCGCGCAGGCACCGTCGTCACCCCCCGAATCCGCGAACTCACCAGCGCTGATCCCGAGTCGGGAGCCGCTGCCTGCCTGATGGCCGCCTTAAAATGGCCGCCTTAAATCCCCTCCGAGTCCTGCATCTCGTCGGGGCTGACGAAGATTTGGGCGGAGTTCTCAGCGTCGTCCGGAATATCCAAGCCGGCACGGGTGCCGCGTGCCATCATGTTGTCTGGGTGAATGAGTCTTACCGTGAGACCCGGAAACCGCCGCTCGAGTATCGCCGCAGTCGGAATCTCCTGATGGAGACGCCAACTCCCGGCGAATTTATTCACCGAGGATGGAGGGCCTTTACCGAACTTCGCGAGCTGCTCGCTCAGGAATCGTTTGACGTCTTGCACGCTCATGCCCGGGGACCGCTCGTGGTTGCGATGCTGGCGACCGTTCGACTGCGTCGCGCGGTCTTGTTTACGAACCATGCATTCGCCCGCCGAACCGGCCTCTACCGACTGGCTGCACGCTGGCCGCGACTCACCACCGTCGTTCTGTCTCCAGCCATGGCTCGCCACTACCGGCTTTCGCAACAGTCGGGTCGGGTGAAAATAATTTCTGCCTGCTGCGCCGACGACTTTTTTTCCGAACCGCTCCGCCGGGAATCGGCACCCCGAACGGCCCATGCGGAACTCCGCCTGGCCGGAGTGGGAAACGTCATTCGTTGGAAGAATTGGAATCTCGTCGTTCAAGCCATGGCGCTGCTACCAGAAGATCTCCGGTGTCGCGTCCGATTCGACATCTGGGGTCCCACGCCGTCGGACCCCGATTCCCAGGCCTACGCCCGGGAGCTTGCCGAGTTGATCACTTCCCGCGCATTGGATTCGCAAATTCGGCTCCGCGGACCCACCCACGGCGTTGCCGCCGCGCTCCAAGAGTCCGACTGGTTCATCCTGCCGTCCACTAACGAGCCGTGCTCCGTCGCCCTCATGGAGGCGCTCGCTCTCGGAATTCCCGCTCTCGCATCCGCCAGCGGCGGCAACGTCGATATCCTACTCGATGATCGGACAGGTCTCCTCTTCCGCCCCGACGACGCCTCGGATCTGGCCCGACAACTGGGCCGCATCCTGCGGGGCGATTTCAGCGCGGCCGGGCCCGAGGCCCTGCGTGACAGTGTCCGACTCCGGTCCGCTACCGCGGTCGGCGCCCAGTATCTCGAACTTTACCGATCGTTGGCTGCCGGAGCGTCGGAGACGCATCCATCCTAAGTTCGAGAGCTGAACCGCGGATGGACTCGGATAAACGCGGATGGATTGAGTACGAATGGAACGACCTTTTTCCCATCCGTGTCCATCGGCGTCCATCCGCGGTTCGCCGCCTCAGTTCCATCTCTTTTGCTGGATGATGACCCCTTCGGAACGCCCGGCCAACTGCTCCTCCACGGAGGCCGCCCGCGCCTGGTAAAAGCGCTTGAGGGCAAATGCCGGCCGCATCGGACCCACCCATGGATGACGGATACTGGCCTGTTGACGTTGTTCCACGGTGCCGACTCCGGAGGATTCCCCCCACGAATTGTCGAGGTCCCACGGAATGAACCCGAACTTGTCGGATCGCGGATCGATATAGATCGCGAAGTTCTGTCCATTCCACAGGAATCCGTCATAGCTCGACATCCAGACCAACGCCGCCAGGAATCGGGCGAATTCGTCGAGATCAAAGAAATCACCGACCCGACCGGCAAATTCTGGATCCGTCGACCGAGTCACAAACCGTGCCGTCTCGATCAACCTCCGTTGCTGGGCCTGAGTGATTCGAGTTTTCGGATCATAGACCCGCTGGTAGGCGGACCAATCATCCCCAAGGTCCCGGAAAAGGGTGTACGTCACCGGCTTGAAGAGAGCGGTCTTCCGGGTACCGAATCGATCTTCGCAAAACTCCTCGTCGAGATTCTCGACCATTACATACAAACCCAGTGGCCGTTTCTCGAATTGGCCCTGGATGGAGAGAAACATCCGGGCAAACGCCGTCCGGCACGCCGGCACGCCCGCCAGCCGAAAGGCCTCGTACGAAAGGGAATCGCTCAGACACGATGCGTCCGAACTCAAATTACCGAAGTTAAACGTCTCCCGGCCGGCCAGTTCCCTGCCCTGGGTGTACTTATTGAGGTTTACCTTGAGCGGCTTCTTCCATCGGTGTAGCGCGGAGAGAAAGGTTCCATTCCCCTTGAAACGCGCGGCGACGTTGGTGATGCGTACGCCACCCAATTCAAAATTCGCGGCCGCAAAGTCGAAATCATAACCCACCACGCCCGCCAGCCCATTTCGCGAGGCATTGGTATTGCTGAGAAGGAGAGTGCCGTCGGATTTCATAAAACCCGGAACTCGATTGAGGCGACGGGGGGGCATTCGCTTCCACGATTCCTCGGAAAATTCCAGGCCAGCAATCCAGATATTCGTCGTCTGAAAAAGCTGCCCTGCCGACGTCAACCCCGCCGCGCTCAATCGCGGGCCGGACCAAGTGTCGGACAAGGGTTCTCCGGGCCGCCATCCGGGCGGAGGCCAAAGTCTCTCTTCGTGAAGGGATCGGCTATCGTCGCTCAGCATTCTCTCTACGAACCATCCTTGGAGCGGTCCGTGCAGCCAGAGGTAGGAAAGAACTCCCGCGGCCGTGAGAAGGAACAAGAGACCCCCTCCCACGGTCCAAGCAAAAATCTTAAGCCAGCGCTTCCATCGCTTGCCGCGCATGGGTTTCATTGTCGGCATCAAATCGAGGGAATCCGGAGCATCCATAAAATCACCCGACACTGCCGTTTCACGATGCAAAATCACTTACAATCTACTGGCGAGAATCACTGTTCATTTTCAATCTTCTGAATTGGCTGCATCCCTGCTAGCGTGCCCCCATGCAAGTCACCCGCCTGCTGCACACACGATACCGATTGGACGACCTCGAACGGTCCGTGAAGTTCTACAAGGAGATCCTCGGCCTGGAAGAGGTTCGGCGCCACAAGTCGCCCCGTGGCTCCGAACTGGTTTTTCTCAAGGCGCCTGCCAGTGAGGAAACCATTGAACTCTGCCATTTCCCTTCGAGCGGTCCGGTCCACGTTCAGCCCGACCTCACCCACCTCGCCTTCGAAGTGGCCAGCCTCACCGAGTTTCAGCAGCACCTCTCCCGCCATGGAATGAAGTACTCAGACGGTCCGCACCTAAAACCGGATGGTTCCGGTGGATTCGCTTTTATCGACGCGCCCGAAGGCTATGAAGTTGAACTTATTCAACGCTCCGCGATCGCCCAACAGGTCGGCGCGACCTATTAACCTGCGCGAACCTTGCCCGAGGTCATGACGTTTGTCGCACGCAAGCATGAGTTCACCTTTCCACGCCCCCCGCTGCTCATGGGAATTGTGAACGTAACCCCCGATTCATTCTCCGACGGCGGCCGTCACGCAACGACTTCGGCCGCTGTGATCCATGCTCTTCAGTTGGCGGCCGACGGTGCCGACATCCTGGACATCGGCGGCGAATCCACTCGGCCCGGCGCAACCCCCGTCAGCGAATCGGAGGAACTCGGGCGGGTGATCCCGGTGATCGAAGCCCTCGCAAGCAAGGTCACCCAACCGCTCTCCATTGACACCCGTAAGGTTGCCGTTGCCCGGGCGGCCCTCACCGCGGGAGCATCCATCGTCAACGACGTCGAGGCCGGCCGGACCGATCCCGAAATGGCCCACATCGTCGCTCAAACCGGGGCCGGCTACGCCGTCATGCACATGCGTGGAACACCCCAGACCATGCAGCGGAATCCAATGTATTCCGATGTCGTCGCATCGGTGGATGTATTTTTTGAGGAACGTCTCACCTGGCTGTCCCACCACGGTGTGCGCCCGGAACAGGTCGTTCTGGATCCAGGGATTGGTTTCGGAAAAACCCCCTGCCACAATCTGCAACTCATTACGGAGGTCGCCCGGTTTTTCCGACACCAACGACCTATCCTCCTTGGTTTTTCAAGAAAATCGTTTCTCCGCGCATGGTGCAACCAACCCGGCCACGACCGTCTGGGAGCCGGGCTGGCCTTGACTCTTTGGAGCGTCCATCAGGGCGTGCAGATATTTCGAACTCATGACGTGGCGGCCACGTCCCAGGCAATCCGCGCCTGGGACTCACTGGAGGGCCGCTTCCCTCCTCAATCCTCGTCCGAAACCACGTCGCCACTGCCCTGCCCTGCCGGGCAGTGAACATCCCAGGATCCGTGTTGCTCAACCTCCTTCATTCGCTTTGGCGGCCGGCGCTGGAAATCATCATCCTCGCACTGGGGATCTATTATGCCTTCATCTTCATCCGCGGCACACGCGGGGCTCCCGTTGTCACCGGATTCCTCGGTCTACTCCTGGCGGCGACGCTCGTCACCAAGCTGCTCGAGTTGGACGTCCTTACCGCACTCTTGACACAATTTTTCGCATTCCTTCCCTTCGCTGTCGTGGTCATCTTTCAGCCCGAGTTCCGCCGCCTGCTCGCGGAACTAGGAAATCTCCCAATCCTAAGCAGCACGCGGGAACAGCGAGAAAACATCGCCGTGATCATTCAGACTGTTGACCGCCTCGCGCCGGTAAAGATTGGCGCCCTCATCGCGCTGGAGCAACGCATCCAGTTGAGCGACGTCGTCGAAGCCGGCCTCCCCGTCGATTGCGAAGCAACTCCCGAGATGCTGGAGACCATCTTCTTTCCAAACAACGCCATCCATGACGGAGGGGTGATCATCAAGGGCGACCGTATTCTCCGCGCCGCCTGCATGTTTCCACTCTCACACAAACCCAATCTCCCCAAGTCCCTCGGTACCCGCCACCGCGCCGCGCTTGGCTTGAGCGAGGAAACGGACGCCGTTGTCATTGTGGTTTCGGAGGAGACCGGTGCC
>CAMDJH010000085.1 GCA_945900455.1 Akkermansia muciniphila
TGGGGCGAGGCGCAAGGACGGGGCACGACCGATACGGGGAGTCCCGCTACCGGGCATTAGCGTGATGCGCGATTTGCGAGTGAATGCGATCGGTTGACGGTTGAAGACGAGCGATCTGCTGCCACCGAATCCCAAGGCGATCCAAGAATGATTTTTAAGCCGTAAGCCAATGATAGCGAGCCTGTCACGTTATCCAATCAAATCATCGGCAATCTCAAGTTGTCTTCGTGATATGGTAAAACCATACTCGAATGAACAGCCACCCATATCAAGCGATGTTTGGGCGCACTGCTATTTATGTCACTTTCAGATTATCCTCAGGCGGGACGCCCACAACCATTGATCCTTGGGAGCCTTCTCGAGCGCGCCCTCGCCTGGGCGCCCACGCAAGAGATCCTATATCGCAACGAGCGGAGAATTCCCTATTCGACCTTCGGTCGTCGGCTCGAACAACTCGGGGCCGTGCTCCAGGAACTGGGTGTGAAGCCCGGTGACCGCGTCGGAATTCTCGATCACGACAGTCACCGCTACCTGGAATGTTTTTTTTCGGTGCCCATGATCGGAGCGGTCTTACACACGGTGAACGTCCGGCTCACGGCGGAACAGATGTTGTACACCGTGAATCACGCCGGGGACAAAACACTGCTCGTCCACACCGATTTCCTGCCATGGCTTGAGTCGGTGGCCGGCCGCCTCACCACCGTCGAGACCGTGGTGGTGCTCGAGGATAGAGCCCCGGCACCGGCCGCCCTTTCGCTGCCAATCGCCGGAGAGTACGAATCGCTATTGGCGCGGGTCACGACGTCATTCGATTTTCCGGATCTGGATGAAAATTCCGTCGCCACCCTGTTTTATACGACGGGCACGACAGGGAATCCCAAGGGGGTATTTTTTACCCACCGCCAATTGGTACTCCACACGTTAGGGGCTGGCCTGTCGCTCGCGGCGCACTCGAATCCGGCGAGCTTCCGCGCGGACGACGTCTACATGCCGCTGACGCCGATGTTTCATGTGCATGCCTGGGGTGTGCCATATCTCGCAACGATGTTGGGGACAAAGCAGGTGTACCCGGGCCGTTACGAACCGGAACTGCTCCTGCGATTGATTGCCGAACATGGCGTCACCTTTACACACGGGGTTCCGACAATTCTCCAAATGTTGTTGAAACATCCGTACAGCTCCCAAGTGGATTTATCCCGCCTTCAGATGGTGATCGGCGGGGCCGCGCTTCCGCAGGGGCTGGCGCAACAAGCTTCCGATCGCGGCATCCGTCTTCTCGCCGGATACGGCATGTCGGAGACGTGCCCTCTCGTGGCCATCTCGCACATCAAACCGGGGATGCCGACCGACAATCCGGCAGCGATGCTGGCGGTATCATCCCGTACCGGATTTCCGCTGGCTTTGGTCCGGGCAGGTATCGTGGATCCAGGGGGCAAGGAGCTGCCACGGGGGCCGGATAACGTAGGTGAACTCGTGCTGCAATGCCCTTGGCTGACGCCCGGCTACTTTCGCGAGCCCGAGCGGTCTGCTGAGCTCTGGCGCGGTGGAAACCTGCACACAGGCGATCTCGCGTATCGAGACGCGGATGGCTACATCCGGATTACAGACCGGCTCAAGGACGTAATCAAGATCGGAGGCGAATGGATATCGTCACTGGAATTGGAAAATGTGCTGAGTCAGCATCCCTCGGTTCAGGAGGTTGCCGTCGTCGGCATGCCCGATTCCAAATGGGGCGAGCGTCCGGTGGCCTCCGTGGTGCTCCGAGATGGCTTCGCTCACCCCGTGTCGCCCAAGGAACTGACCAGCTACCTCCGGAACGTAATCGCCGAAGGGCTGGTGCATCAGCGGGCCCTTCTCACCGAATTCCACATCGTCACCACGATTCCCCGCACGAGCGTCGGTAAGATCGACAAGAAACGCATCCGGGCGGAGCAGAAATCGGGTTGACCCAAAAAACAACTGCCCGATGTCCCCGTCCGTGCTCAGCGGATATTTTGAAGAAACGCCACTAGATCGCGGAGTTCCTGTGGCGTGCGCCCGATTTCCAATCCCTCGGGCATCATGGACTGGCCGCTCGATGCCAGCCGCAACAAGTCACGCCGGGGTAACACCCGTTTCATTCCGAAGGCCTGGAGCAAAATTATGGAGTCGGCATTCTCGGACTGGAGGACACCGGTTTCGAGCGTGCCAGACTTCGTTTCGGCCGTATAGGCCACGAAGCCCGGATTGATGGCCATATTGGGATCGAGTATGTTCGACAGTAGGTCCTCGACGCTCCGATGGGCCACCGAGGTCAAGTCGGGGCCCACCCGGTTTCCAATCTCCCCGGCCCGGTGGCAGGGCGCACAGGTTTGTTCAAACAGGGGTCGACCGCGAACCGGATCCCCGGTCGCTGGTATTCGTGCCAGCCATTCCTGCACGACTGCCTTTCGGCTCGAGTACTCCTCATCCCCAAAAAATTTTCCCGCCCGAACTTTGATCCCATCCGAGCTCTCCCGCAAAAGGCGGCGTCTCTGTTCGAGGTCAAGATTCAGCTCGCCCACGGTCAGCTCGCCCCGTTCCAAAGCAGTGATCAGAGATTCATGAAACGGGCGCTTATCGAGCAACACGTTAAGCACCGTCGGCCGCAAGGCCGGTGCCAAGGAACGCCACCGTTCAATGAGCGAACGCCCCACTTGAGGATCCGCGTGACTCCGCAGGATGCCGACCGCCGCGGATTGAATCGCCGCCGGTTCGGTCCCCTCCAGTAGTGCGAGCAGGGCGGGCAGGGACCGTGTCGAAAACTCAAGCAATCGGATGCTGCCGAGCCGTTTTTCCAACGAAAGGCTCCGGTTCGTCGAAGCGTGAACGGCACTCTCCAGCGCTTTCAACTGGGCCGGAGTCTCGGGCTGTTTCAAGATCTTGGAGAGCTGCCAGCCAGCTTGGACCGCTTCGGGATTTCCACTGAGGAGGAGTTGGTTCAACGCCTGACGGCCGGTGCCGCCCAAGGTCGGACTCCCCCCGCTGCGGGCAAGGCCCGACGCCATCCCTTGAGCCACCCGGGTGCGGACGGCTTCGGCAACCGTTATCTCCATCTTGCTCCACAGGTAAGTTGCCTCCTCGGGAGCAACGTCGGCCCGAGCACCGGCCAATTCGGCCAACTCCCGCCACGCGGCCAGACGCTGTTCACCGGAGGCATCCCGCCAATTCCGGTCTTGCACCAAGCCGGTCACCAGCGGCGCGAGGTTAGCCCCAAGGGATGACCAAACGGCGAGTCGGGTCCAACGTTGTGCATAATCGGTCCGGAGCACCTGTTGTAAACCGGCCAGGGCATCGCCCCCTCCCAAATTTCCAAAGGCGAGGGCAGCTTCGAATCGAACCCTGGGTGACCGGTCGGTGGCCAATTCGAGCAACGGCTTGGTGAGTACGGTGGCATCGGGCAGAAATTCCGCTGCCAGTTGGGCGGCATTTTCCCGAACACCCGCCTCCCCGTCCGCGAGTGCTAATCGTATTTCCGCCACGTCCAACGCACCGAGGCTGCGCAGCAACCACAAGGCGTGTAAGCGGGCGAGCGAGGGTGTGAAATTTTCGAGGGTTATTTGGATGGATTGCCCCCCTTCGGCCGTCTTGACCTCCTTCACTCGCGAATAGGTACTCCGGGCCATATTCTTAAGCGTCGGCACGATCTCCCGCGACCCCCGCTCGCGGAGCAGGCGATGCGCCGTCAAGCGCCACCAGGCCCGCGAATCTCCAAGCAGCGATACCCATTGCACCGGGCCCGCGCGGTCCAGCGCCACAGGAACTGGCTTCAACCCGCCCTTGGGTGTAATCCGGTAGATCCGCCCCCGGTCCTCGCCCGCCCGCAGACTTAGCGTCGCCTTAACCTTGTCCGGGATGAAATCGGGGTGCTCGATTACATCCCGCTGCATGTCGAGCAGGTATAGCGCCCCGTCGGGACCCACTTCGATCGCCACCGGACGGCACGCTGGATCACGACTGGCGAAAAATTCACGTGTCTCCTCACCTTTCGCTCGCGACGCCTTGAAAACAGGCCCCGCCGGCTCGATTACGTCGCGGTGAACCAAATTCCCGACCACATCACAAACAAACACGTTGCCCTGCATATCCCCCGGGAAGGCGGGAGACAGCAGGATTCCAATTCCGCCCGCACTCGAAAAGTGACCCGCCTGCTCCGGGTGATTCGGCCGCGTCGACGGCACCGAGACGGGGAAGATCACGGACATTTCCTCATGGTCGGAAATGCTGCCGGTCAGCTCCTCCGACGGGAATCCAGGGAACCGGATTGCGCTGCGGCGCGTCATAAACCGGTGCTGCAGATGGTTCACGTTATACGTCGTAAAACTCCGGCCCCATTCATCAAACACGAGTCCGAATCCTCCCCCCGTCTGACCAGTAACGTCGCATTCGCCGGTATCCGGATCAAAACGAAAATCGTTGTTGCCCAGCTCTAACGTCGCACCGGGTTTTCTGGGCGAAAAAATTTGCCCGCCATTCCCCCCATTGGCCCCGTGAATCCGGCCGTCGAGCCCAAACCGCAATCCGTTCACGTTGCTGTCGGTCACGCCCAACTGGAATCCGTCCAGCATAACCTCACGGACATCTGCCCGACCGTCCCCATTCGTGTCCGTCAACCATAAGATCTGCGGGGGAGCCGTGACCAGTACTCCTCCGCGCCACGGAGTGATCGACGTCGGAAAACTCAACCGGTCGGCAAAGAGCGTGCTTCGGTCGGGTATCCCATCTCCATCGCGGTCTTCGAGAAGTCGCACGGTGCCTCCCGGCTCGCCGTTCGGACCAATCCCCAGCGGGAAATCGCGCATCTCCACCACAAACGCCCGGCCCCGTTCATCGAAACACATCGCCACCGGATCCACGATGTCGGGTTCGGCCGCCCACAGGGTCATTTCGAGATCTGGATGCAGCCGGTAGCTTGCCGGATCCAGCGTGGGCCGAGCCGCCGCCGCGACCCCCATTACGACGGACCCCGCCAGCAAGAGCGCCAGCAGTTGCCATCGGACGCCCAGACGCCAGGAAAACATGCCCTTGATCGTAGCGTAAGATTCAAAATAGCGGAAGGGCATCCGTCTCGCGTATTCCAAGGAAACACAATTGCTGTCACTCTCACCGTCAAGGCGGGATTCGCACCCACATTGGGGCCCCGCACAGTCATATTCTTGGAACAAACTCTTCGAACGTGCCCACGGACTCATCAGACGCCCTCTCCCGCGACAGCGCCGAAGATAGGGCGATCCCTCCCGGCTGGTTGGACCGATTGTCCCCGCATTTCTGGTGGATCCTGTGCGGGCTTCTGACGATCGCTGCGGCCCGAAATCATCAACAACTCAATCACGACGCCATTGCGTACCTGCAGGTGGCTCAACACTGGCTTGATGGCCGCAGCGATCTCGCGGTGAACGGCTACTGGGGACCGCTGCTGAGTTGGCTGATACTCCCGGGGCTTGCGGCAGGGCTTCCCCCGCTGATCACCGGACGAGTCGTCATGGCCCTGTCCGCTCTCGTGTTCGTATGGGGGTGCGAACGGATTTTCGATCTGGCCGAGTTGTCTCCGAATCGACGAACCTGGGGCCGTTGGATCTGCGGCCTGAATGCGATCCACTGGTCGGTTCGCACCATCACTCCCGACTTGCTCGGCGCAGGTCTCTTCATGTTGGGGTACACCACGTGGTTGACTAGCCTCCGCTCGAGCTGCACCCGTACACGAGTCACTCGGGCGTCCAGTGCCGGCCTTCTGCTTGCGTTCGCTTTTCTCGCCAAGGCCGTCTTCCTCCCGACAGCGATCCTGTGTTGCCTCGCCGCCTGTGCCCTAATCCCTGGTCCACTCGGAAGTTCTCGCGGACACGCTGTCCGGGAGAAGGCATTGGCACTACTTGCGATGGTCTCGACCGCTGCGTTCTTGATCATTCCGTGGGGCGTTACGGTGTCGCGGCACTACGGCCGTCCAGTCCTCACAACCAGCGTCCGAATCAATCGAGCCGTCACTCGCCCCCCACTCATCCGACATCCCAACCCCACCATGGTGACCTTCCATGAACCGCGGTCGGGGCGGCTCACTTCCTGGGAGGATCCCACCGAAATGGATTATGAAGACTGGTCACCCTGGGCCAGTGCGTCGAACGCATGGCACCAGGTCCGGGTCATCGCCGCGTCGGTGCCCCAGGTGTTCCTGGCCTTTCTAAAATTCGATTCGTGCGGCATCACGCTGCTCCTTGCGCTGCGCGCATTCATCCGATTCCGGTGGCCCAGAACCGCTCGCCAAGCGGCCTGGTGGTCCCTCGTGGTGCCCGTTCCGATCATTGCCGGGCTCTACTCCCCCTTTCCTTGGCTAAACGAAAATCATCGCTTTTTTCAAGTGATCCTACCGTCGCTTTTTCTCGCCGCCGTCGCGGGCGCAACTCTCCCGTCAAGACAACCAGGTACCAACCCCTGGGCACTTGCCGCCCGCTGGATGCCCACGCTGCTCCTGGCCTGCGCAGTCTCTTGGTTGGTGCTGGCTCTGGTGTTGTTCCCCCGCATCGCTCCCGCTGGGCGGATCTCACTTGAACTAGCCCATCGGATGCAACAGGCCGGATTCCAAGGCCCGGTGGCCGGCAGTGCAACAATGCGAGGAGGCCGTGTCGGTCTACTTACCGCTTTCCACCTGGGCGCCATCTGGAAAGGCGATGAACCGCGTGCCTCCCCAAAACGCTGGCGTCAAAGCGGCGCTCACTTCGCCATCGTCCTCCGTGGATCTCCGGAGGCCGAAGGACTGCGTCGCGATCCCCAATTCCACGACACGGACGGAGTACTCAATGCGGACAACTTCCTGACGCGGGCCGGCGTTCAGGTTTTCGAAATCCCGGATCGGGGGGGGCGCAGTGGTCAGTGATCAGTGATCAGTGGTCAGTGATCAGTGGTCAGTGGTCAGTGGTCAGTGGTCAGTGGTCAGTGGTCAGTGGTCAGTGGTCAGTGGTCAGTGGTCAGTGATCAGTGGACGATGCTACGAGGGGGGGTGGAATCGGCATCCCGAATTATTTGGCCAGGAAAGTAATAATCGAAGGGCATCAGGGCAGATCGCTCCGGTCAGACCGCGACCGTGAATCGCGTGTCTCCGTCGCTCACGGCCGGCTTGGGAATGCGGGCAATGATTTCAAGGATGTCGAGCAACACCAGCAAGGGCTCCTGGGTGGAGTCAATCTGGTGGATCACTTGTTCCGGATAACATTCCAGGACTGCCCGAGTTTCACGCTTATACGTTTCAAGCCGGGCGCGAATTACTTCCACGTTGGCATCATCGAGCCGATTTTCCCGCAGTGCGCGGCGCTGCAGCCGAATGATCAATTTGTCGAGTTGGGGACAGAACAGATTGAATACCCCCTTCACATCGATGTGATCCTGCATTAAACGCGCCTGGTTCGCATTCCTTGGAATCCCATCCAGGATCAGGGTGTCCGCGTCCGGATTGTACTGCCCGGTGCCAATCATTCCATCAATGGACGCTTTCCACAGTTGGATGGTCGGCTCATCCGGCACCAACTGCCCGGAACCGGAGTACTGCAGAAATGTGCGACCGAGGGCGGTATCCATGCGGAGATTCCGAAACGCTTCGCCGCAGGCGAAGTGGATAAAGTTCGGAATCTTACCGAGAATCTTGCCCTGCGTGCCTTTCCCAGCACCAGGAGCCCCAAAGAGGAGTAGCGTCCGGAATCCCATCGCAAGCCTTACGCTTTGGCATCCTTATGACGGACGCTCACTTCGGAAATCTGTCCAAATTCCATCCCAATCTCCCCGCCCGTCGCGGTCTTGAAGTGAACTTCATTGGACGAGATGCGGCTGATCCGTGACGCCACACAACTCTTCGGTCCAGCCGAAACGGCCAGGACCATGTCCTTGTCCGCCTCCGAGGTCACCACTCGGAAAAAGGAGGGGAATTGCGTCTCAAAGAAACGACGGTTGAAGGTGGTCTCACCTCGCTTGAAGTGCTTCGCCGCAACATCGCCCGCGCCAGAAGCCGCCGCACTACTCGATTTGACCGTGCCGAGCGACGTCACCCGACTGCCACCGGAACTGTCGGGAGCGGCTGCCATGGTCACCGGCCCCGTTTCGACGGCGCTCTCATGCTCCACATGAGGAACGGACTTGTGGAGGGCCAGAAAAACGATGGGCGCCAAAACGGGTAGGATCGCCGACAGACCGCACACCAGGGCAATCGGTCGATGGCGAAATTGGGCCACCGCCCAGGCGGCGTAAAGGTTTGCAAGGAATAAGGCGCCGAGCAGAAACAGGCCATTGGGCGACGTCAACGCGGACACCCATCCCAGCTTCACCTGCGGTCGCTCAAGCCGCGGCGGCTGTTTTACGGTGATCAGCTTCGCGGCCTGGATCACCTTTTCCTCCTCCGCAAGGGACAGGAACGGGTCGACGAATTTTTTCAGCTTCGGCATCCCGGACAAATCCTTAAGTGTTTCATCGGTGAACTTCGCGTAGTCCACCCGTGGCGAAAAACCGCCCTCCTCCAAACGGAAGACCACTCCATCGTCCGCCGCCGAGGCGACCACTCCACGATAAACGTCGCCGTTCAACAACTTGAATTGGGCCGCGCTGGCTGGACACAGGGCCGCCAACATAAAAAAAATGCAAACCAGTGCTCGAAACAAACGCATCACACTCCACGGATAACAGCGAAGCGGCCGTCGGAAAAGAAAAGTTTTCCCCCTCCTGACGAACCCCCGTATTCACACGGTGACGGCGCCCCGCGATTTGTGACCTCTCTCCCCCACCGTGCGTCCAGCGACCGCGGACTAGGGAAGCTGACTCACTCGATAAAATTGAAACCGGCCCGCCGTGTTGGGATCCAAGAGTACCGTGGAATTACCTACGGCCGTCACGGCCAGGCCAACCGACTGCCATGTCGCTCCCGCAACGTCCCCTCGACGAAAAAGTTGGTAACGCGCTCCCGGCGCCGTCTCACACGTAACCTCCGCGGTGGTCGCCGTCACCTGTTGCCGCAGGATCCTCATCCGAAGTCCGGTGGAAGTGCCGTCCCGGGGGTCGGATCCCGCCGAGAATTCCCGCGCGTTCGTCCATCGGTCCCCATCTGGATCCGCCCCCGGCGCTGCTTCCGGCAGGGTGAACGGGCTGAAATAGCGCCTCTGGAATCGATCATCCAACCCGTCGAAATTGAAATCGGGGAAGGGAGGCAGCACCTCCACGAATCCATGCGCCCGCGCGGTGCTCCCCCCGGCCGCCACAGAAATTGTTCGAAGCCCAGGGGTTGCTCCCGGCGCAACCGAAAACTCGGCCTGAACCAAGCTCATCGACCGCAGCGCATTTCGAGTAATTTCCACAACCCCACGTGTCAGGCCATCCCCGCTTACCGCAAGGTCCACCGCACCGGAGGGCAAACCGGGAACATAGACTCCAATCCAAGCGCCCTGCTGTCCCGGCGATACCTGCACCGCCGCATCCCCACTGACAAATCGCGACCGATCCAGCGATGTCCGAATCTCCGTAATCCGAAATGCCGGGGATCCGGCGGGGACCGTCAGATCCAACGACGCCACTTTGCCACCCGTCACGGAAACGCTCCCGGAGACGCTCGCTCCGTAGTCTGTCGCCACCGTTTCAAATCGCCGCTTCAGTTGCCCCGAATTGTCGACGACGCCAAATTCATCCAGGTCAAAACCCCGCACCAAGAACTCGTCGGAAGACGCCCCTCGTGGATCGAGCGACGACGCCCGTACCTGATAGCTGCCCGGGGGAAGCCCCGGGAGTTGATACTGCCCCTGTTCGTTGGAAACGGTCCCCGCCTGCACCACGCCATGGGCATCTTCGGCAACCACCATCGCGCCAAACACCGCTTTCCCCGCTTTGAGCACCCGCCCCTTCACGGTCCCCACGGCGGGTGCCGTCGCCGTCGCCCCATAGATCGAGCGCGCAAAACTGATCTCGTCGGCAGACAACCCGACTGCGGAATTCAAACCGGGCGGCACCATCCAGAACAGGGTGGCTCCGCCCAAGGGTGAATGGAGCAATCCCAGAAGGTGGCCAATTTCATGCGTCACCACCGGCTCCAGGAAGAGGATGTTGTCCTGAGGATGGTTGTAATCGGCAAACCACGGCTTATCCGAGTTGATCACGATGTCGGCCTCCACCAAATCAGCCCCAACCGTCACCACCGTCGTGCGAGCTGATGCACTGGAGTTCAGATACGGACTGGATCCCGAGGCCCAGGTCACCGTGTTCCGCGTGTCGTTCACCCCCACCGACGAATTATCGACCAATCCAGCCTCTTCAAATCGAATGCGCGTCCCCGGCACCGCCTGCCATTGCCCGAATGCCGCCCGTACCGCTGCCAACTCGGCCGCAGTGTCGCCATGCCCGGACCCCAGTTTCCCCAGACGAAACCGGATGGCCAAAGTCTGCGGATTCTGATCCGGACTCTCCCCTCCGAGGCTGCTAAAATTCCAGCGGACCGGAACGCCCGACTCGTCGCGGGTTACAAACCCCTGTGCGGGTTGAATCAACGCCCACGCGATTGCCGTCAGCGCTGCCGCACCACGGACCAGGCCAATCCGACCCGCTCTGAATCGGCGGACTCGGGAGGAATTCCCACTTGCGGGAGCAGACATTGAATGCAGTTCCCGTCGTCCTATTGTCTCCGTCGTCATCGGTTTTCCTCAACCTGCCGTCGCAGGTCCTTCAATAAAATCGGCAGCTGGTAAGGCGGCCGGTACCCCCCGGTCGGCGTGCCGGACGCGGCCGCACCAAGAAAGGTGTTGCGCACGGCTGCGCCGCCATGACCATGGCGGTCGACCACAAATTTGCCCTGGGCCATCTCGGTCGTCACGAGAAGACCCGTCGAACCCTGCGCACAAAAAACCACCAACTCCTCTCCCGGACGGTACGTTGGCTGTCCCAACACCGTGACGCGTCGTTCGCCCAAAATCCCGCCCTCGAAAACGAGTGAAAGGCGGTTCGTTTTCGTGCCTTTCCAAACCTCTTCAACGTCCAGTTCGACTCGCGTAAACGTCCGGCCCGCGTCATCCCGCGTTGTCTCCAGGGAACGAACGGTGCCATGGGCAATGACCTGTGATTTCTGGATTAGTTCGATCAACGACAATGGGCGGACCGTGGCCGCGACGCCCGCCAGCAGGGCCAGCGCCAGGCATCCGCGAACAATGCCGCCTGACCGGAAACGCAAACTCAATGACACCCCCCTTCCCTAACGGCAGATTCGTTCTGCGCAACTGGAAATATTTTTCGCGCCCTCTGTCCCGCCGTTAAGTCGGGAACGGACCGATGCCAACGCTCGCGCCCATTGGGGCGAAAGAGTCTCGATTTGATCGGCCGGATACCCCGTTTATCGCCCCTCGTCGCGGTGCCATCCTTCGGTTATTCCCCGCATCCCTATCCGATCAACAATCAGAATTGCTCCTCCGCAGCCTCATGGCAGTCAATGTTTTCTTCAAAAGTCACGACGAATCCGTCCTTTGGAACTTAAAATCTCCAACAACTCCAGGATGCGCCCCGTTCGCATGCTCTATCGCTTGCGCTTGCCATTGCTGCAGTCCGTGCTTTCCTCCCCCCGTTGATGGATGTTCAGTTTCTCCTTGGCCCCGCCGGTTCCGGCAAATCGTTTCGTTGCATCGAAGCGGTTCGAGCCGAACTGCGAGCGGCCCCGGATGGTCCGCCGCTGCTTTTCATTGCCCCCAAACAGGCCACCTTCCAGCTCGAACGCCAGTTGCTTCAGGACCCGGAGATTCCC
The DNA here is from genome assembly GCA_945900455.1 of Akkermansia muciniphila. GTDB lineage: Bacteria > Verrucomicrobiota > Verrucomicrobiia > Limisphaerales > UBA9464 > SIBK01. The sequence continues at coordinate 11,765 of CAMDJH010000085.1, forward strand.
GGTTTCACTCGGCTCCATATTCTCTCGTTCGGCCGCCTCGCGGAACGTCTCATGGAATGGCTCGGGGTTTCACCGCCGGACCTGTTGTCGGAGCAGGGGCGGGTCATGGTACTTCGGGCGCTTCTGAGCCGGCATCGCGACCAGCTAAAATTGTTCCACGCCAGCGCCCGAATGCCCGGGCTGGCGCGCAAACTCAGCGAATGGCTCGGTTCGCTCCAGGAGCACCGACTCGGCCCAGCGGCGCTCGCGGAGCTGGCGGCCCGCCCCGGGCTGCCCCAAACGCTCGCGGCCAAGCTGTCCGACACAGCAATCCTGTTGCGCACTTACCGGGACTGGACCACCGCACATCAACTCGAAGACGCGGATCGCTGGATCGAACTCGCCGCCGAACATGTGCGGAAGACGCCGTCCGATTCGTTGCAATTCGGAGGGCTATGGCTCGATGGATTCGCCGAGATCACGCCACAACAGCTGGATCTCCTCACCGCAACATTGCGGTTCACGAAACGATCCACCCTCGCCTTCTGTCTCGATCATGCCCCGGTGGAACCTACCTCCTGGCTCTCCGCTTGGAGCGTCATCGGTGAAACATTCCGCAAGTGCCATCGAGAGATTGCCGCGATGCCCGCGGCGCAGGTATCCGTTGATCTGTTGCCCCGCGACCACCGCCGCTCGCGGTTTGGATCACGATCGGAACTTCGTCATTTGGAAACGCATTGGACACATCCGCGCCCTGCCGCCTGGCTGGGGGCGATCGATGTCCACGGTCAAACCGGGTTCGATTTCGATACGCCTCCGATTCCCACGGAGATCCACCTTTCGATCTGCCCCACGCCGGAAGATGAAGCGGAACTCGCCGCCACTGAAATCAGCAGGCACGTCCGCCAAGGCGGCCGCTACCGCGAGATCGCGGTCCTCTTTCGATCGCTCGACCTCCATTTGCCCGCCTTCCGGCGCGTGTTTCGTCGAGCGGGCATTCCGTGTTTCGTCGATCAGCGAGAGCCCGCCGGCCACCACCCGCTGGCGGAGTTGACTCGGAGCGCACTTCGAACGTTGGCCCAAGGGTGGCGGCATGAAGATTGGTTCGGAGCGCTTAAATCCGGCCTCGTCGATACCAACGATGCCGCGCTCGACCGGCTGGAAAATGAGGCGCTCTGCCGCGGGTGGGACGCCGCCGACTGGGCGCGATCCCACACGGATATCGCCGAGGATCTCGACGCCCTTCGCAACAAAGTGGTTCTCCCGTTCGCGACGCTGTCGCAAACGCTGGGTCCGCACCCGTCCGGGACCGTGCTGGCCGCCGGGTTGCGCAGTTTCTGGCTGGAGCTTGGGGTGGCGAAAACCCTGACGGATGCCACCCCGCAGTCCTCCATCTCGCTCGCGCAGGCCGATCTGAATCGCTCGGTACTCAGCGCACTTGACGCGTGGCTCAAGGATGTCGAACAAGCTTTCCGGGAGGATTGCATGCCCGTCGCCGATTGGCTGCCCGTTCTCGAAAGTGCCCTGGGCAATTTGACCGTGGGACTCGTCCCTCCAGCGCTCGATCAAGTCCTCATCGGTACGGTCGACCGCTCCCGGAATCCGGATCTCCAGTTGGTTGTGCTGCCAGGCTGGAACGAGGGACTCTTTCCCGACCCGAATTCGAAGCATCCGCTGCTTTCACCGGACGAAGGGGACGCCCTGGAGCAGGCGGGAGTTTTTCTTGGAAGTGGCCGAAGACAGCTTGGCCACGAGCGCTTCCTCGCCTACATCGCTCTCACTCGAGCCCGTACCCGGGTCGCCATTTCACTCGCCCGCCGCGATGCCTCTGGTAAAGAGCGCCCCCCCTCCCCCCTCCTCGATTCGTTGAAAAAGCTGTTTCCAGGACTCACCGCGGATTGCTGGAACGTTCCCGACCCCGCTCCAGTCGACGCCCGGACTGACACTCACCCCGCTTCCCACGAACAGCTTGCTCGGGCGGTCTCATCGGCAGTCTTCGGCAACGAACTCCGTACGTCGGTCAGCCGAATGGAACAATTCGCCGCCTGCCCGTTTCAGTTTTACGCCGTGTCAGCGCTTCGGCTCAACGAACGGGTGGAATTCGAGCTCGATGCGCGGGAACGGGGTTCGTTCCAACACGAGGTACTCTCCCGCTTTCACGCACGGACGCGGACGGATCACAAGCCTTGGCGGGCTTACCAATCTGACGAAATTTCCGAACAGATCCAGCGTATCGGTCGCGAGGTCTCGCTCGAGTTCCGACACGGCCTTCTTCAATCGGATGCATCCTCTCGACACCGCACCCAATGCATGATCCGCGAGCTGACACATCTCGTAGTAACGCTCGTGGGGTGGATGAGCTCGCACTCCTTGGATCCCGTGGCGGTCGAACTTCCGTTTGGTTTGCCCGGTGCCGCGCTGCCGGCCTGGAAACTGGATCTAGGAAACGGCCGGCGTCTCGCTCTCCGGGGAAAAATCGACCGTATCGATCTGCACCACGATCCCACAACGAACAAAAATTGGATCTTCATCGGCGACTACAAATCGAGTCCGAAAAAATTCGAACCCTGGCGCGCCGCCGCCGGGTTGCAAGTCCAGCTTCCCGCCTACCTCGCCGCACTGCTCGAATTGCTCGTGAATCAGCGAAAGCAGCCCGGCAACCCCGAAAATTCAACACTCACGGCGGATGTCTCAGCCGAAGGCGCCCTCCCCCCTGAATTGCTGGCAGCAGCCCCCTCGGCCGCCGGCATGGCCTACATCCCCTTGCGACCCAAGCCAGAGAGGCAACGACTGGAGGACGCCGGTGAATTGACCGCGGAGGATGGCTTCGTCCATCGGGGCCGGTTTGATCTCGCCGCCTTGGAGTGGCTCGCCGATCCGCGAAAATCCCCCACGGCGCAGTTTCGCCTGGATCTCAAAAAGGACGGCAATCCTGCAAAGCGAGGAGATCTGCTCACGTCGACCGACTTCCAAGAACTCCTCGATTCCCAACGCAACGTGCTCCGGGAACTGGGTCGACGCATCGTGTCCGGCGAATCCGCCCCCGCTCCATTCAAGCGCGGAACCGAAACGGCGTGCGACCACTGCGATTTCAGCAACGTCTGCGGATTCGATCCCGAAACCATGCCCTTTCGGAAACTCACCGCCGCACCGAACCCAGTCCTTTCACCCGTTGCCTAACGTATCCCAGCCCGGGTCGTTTGCACCGGGGACAAAGGACTCATGAAGACCTGCCGGCAATCGAAACAAACTGTTCATCAACCGGCGCGCCGTGGGCGCAGTCATCGGACGATATGAAATTGCAAAATCGAGATTCGCGAGGCCGGCCCCGCCTCTTTTGGGCTTGTTTCTGGATGGGCACGGCGCTCGTGGCGGCGAAGGTGGCGCATTTTTGGCCGCCGCCATTTTCCGTCTCCGGATTGAAGGAATTGGGTCTGGACGTCCTCGTGGCATCGGGTGCCGATGCGGCCTATGCGCTCGTCGTCGGTCTCACCGGCGGACTGCTACTCCGAGTCACCAGGCGCAAGCCGGCGTTGCAGCGGGTCGTCGGGTTCAGCCTGATATCGTTCTGCGCCCTGAGCGTCTTCTACGGCCTGTTGAGCGTGCGCATCTTCGAAGTGTTGCGGTCACCTCTGACCTATCCCCTGCTCTATCTGGGCGGCGACCTGAAAAGCCTGAGGTCGTCCATCCGCGCCTTTGTGAGCGGGTGGTACATCTTCGGGTTGCTTGGCGTGCCGGCTCTCTACGGTTCGGTCGTTCTCCTCTGTAACCGCTTCGTGCGCGCACCGCATCGGGCCTGGTTCAGGTGGGCTCAAGTGGCCGGGATCGCCATCATCGCGCTGTGGGCACACCAAGCCTGGGTCCAGTTCAATGGGGAGTGGGGTGAAGTCCACCTCGATCAATCGGACGAGCGGATCGCTGCGAACCCGCACTATGTCCTGGCCGCCTCCAGTTTCGCGGAACTCTTGGGGCACGCCTCCGTGAAAATGAAAGCGGACTTTCCGCCGGAATACCTCGCCGATTTTCAGCCGATGAGTGAACGACCCGGCGAAGTTCGGCCATCGCCCGACATTCCGCGTGGCCCGACGAACGTCATCGTGATCGTCTGCGAATCGATCAGTACGCAGTTTTTGAGCCTGTATGGAAGCAAGTTCAAAACATGGCCGCGTTTGGAAGCGGAAGCCGCGCACAGCCTTGTCTTCAACAATTACTATTCGCACGTCACCGATACGGCCAATTCACTCGTGACGCTCACGCTTTCCCAATATCCACCGCTCACTTGGCGCGAAGCCACGGCCGAACATCCGCAACGGCCGGGCACCGCGGTCGCAGAGGTGCTCAAGGCGCGCGCCTATCGCACAGCGTTCATTACCGCCCAATACAATGAATGGGCGCACCAAGATGTGTTTTTAAAGGACCGCGGATACGACGTGGTCTGGGACGCCAAAGACTCGGGCTGTCCGGAACTGTCCTCCTGGGCCGTCGAAGATCGCTGCATGGTAGACATGATTCTGAAGTTTATTGACACGGACCGATCCGCGCCGTTCTTCGTCTTTTCCTGGACGCAGGAAACCCATCACCCTTACGAGCCGGCCACCACATGGCAAGAGGTTGACTTTCTCAACGGGGACCGGACTTACGGAGGGATGTCCTGGGATTTGGGCCGCTACTTGAATGCCGTGCTCGAAACCGACCGTCAACTCGGCCGACTCCTGGACGGACTTCGGGAACGCGGACTGGCCGACGACACACTCGTCATCATCACCGGGGATCACGGTGAGGCGTTCGGAATTCCCCACAAAAACTATGGCCACAGCGGCAAGGTGTATCAGGAGGACGTCCAGGTGCCGTTTCTGATCTGGAATCCAAAACTCTATTCGGGGCAAACCTCCGGCGCGATCGGCGGACACGTGGATTTGAACCCGACTTTGCTCGATTCCCTCGGCATTGCCCCACCGAGTTCGTGGCAGGGGCGAAGCCTCCTCGATCGTTCCCGACCGCAACGCGCCTACTTCTACGGCGCGATCCACGATTACCTCTTCGGCGTGCGTGAAGGGAATTACAAATATATCTTTAACGCCACGGCGGGCCGCGAGGAGTTGTATGACTTGTCGCTGGACGGACAGGAGCAAACCAACATCGCGCCACAGCACCCCGTGATCTCCCGGCAGTTGCGCCAACGCGTGTCGGCATGGCTGCATTATCAACGACGGACGTTTCCCGACCGGAAGTAGCCGGCGTCGCCGACCGGGGACACGGAGCAGGATCCATTCGAGCGGCCGACACTCCCGTCCACTCGGACGGACGGCCCGGAACTTACCAGGCGTTGAAATACGTACCCGCCTGATACGCCCAGTAGTTGGTCATTTTGGCGATCGGCTTCCATGCCACCGATCCATCCAAATATCCGACGTTGCCACCCGTTGCACCCATCTGCTTGGAAGTCTTCCCGCCTACATACATAAAGACTTCCCCCTTATTCTTGATGGCACCCCCGCGTCCGTGCGGCGCCAGCGTCCAGCCATTGGAATCCGCATCCCAGGCGTTCAGATCCGCCGCCAGCACGAGAGTGGGGTCGTCCGTGAGTGTTTGCGGAGACGTCCATTTCGGGTTGGGCTCATTCGCCCAAGGCTTCTTGCAAGCCCCGTTATAGCTGTAACCAATGACGTACCCGATTCCCGGCTGATAATATTGGAATTTGTTGGCGAAACTCGGGCAACTGCTCATGTTACTGCTGCTGTATTTCTTGATGGCATTATAGGTGATCGTGCCGATCCAAATCGTGTGGGTGTTTCCGTCGTCCCGCACGCCGGGCGGAAGTTTTTGCCTGTTATCGTCACCGTACATGTGGCAGGCCAGGCCAAGCTGACGGAGCGAGCTCTGGCAGCTGGCGCGGTGAGCCCTTTCCTTCGCTGTGGTAAGTGCTGGCAACAACATTCCGGCGAGGATCGCAATGATCGCAATCACCACCAGCAGTTCGATCAACGTGAATGCCAGCGGGCGGGCCGGCGAAATGCGGAGTTTATTCTTCATGGTACATTGCGGGAAATAATTTACACCGTCTGTTAAGAGAAAGATTTTCAACGTAGGTTCACCGTGCCTCCGTCCACGAGATAGGCGGCGCCGGTGACAAATGAGGCGGCGTCACTCGCGAGGAAAAGGGCCAGGGCGGCGACTTCCTCCGGCCGTCCCATGCGCCCGACGGGTTGATATTCGGAGAGTTTCTGGAACATTTCCGCCTCGCGGCCTGGGTAGTTCTTCGCGATGAAACCATCCACAAATGGCGTATGAATGCGACCCGGGCAGATGGCATTGCAACGGATGTTTTGCTTCAAAAAATCCTTGGCGACCGAGTGACTCATGGTCAGCACCGCACCCTTGCTCATGGAATAGGCGAAGCGGTCACCGACCGCCGCGACTGCCACTGTGGAGGCGATGTTCACGATCGCACCGCCACCGCGCTTCGCCATCACGGCGACGGCGGCCTGCAGGCAATGAAAGACACCCTTGACGTTCACGCGATAAACCCGGTCGAAGTCCGCCTCGCTCGTGTTCAATACATTGCCGACGTGGGCGATGCCGGCGTTATTGACGAGAACGTCGAGTCGCTGGTGCGTCTGTACGATGTGCGCGAAGGCGGCGTTGACAGCCGCCGGGTCGGTGATGTCGCACGACTGCCACGCGGCCTTTCCGCCAGCCCCGGCAATGTCGCTCAGGGTGGCACGCGCGCCCGTCTCGTCCACGTCGAGGATTTCGACGCAGGCGCCATGGAGGGCAAAGGTCTGCGCGATGGCGCGGCCGATGCCGGAACCACCGCCGGTAATGACGGCTATCTTGCCGTCGAGTCGAAACGGGGAGGCTGCGGTGTCGGTCGTCACGGTAGGGTTACTCATGATTGAATTCTTCCTTGCTGGGAACGCGGCCGATCACCGGGTATTGTTCGAAGTCGGCGACGGTCCCCGAAATGGGGCGGCTTTCATCGCTCACCCAGTAAAGCGCGCCGCGGGCGACATCCTCCGGCGTCAGGATCCGGCCGGAAGGCCTGGCGCTTGGGGGCAAACGCTCCGGCCAACCCGCCGCGAGGCCATCGGCGATTTTCACGGCATATTCACCCTCGGTCAGTGTCCAGCCAACGTTGAGCTGATTGACGCGCACATGGCGAGGGCCGAGCCCGTCGGCCAGGTTGCGAGTCAGGGTCATCAAGCCGCCCTTGGTGATGGAATAGGCCACGAGGTGAGCCTGGCCGCAATGGGCGAGCACCGAGCCGATGTTCAAGACCGCGCCCTGGGTGGCGGCGAGTGGCCCCAGTGCCGCGCGAATCAGCAGGAGCGGCGCGCGGAGATTGACCGCCACGAGCCGATCGAAGAACGCGGCGTCCGTGCCGGCCAGATCACAGCGCGTGCTGAGGGCCGCGTTGTTCACCACCGCATCGAGGCGACCAAACGATTTCAACGCCGCCTTCACCAACCGAGGCGGGGATTCGGCATCAGCGAGATCGTCCACATGCAATGCGGCGGAAGAGCCCAACTCCGCCAGTAACGCCTCACCCCGCGTCGCGTCGCGTCCGTGAATCAGCACCCGCGCGCCTTCCTGGACAAAACATCGCGCCATGGCAGCACCAATGCCGGTGGTGCTGCCCGTGATGAGGATGACTTTGTCGCGAAGTCGCATGGCGTCAGTGATTGTGCCGGGGTACGTGCGCGCCAACGCAGCGGAATGACACCGCGCATTCGAGGCACGCGCCGGTGTTGAGTTGTCCAACGTTCTGTCGGTAGATCTGTTCCCACGGCGTGTGGCTCGGCGGCAACGCCGGCAGGGGTTCGCTGGCGCGGCGGTTCCATTCGTCCGCCGGCACGAGTGCATCCACACGGCGGGTGTTCAAGTCCACCCGCACACGGTCGCCGGTGCGTAGGCGGGCGAGCCCGCCGCCCTGGGCGGCCTCCGGCGAGGCGTTGAGAATGGACGGACTCGCCGATGTGCCGCTCTGGCGACCATCGCCGAGGGTGGGGAGTTCACTCACACCGCGCCGTACCATGGCGTCGGGCGGCAGCATATTGACCACTTCCGCCGAGCCGGGAAAACCGACCGGGCCAGCACCGCGAATGGCCAGCAGAGTATCTTCATCAATACCGAGCGAGGGATCGTTAATGCGGGCGTGGTAATCCTCCGGGCCGTCGAAGACCACGGCATGGCACTCGAACATGTTTTCGGCACCGATCCGTGCGAGGTAACGGCGGCGAAACTCCGGAGAGATGACGCTGGTTTTGATGAGCGCGGCGTCGAAAAGATTACCCGAGAGCACGAGGAAACCCGCCTGACTGCGCAGCGGGTTTGACATCGGGCGAATGACTTCGGCGTTGTGTGTGACCACGCCCGCCAGGTTTTCCGCGTGCGTGCGACCGGTTACGGTCAGCGCACCGCCGTGCAATCGACCGGCATCAAGAAGTTCGCGCAGCACGGCCGGGAGACCGCCTGCCCGATGAAAATCCTCGCCTAAAAACGCCCCGGCAGGCTGCAGGTTCACCAGCAACGGCACGTCGTAGCCGTGCGTCTCCCAATCTTGGAGAGGCAAATCCACGCCCATATGCCGCGCGATGGCGGTGAGGTGTGGCGGGCAATTGGTTGAACCGCCAATGGCGGTGTTGGCAATGATGGCGTTGAGAAACGCCTCGCGAGTGAGCACGCGCGACGGGGTCAGACCCTCGCGAACCAGCGCCACGCTGCGACGTCCCGTCTCGTAGGCCATCTGCAACCGTTCACGATACGGCCCGGGAATGGCCGCGCAGCCCGGCAGGCTCATGCCCAGCGCCTCCGCCAGGCAGTTCATCGAAAGAGCCGTCCCCATCGTGTTACAGTGGCCAACGCTGGGGGCCGAAGCGGAAAGCATCGTCAGGAAATCCGACGCGCCGATTTCTCCGGCCGCGAATCGCCGCCGGGATTCCCAAACGATGGTGCCCGCGCCGGCGTGTTTGCCATCAAGATAGCTATTCAACATCGGCCCGCCCGACAGCACAATCGCGGGCAAATTGGTCGTGGCTGCAGCCATCAATGCGGCGGGCGTTGTCTTGTCGCACGCCGTGGTGAGGATAACTCCATCCAACGGATAGCCGTGGAGGATTTCCACGAGACCGAGGTAGGCGAGGTTGCGATCGAGCGCGGCGGTGGGCCGTCGCACCGATTCCTGGATCGGGTGCATCGGGAACACCAACGGCACGCCGCCCGCGTCGCGCACGCCGTCGCGGGCGCGCTCAACCGTTTGCAAATGCACCCGGTTGCACGGGGTAAGGTCGCTGCCGGACTGCGCGATGCCGATGATGGGGCGGCTCGACTGCAGTTCGCCGGGCGTCAGGCCGTAATTGAGGAAACGCTCGAGATAGAGCGCCGTCATGCCCGGATTGGAGGGGTCGTTCCACCAAGACTCGCTACGTAGCAAACTCATAGATTTTTTCTCGTATCAATATTCAAACTCGCATGAGGAAGCGCAATCGTCTTCAGCACGACGAATTCGTGCAAGCCCTCCTCGCCGCCTTCCCAGCCAAGGCCGCTTTCCTTGATGCCGCCAAACGGAATTTCCGCGCGGAGCGGCCGCCATTCATTGACTCCCACGATCCCCACGTCGAGTGCTTCCGCCACAGCGCGCGCCCGCGCGATATTGGCTCCGTACACGTAAGCAGCAAGTCCGAAGGGCGTCCCATTCGCGCGGCACACCGCCTCCTCGATGCTCTCATACGTGAGGATCGGGGCGACCGGACCAAAGATTTCCGTCGCCGCCAGCGCCATGTCATCGCGCACGCCACGCACCACCGTAGGGGCGCAAAAGCTGCCGGCGGCCAGCCGTGCATCGGCGGCGTGCGTGCGATTGACGCAAACTTCGGCCGCACCCTGAGCGAGGGCGTCCTCGATCAAGGCGCGAACCTGCTGGCAGGCTTCATGATGGATCAGCGGCCCGGCGTCCACGCCGTCGTGCAAACCATTCCCGACGCGCGCCTGCAACCACAGGGGGTGCAAGTGTTCCAGAAATTCCGACTCAAGCGAGGCCGGAACAAAGACACGATTGGCCGTGACGCAGACCTGGCCGGAGCAGAGAAATTTGAGACGCACCAAATCGGATGCTGCCTTTTCCAAGTCGGCGTCCGGCAGCACGATGAAGGGTGCATTGCCACCCAGTTCGAGCGAGACCCGCGGAAAATGCCGGACCGCTGCGGCCGCCAGCGCGCGGCCCGTCTCGGTGGAGCCCGTGAGGCTCAATACGCGAATTCGAGCATCCTGGGTGAATACGTCCCCCACCAAGCGGCCTGGTGCCGTGACAATCTGCAACCCACCGGCCGGCAACCCCGCTTCCGCAAGCAAGGGCGCCAAGGCCAGAGCGATGAGCGGCGTCCGTTCCGCCGGCTTCCACACAGCGGTGCAACCGGCGGCGAGAGCGGCGGCAACTTTCTTGGCACCTTGCGCCAGCGGAAAATTCCAGGGCGTTATCAACCCCACCACGCCCGCGGGAAAGGGTTGAACCAGGTACTCGAATCCCGGCGTCGGATGCGGCTGGATACGGCCGCAGAGGCGGCGCGATTCCTCGCCGAACCATTGGAAGAAACTGGCCGCATAATCCACCTCCCCAAGCGCCTGGGCAAGTGGTTTACCCTGCTCGCGTGTCAGGAGCGCGGCGAGAGTATTGCGGCGTGCGGTCAGCAGCGCCGCCGTCCGTTTCAACACCTCACCCCGCAGCGCCGCCGGCGTGCGACTCCATGCGGCAAAGGCCCGCTGGGCACCCTCAACGGCGCGACGAAGATCCTCCGCATTGCCTCGTTGCACCTCGGCCAACAAGACCCCGGTCGCGGGATTCGTAACCGCGACCGTCCCACTTCCATCGGCCCAGACCCCGTCAATCCATAGGCGGGGCTCGATCTTCAATTCGTTGAGTTCCGGTGCCATGATCCTCCGCAATCTTAGTTCACCTGCAGTGTTTCCTCATAGAGGCTCACCACATCGGCAACCGTAAGCGCCACCGGGTTGGGCTTCATCAAACGGTGGTTTGCCACCGCTTCCCGCGCCATCGCTTCCAGCGAACTTCTCGGCACCGGCACCCGCCGCAGGGCCGGCCCTACTCCAACCTGCTCCGACAGGGTTTCAAGTCGCGTGGCAAACTCTAAAACCGGTACATGCCCCCAACCCAGCGCAGCCGCAAAAACAACGAAATCGGCTTCGCACGCCGGGGCATTGCGCCGCATCACCGCTGCGGCAAGACCTCCAGTTAACACACCATGCGGGATGTGAAAACGTCCCCCCACCGGCAACGCGAGCGCATGAACGGCACAGCAGGAGGAATTGGCGAATGCCACGCCAGCCAAATGCGCCCCCAGTGCCATATGATCACGCGCATCCTGATTGCCTGGCTCGCGACACACCAACGGCAGCGCCCGACCGA
>CAMDJH010000086.1 GCA_945900455.1 Akkermansia muciniphila
CGAAACGGCTACTGGCAGCAGTTATTCCCACACGCGCAGTTCTCCGTCCAGCCTTCTGGCTGACCACAATCTCTTCGCAATCTCAGCGCATTTTTTATCTCATCTTACTGTCACTCGAGAAAACCACCCTTTCCGTGAGATGCACCCCGCATGTAACACCGCAGCAACAACCACGAGTCCTTCCGCGTCGATCACTTCGTAAATAACGCGGTAAGGAAAGCGTTGCGGGTAGCGCCAACGGATGTTTTTGCGAGGGTGCTGTCGGCAGTTCAGCAGCGGGTTGTCCGAAAGTTCGTCGAGAACCTTAATCACCGCCTCGCGGAACTCACCGCCTAGTCCCTCGTGTCGGACTTCATACCATTGGGCAGCCACGGCCACGTCACGTTGGGCGTCCGAACGGACCACCACACGCCAGATCATGATTGGGAGCGAAGTCGGCGTTTCATTTCTTCCAGCGGCACGGAGGATTTGGGATCAGCTCGGTGGGCGGCAAGCCGGAATTCGACCAGCGCTTCGTCGGCCTCCGAGAGTGGCAGGTCTTCCAGTTCCAACAGCTTGCCGAACACGGCCCGGCGTTCGGTCTCAGTCAGCTTGGAGAGTTCATCGATGATTTCGGTTGCGCTCATGCCACTATATGTACGCTGTGTGATTGGGTTGTCATCCGGGAATTCAGATGTCGCGATTCGTGCTTCGTCACCTCTCCACGCAGTTTTGGCAGGAACTCCAACAGTCCCGCCATGGCTAGGCGACCAACGGAAAACGGAGAGGTATTGGTCACGACTTCGTTCGTTTCGGCAAGTTCCGGGCGGCATCCAGAATCTCCTCAGCCGTTTCTTGAAAGGGGGACATACCGAGCCTTGCCAGTTCGCTATTGAACGCCGCCCGACTCAAGTTGGACACCTCCGCCGCCTTGCCCTGGCTCAGTCTTCCCAGTTCATACCACATGACCGCCGCCGCGAGCCGCAATTCCACTCCCAAATCTGAGGCCTTGCGTTGCAGCGCGGCGGGCAGTTCGTCGGGCGATTCAATTTCGACCAGTTGGATTCATGTCTGAGCCACAGTCGCATACCCCAGATGGGAAGGAATGCAGGGATTTGGTCTCATCGAAATCATTGACCGTCGTAGATTCTGGCGGGCGCATGCGGATATGCCACCCGAAATCAGGCCGCGCAAGCAAACACCACCGCGCGATGCTGAAGGCGGTCGGGATCTCTGACGAAGAAAGGCGGGCCATCGTTGCCTCGCAATTTCTCGCGATCCAAGAGCGCAAGGTGAAGGCAAGGCAGCAGAAAAATCTGGAAACAGTTGATGGAGCCGTGGCTGCATTCGCTTCACCGAAATTGATAGCAGCGCTGAAGGCCCCATTTTGATGCTGACTCAAAAGAGAGGGAACGCCTTGATTCGCAGGAAAATCCGCTCTGAAACTGCCGGTGGCACCACCCACTGTTGTGACTATGCGCGTGCCTGAACTTGTGTGACTGCTATGAAAACCCCTGTAAAATCGATGTTTTCTGGGGATGGTAGCGCGTATGTGAACCGAAGCACCACCTCACCCGGCCTTCGGCCACCCTCTCCCCCACTCGGAGTGGCGGAGAGGGCGAAGAAGCGTTCCGGTTCATGGAGGCGAAGGGCAGGGGTGGAGACGGGTCGGTGCGAGTGGGATCAATCCACGTAAAGGGCGGTCTTCAGGTCATGAACCAGAACGCTGGTGATCGGATGCCGCCGCAGGGGATCTCGTTCGAGGCAGCGGTTGATAATTCGATCGAGGGACACCGGAATGTCGGGGTTAATCTGGTGAGCGGGTAAGAATTCGGAACGGTCCAGCTGATGCCGCAGGATTTCGTCGGGGGAGTCCGAAGGAAACGGTTTTCTTGAGGTAAGCAGTTCGTAGGCGCTGACACCGAATGCCCAAATGTCGGCCCGGTGGTCGACGGGTTCCCTTAAAAGCTGTTCTGGAGCCATGTAGGCGGGGGTCCCAGGGTTACGGTTCAGTTTTCGCGGGGAATCCGGAATCGGTTGAGCGAGGTCGAAGTCGATCAGGCGCAGACTGCCATTACGGGTCAGCAGAATATTTTCGGGCTTGAAATCCAAGTGCATGTAGCCGCGGTCATGAACCCGTTCCAGCGCCGTGGCCATATCGAGGAGGATTTGCGCGATATTGTCGCCCAGCACCGGGTCTTGTTTTCCCATCAACAATTTCAAATTCTCACCTTCGACGTATTCCATTACGAGGCAGAGTTCACCGCCCAATTTACCATGCTCGACGTAGCCGATGATGAATTCATTGTCCTGGACGCCCTGCAGGACTTCGCACCCGGTGATGAACCGCTTTCGTTCGGTGAAGGCAAACGTCGAATTGTTGAGCATCAGGCGCATCGCGAACTGACGTCCGGCGTCGTCGGTCGCCAGCCAGATCTCCGACATGCCACCCGCGTTGATCGGTTCATGCAAAGTGTAAGGGCCCAGTTTGGAGCCATGACGTGACATCGCGGGGGAGAAGGTGGCGAAGCGGAACGCCGGGAGCAAGGTTCAGGCGGCAATGGATAATTCCCGGCCCTAGGGGCGTTTCCCGAGACGGTCGAACACGTTGCGGGTGATTTGTTCGACGATCGGATCACGGCCTCTCAAACCGTGAGCCCAATCGGTCGAACCACAGGTGAAGACCGTTGCCCCGGCCGTGTTAGTGTAAAATCCGAGCACCGAGGCTCCCATCCGGTCGTGCTCGAAGCGCTCGTACCAGAAGGCGTCATCCGGATGCCAGCGTGCCGGGCAGGTTCCCAGGATTGTGAACGACTTGGGCGTCCCGTCGCGTCCGGTGGGCACCGGGAGGCCCTCCTGAAGCACGAATTCGCAGCCGTCACATTCGTAACCGACGATTGTATTCGTGGCACCAAATTCGTCGCCGCGTTTCAGTCCAGTCCCGGAGAAGAGCCAGTGATCGGGCCGATGCACCGTGTAGGCGCCCTTGCCGTCCATCAATTGACCGTGACTCAAATGATATCCTCCAAAGAGAAAGCCAACTCCGGTAAGCTGGTTTTCCGGGCGTTTGACAAGATGATGGCCCCACAGGGTGCTCAACAACGTGTGGTCTCCCGTGGGGAAAAGAGGGTCTTGGGCGTAGTTTTGTTTCCAACAGGTGAGAGCGTGACCAGCATCCTCGGTTCGGACTTGCCAGCAGCAGGTGTTGCCGCTGAAGAAGGCGACGTTGCCGCCCCGGGCGATGAAATTCTCGAGGTGATCGCGCATCGGGGTTGACCAGTATTCGTCGTGTCCCACGCTCAGCACCAAGCGGTAGGAGTTGAGCAGTTCGGGATGCCGCTCCAGGTCGGAATTGGCGCAGAAATCGAGAGTGTATCCCTGGGATTCAGCCCAGGCAACAAACGGTGCCTCCCAATTGTTGAATAGGCCGGTGGAGGAAGGTCGTTGGAAGGAAACCCGATGTCCCTGGAAGCCGGCGCGTCCATGGAAAGCATAGAGACTGGAGCCACCCCAGTTGTTGTAGGCGTTGTAGGTGTTGCAGCTTAATTGCAGCAGCATGGAGGAACCCGAACCCGGGGACGCGGGGCGTAGGACGAAATACCCGTCGGATTCGGCAGTCCTCCGATTGCGTTGTATGTACTGGCCACCGGAATCCGATGCTCGGAACACGAGTTGATAGAAACCGGTACGCCACGAAGCCGGCAGGGGGATTCGCACCGCTTCCGGCCAGTTGCATCCGTTGGCGGAGGCGTTTTCCGGAACGGGGTATTCGCGACCCGGAAGCCCGTTGGTGCTCCAAACGATTTCGCGCAGGGCACCCAGACGCGCAATCTCCAAGGACCACTTGGGCGCCGTTGTCGAAATGTGGACAACGAGATCCTCGCCAGGCTTGTAGCTCACGTCGCCAGCGTACCCTTCGATGAACAGATTGGGCGCCGCGCCGTCGGCCGCCCGCAGCCAGGGTATCAGGAAGATTGCGGAGAGGAACAGCGACGTGAGGGCAGGGCGGCGGCGACGTCGAGCAGCGGCGTTGGGATTCCCAAGTTTCATGGATGGACCAAAACTGCCGCAACCGCTGCCGGTTCGCCAAGCCGCAATCTCACGGGTTTCGCAGGGAAGGGCAGGCCGTCGAGCCATCGAACCGGCATCGCGGAAGACGGTAGATTCGACGGATGTCACCGCTGGGCGGTCGAGAACGAACGAATCACGGCGTCAGCAATTTTCCCGCACCTAATCCAGGAACGGATAAAATGTCCCGGTCGGGACACGTTAGCCGTTGTGTATCCGAAGCCCTCGGCCCTGTTGTGCATCTACTGCTTTCCTTCGGATCTTCCGTGCATCATATTTGCCCCGCAGATGATCCCCGACAGCCAGGAAATCGGAACTCTCGCGCGACGGATTTGCGACCGGAAGCAGTGGCCACCGGAAGAATTCGTCGAGCGCGCCTTTTGGGCTTGCATTCCGCCCGTCAAGAAACCCTTTGTGCGCATTGTTCACGCCCTGAGCCGCAAACCGTTCGCCCCAGACTACGACGTCCTGGAGGAAGCCTTCACCGCAGATTCGATGATCCAGGTCGAGGCGGCGGCCAGTAGTCTCCGGCATGATCCCCGCCGGAACTCCAGCTTCGTGCGGGACGTGCTCGGTCTCCGAATCTCCGGTCATCTCCTCCTCCGCATGCTCGGGCGCGTCGCCGGCGTCAGCCGCTCGCACCGAGAAAAGCCCGAAACCCCCAGCGACGTGGCCTAACAATTGTCCTTGGCTGCACGGTCGACTCGGCCATGATCGCGATATGGTGGCCTTGTTCCCAACTCCTCCCGGCATCCCTGAAACTTCATCCGGGTCGTCGCCGCAACCTTGGACCGGAGGGGACCGGTGAGCATTGCCCAAATCCTCCTAGACCGCTCCCTGCTTTCGGAGAGCCAACTCGCGGAAGCGATGAAGCTTCACCATTCCGAGGGCCTCCGGATTGATCGTGCCATCACTCAACTCGGCATGCTCACCGAGCGCCAATTGCTGGAAGTGATGGCCGAGGAATTGCACCTGCCTCTGGTCAAATTGGATGACATCACCATCGCCCCGGAAACCCTCCGGGCACTCCCTTCGAAGATTATCTATCGGAAGCGCCTCGTGCCGATCTCGAAGACTGGCGACACCCTGAACGTGGCAACCAGTGACGCGTTCGATCTCTACGCATTCGATGATCTCCGGTTGATGACGGGTCTGACCATTCAGCCCGTCCTCGCCCCGAAAGAGGACATCGATAAGATCATCAAAACCCACTATGGCCTGGGCGGCGATACACTCGACGAAATGGTCGGAAACGAGGAGCCCGGAACCGCGACCACCTCGGCCAGTGCCGGCGAGGATCTCCTCGAAATGGCCCGCGAAGCCAGTGTCGTTAAACTTGTCAACGAAATCATCCTCGAAGCCATCAACGAACGAGCAAGCGACATCCATGTCGAGCCGTACGAACACCAGATCGTAATTCGGTACCGGATTGACGGCGTTCTGCAGGAGGCGTCCATCCCGCCGCAGATGCACCGGTTCCAGGCGGCCATCATCAGTCGCATTAAAATCCTCGCCAACCTGAACATCGCCGAACGTCGCGTTCCTCAGGATGGCCGCATCCAGTTTCACGTCGGTGGGCGGCAAGTCGACGTCCGCGTCAGCGTGATTCCCATGTTATTCGGGGAAGGCGTCGTTATGCGGTTGCTCGATAAGTCGAATGTCCTCTTCACGCTGCCACAACTTGGCATGGATGAGTTCACCTACGCGCGCTTCCAGCAGGTCATCGACCGGCCCCACGGAATCTTCCTGGTGACCGGTCCTACCGGTGCCGGAAAAACCACCACTCTCTACGCCGCTCTCAATGCCCTGGTTGGCCCTGGACTTAAGGTCCTGACGATCGAAGATCCCGTCGAATACCACCTCGCCGGGGTGAATCAGATCCCCGTCCATGCACAGGTCGGAATGACCTTTGAACGGGGGCTCCGAGCGATCCTTCGTCACGATCCCGACGTGGTGATGATCGGTGAAATTCGCGATCTCGAAACCGCGCGAGCCGCCGTGCAGGCCGCACTCACCGGGCATCTTGTGCTGTCCACCCTGCACACGAATGACTCCGCCTCCGCCCCAATGCGGCTCATCGACATGGGGGTCGAACCCTTTCTGATCAGCAGCACGCTCATCGGCGTGATGGCGCAACGGCTCGTGCGCCGCGTCTGCCCCAAGTGCCGCGTTGAGTACGTTCCGGATGTCACCACGCTGCCGCAGGACCTCGTGCTGGAGCCCGGACAGCAACTCTGCCGTGGAACCGGGTGTCCGAACTGCCGGAACACAGGCTTCCGCGGCCGCACCGGATTGTACGAACTGCTGCTCTCGAACGACACGATCGCTGAAAAAATCATCGAACGCGCACCGCTCAATCAATTGGTCGCCGCAGCGAAGGCCACCGGCCTTCGACTCCTCCGCGAAGACGGCTGGGAAAAAGTTCGCGCCGGCGCGACCACCCCCGATGAAGTTCTGCTATGCACGGCTCTCTGATTGCTCCGCATTCTCCCGAAGAGTCGCGCATCGCTCTCGGTTGTCGGGCGGTTGAATGAATCTCCTATGACGCGCTTCGAATATATCGCCCTCAATAACGGCGGGCAGAGGATTACGGGAACCCTCGAGGCGGATTCCGAGCCCGCCGTTCTCCGGATGCTCGAAGACCAGGGGCTGTTTCCCGTCAGCGTCGCGGGTAAGGGTTGGGTGGCCGGCAAAGCGCCCGCCAAACACTTGCGGGTCCGAACTCGTGACCTGGGAATTCTCTACGGACAACTGGCCGACCTGCTCGGGTCGGGCGTGCCACTGTTGCGGGCCTTGGATTCCCTGATTCGGTCCACCGGTGCTTCCGGATCAAAGGGCCTGCTGAAGGAAATCCGCGCTTCCATCGCCGATGGCAAAACGCTCACTGACTCCCTCAAGCAATATCCTGACATCTTTCCACCGCTGCACACGTCGATGATTCAGGCGGGAGAACGGGCGGCGTTTCTGGAGGACGCACTCCGCGGTCTCGCCGCATTCCTCGAACGGTTTGAGGAACTCCGCGGCAAGGTGTTGGGTGCTATAATTTATCCGGCTATGCTCAGCGCATTGGGGTTTGGCGTGATGATCCTGGCCCTCATCTTCTTCGTGCCAAAATTCGAACCCCTCCTCGCATCGGCCAAGAAACCACTCCCCACCGAAATCATGTTCGCCGCCAGCATTGCCGTTCGGAGATACTGGTACCTCCTGCTCATCGCTGGAGCCGGACTCGCCGCGCTGATCTGGGCCAATGTCCGAAGCCCCTCCGCTCGCAGAAAACTCGAACGTTGGCAACTGAGGGTGCCCGTCGTCGGTTCAGCCCTGCGCCTCCTCGCCATCACCCGGTTCTGCCGGATCCTTGGCACCATGCTCGCCAACGGAGTCCCGATGCTTCTCGCTCTTCGCATCAGCCGCGATGCCACCGGTTCCACCATTCTCGCCGATGGCATCGCCGAAGCCACCGAAGCCGTCCGCGATGGAAAACGCCTCTCCGAACCGCTGGCTGCTGGAGGGTTTTTCCCCGACCAAATCCTCGCCATGATCGCCGTCGCGGAAGAGTCGAATAAGCTCGATAAAGTGCTCGTGCAAATCGCCGACACCGTCGAACGTAAGACGAACCGGCAAGTCGACCAAGCCGTCCGCCTCATTGAACCGGCAATCCTTTGCGTGGTGGCTGCCGGCATCGGATTCCTGGCCCTGGGTCTGCTCCTCCCAATCTTTACGATGGCGAGCGCGCTGGGATCGAAATAAATCGACGCTCGATTACTCATTCCCCTTCGTTTCTCGATGGCCCTGCCGTGCGCCATGTGTGAAGCGATTCTCGAATCGGTCAAGAGGGGCTTGTTCAAAAAAGTGGTCCGAAAGGCGACTGTCTAACGAATGCTCTTTATTTTACTGAGGTTTATCGCATTCTCTCTGGGATGGATTCGCGAATGCTGGCTCTTCTCTGCCGGGACCTTGCCGACAATAAAAAGGCCGACAACGTAGTGGTATTGGACGTCCGTAACGTGTCGTCCGTGACGGATTTCTTCGTCGTGGCGTCCGGTTCGAGCGAACCGCACCTTCGCGCCCTGGAGTCCGAGATTCGGGACCGACTCCGCGAGGAACACGACACGAAACCCACTCACGCCGAGGGAACCGCCGCGGGCCGCTGGATCGTAATCGATTATTTCGATGTGATCGTGCACCTCATGCACCCTGAGGTCCGCGAGAAGTACGATCTCGAAGGGCTTTGGAGTGACGCGCTCAAAATCCAAGCCGCCGGGCCACCAGCCCCGCTGAAGAAAAAGGGCAAGGCGGAATCCAAACCCATGCCCAAGCCCACCGCCAAGCCGAAGGCCCTGAATGGGACTTCGCCCAAGCAAAAGACGGTAAAGAAGTCCAGGAAGGCTCCCACCGCCGCCAAGTAATAAGGCCTGGGCACCCCAGGGCAGATGAGGTGTTGCCACCGCCTGCCCGTTAGTTCCAATCACTTCAGCAGCCTCCCGGAGCGCACTCTGCAGGTCAAAGGCATGGCTTCGTTTTATCCGCGTCAGTCCGTGTCCATCTGCGGTTCTTCCTGTCCCTTTATCCAAATCGATCGGGACGGAGCCAACGACCCCACCACCCTCACCGACGGGCAACCGGATCAAACCGTGTGAGCTTGACCGGCGATACCGTCCGCCAGAAAATCCACGCCACGGCGATTCCGCCGATAAGATTACCGACCTGCGAGATCCCGTGCCACAGCCCAAACTCTCGGCCGGCGGCCAGTTTCTGGGCGGTGCTGGAATTCACCGCATACTTCACCAGATGCAACCGTTCCATTTTCGGTAACAGCCAGAATCCCGATCCCAGCAACCCGAGCAGACCGGCCAACACCCAGATTCGAGCCGGTGCAATCGGCTTTCCCGTTGCCAGCCGTTCCGCGACGAGAAAAAGAGCGGTCAGGACGCCGCACCACAACTGGAGTACGAAGTACCGGCCAAACACCAGTTGGGCGATTTTCCCCGCGGTGTATTTCTGAACGAGAGCGGGAGTCACCTCCGGTGTGAAGAAAAGCGGCTGGATGAACAGCGTGGCCGAGACGCACGCGCCCAGCCAAACCGCCACGTTGAAAACGACAAGAAACCGCAACCAAGTCGGCATCGGTCGAAGCTAACAACCCGCACCCCGCTCGCCAAGCAGTCCGCACGGGAATCGCTTCCTGCCTCCATGAACCATTGCAACCCCAGCCAACCGAGGCATCGTTTCCCCATGAAAGCAGAATTATTGACTCTCGGCATGCAGGTGCGACACCCCGACTACGGAGCCGGAACCGTCAAGGCGATCCAAGAGCATTCGGCCGAGATCCAATTTGTCGATCAGCGCCGAACGGTTCACCCCGAAACCAGCGGCCTCGAACCCGCCGAGTCGCAGGCGACTCTCTCCGGGATGCATCTTCCCCTGACCCAACTCATCCGCCAAACCGTGGACTCCACCCTGCAACGGCTCGGACTCGAACGACCCGACGAGGCCGTGCGAGAATTGGCGAAGCGCTGGAAGGGCGGCCGGATGGTCCTGCACCCCACCGACCCCACTCTGCAAACCAAGGAGGTCGAACTGGAACTCTTCTTTCACAAGATTGTCATGATGCGCAACCATCTGCGGGTCCTCGAACAAAAGGTGAATGCGCATGAAGGACTTACCACAGCCGAGAAGTTCGACTGGCAGCAATACATCACCCGCTGCTACGGATCCATGACCACGTTCAACGTGCTCTTTCAAGACAAGGAGGATCATTTCTGAAAATGAAGAACCGCGGATCAACACGGATTGACGCGGATAGAAAAGGCTTGGAATCGGTGTCGATCGGCGTTTATCCGCGGTTCCCACTCCCCTTTCGTCGGTGGCGACAAATTCAATTCTCATGGCAAGCACCGTAGAGAGCCTTTTTTCTCATTTTCCGATTCCTATCCGCGGCTCAGGGGGGCCTCTTCCCGTTTGACTCCACCCAGTGTTGGTTCCCATGCTGACGCAACCGTTGCGACGATGGCGTTACTCGAGATTCATGATCTGCGGAAGGGGTTCACCACTCCCGATGGAGGCGTCATGTCCGTCGTCCATGTGCCGAAATTCCAATTGGAGGCAGGTGTCCAGACGGCGCTGGCCGGGCCTAGCGGTTCGGGCAAGACCACATTCCTGAATCTGATTGCCGGCATTCTTGCTCCGGATGGCGGTTCCATCCAATTCGACGGTGCCGATCTCGTGCGTATGTCGGAGGCTGCGAGGGATCGTCACCGAGCCCATTCTTTCGGGTACATTTTTCAAACCTTCAACCTCCTGCAGGGCTTCACTTGCGTGGAGAATGTCCTCTTGGGAATGGCGTTTGGCCCCGGCCCAGATCGGGGTCGTGCGGAGGATCTCTTGAAGCAAATGGGACTGGGGGACCGACTCCAACACTATCCCCGCCAACTCTCCACCGGGCAGCAACAGCGAGTCGCGGTGGCCCGTGCACTGGCCAACCGACCGAAACTGGTACTAGCCGACGAACCAACCGGTAATCTCGATCCGGCCAATGCCCGGACCGCATTGACGCTGATTCGGGAAACGTGCCGGGAAAACGGCGCCGCACTCCTGCTGGTAAGTCACGATCCCGAAGTGCTCTCCAGCTTCGGATCACACCACCTCTCGCTCGTAGATCTGAACCGGGTCGCACACACGCCATCGAGATCCCTCTCCACGTAATCCCGTGACCCTCCCCCTCCTTGTCCGCCGCAGCCTCCGCCAGCATGCCCTGGCAACCGTGGTCACCGCTCTGTCGATCGCCCTCGCCGGTGCCCTGCTAATGACCGTGTGGTCCCTAAAACGGCAAAGTCAGGCCGCTTTCACCGGAATGACGGGCGGTTGGGATGCGGTTCTCGGGGCCCGCGGTGCCAAACTTCAACTGGTGCTCAATTCCATTTTCCACCTCGAAGCGTCGCCGGGCAATATCCCCATGGCCGATGTCGATGCCCTCGCCCGCAATCGAGCCGTCGCCCTCGTTGTCCCAATCGCTGTGGGCGACAACTACCGGGGCTGGCGATTGGTTGGCACGACGCCCGAGATGTTCGAAAAGGCTGAATACGCCCCAGGAAAACGGCTTTCCATCGAATCCGGTGGTCGCATCTTTACCGTATCCCAACACGAAGCGGTGCTCGGTGCCTTTGCCGCCAAGCAGCTGGGAATGAAAGTCGGTGACACATTCCACCCGTATCACGGGCTCGTCTTTAACGAAACGGAGAAGCATTCCGAGACCTATACTGTGACCGGTATCCTGTCGCCATCATCTACCCCCGCGGATCGTGTGATCTGGATCCCAATCGCCGGACTGCAGTCGATGAGCGGCCATATCGCCAGCGCTGCAAATGACGTCAGCGCCGCACTCGTAAAGCTCCGCTCCCCAACCGCCGGAATGATGCTAGACCTGCTCTACAACCGACAGGGAAACCGGTTCACGTTTGCATGGCCCATCGGCGCCGTGCTCAAGGATCTTTTCGACAAGTTGGGTTGGTTCGACAAAGTCCTTTCCCTGGTCGCCGTCATGGTCGCTCTCGTCGCTTGCGCTTCCGTTCTCGCCTCCCTTTATAATTCAATGAGCGCACGCCGGAGAGACTTGGCCATCCTCCGTGCCCTCGGTGCCCGCCGTCGGACAATTTTTTCCGCCATTGTGCTCGAAGCCGCCGCCGTCGCCACCTTGGGCATGCTCATCGCATTTCTCTTCCATTTTGCACTCCTCGCCGCCGCCGCCGCCGTGGTGCGAACTCAAACCGGCGTGGTTATCGAAGTTTGGAAGCCGGATTGGGTTTGGCTCTGGGCCCCGGCTGCCCTGATTTTCCTGGGCGCACTCGCCGGAATCGTCCCAGCCATCAAAGCGTATCGCACCGATGTCGCCAGTAGCCTGACGCCGGAATACTAGCTCGTGGCACCCAAAAAACAAATCCCGATCGCCTTCCCATCCTCTTTCGGTTCAGAGTTCCGAATGCTAAAATTCAATCACCTCGATGCCCGCGGTGAAGCCCGCATGGTTGATGTCTCCGCCAAGCCGGTCGTAATGCGGGAAGCGGTGGCTCAAGGCGAAATCCGCATGGCTCCGGCGACGCTCCAATTAATTCAGGCGGATCGCGTGGCCAAGGGCAACGTCCTCGCAACCGCCCGCCTCGCCGGTATTCTCGCCGCAAAGAAAACCGGATCGCTCATCCCCCTCTGCCACCCTCTCCCCATCACCCATTGCGAGGTTCGATTCGAAATCCCTCCCTCCGGCGACCGTATCCGAATTGTCGCCAATGCTAAAATCACCGCCCAGACCGGCGTCGAAATGGAGGCCCTAACCGCCGTCGCGATTGCCGCCCTCACGATCTACGACATGTGCAAAGCCGTAGATCACCACATGGTCGTCAGCGACGTAAGACTGATCTCCAAAACGAAGAAGCCGGTCGCTCCAGTCCGCCCCCTCTCTCGCGCTCGAAGCCGTCCACGGGCACCCTCGGTCTGAGCCACACGCCCGCAATCGCTCGCCAAACCGACGTCGCCGGTCGTGGAATCAGGAAAGCACATTACTATTGACTGACCCCATTTTGGTATTTTGGAAGCTTGACCCGCAGGGCAGAATTTCGCTCAATAATTCAATGTTTTCGACGGGCAATGGTGTCGATCGAGTAGTCTCCGTACGGGGCCGTCTGGCCGCCGCGGGGATTCGTTGCCCTTGAAACGAATTGGACCACAAACCCCACGGCTGGCGACGGCCGTGGGAATTTTTTTGTTCCCCCGTCCGCAATTGGCCCCAACGAGTTGAATAACGATGAGCACAGTGACGAAAAAAGCGAAAAAACCGACGAAGAATGCTGCCCAACCAGCCAAGGCCAAGGCCGCATCAGCAACCCTGGGAGCGGTAATGTTTGGCCGGGATATTTTTATTGAAGCCCTCGAACGCGAGGGGGTCGAGGTCATCTTTGCGTACCCGGGCGGTGCCAGCATGGAACTTCACCAGTCCCTTACCCGCTCCAAGATCCGCACCATCCTGCCCCGCCACGAGCAGGGCGGGAGCTTTGCCGCCGAGGGCTACGCCCGCGTCACCGGCAAGGCCGGCGTCTGTATGGCCACCAGCGGCCCCGGCGCCACCAACCTGGTCACCGCGATCGCCGATGCCTACATGGATTCATGCCCACTCGTGGCCATCTCTGGCCAGGTCGCCCAAGCCATGATCGGCCGCGGCGCCTTCCAAGAAACCGATATGATCGGCGTTACGATGCCCATCGTGAAGCACTCGTACCTGATCACGGACATCAATGACATCCCCCGGATTGTCAAGGAGGCTTTCTATATTGCACAAAGCGGCCGGCCCGGACCCGTCGTGATTGATTTCCCAAAGAACCTGCAACAGGCCAAGACCCAGCCACGCTGGCCAACACTGGACGAGGTCAAGCGCGGGCTTCGCGGCTATACCGATGCCGTCCGTGCCGGTGACATAGAACTTAATGAAATCATCGGGTTGATCGAAAAGGCGGAACGCCCCGTCCTCTACTGCGGCGGGGGCATCATTACTTCGGAGGCATCCGCTGAACTGAAGAAGTTTGCTGAAGCAACTCAAATACCCGTGACCACGACGCTCATGGGGGTGGGCGGCTTCCCGGAGACTCATCCGCTCTCTCTCCGCTGGCTTGGAATGCACGGCTCGGCCGTGGCGAATTGGGCCGTCAGCGGCGAATTCAAACTCCGCAAGGCCCCGTCCGAACCCATGGTGAAATTGAAGGAGGGAGCGGACCTGCTCCTCGCTTTCGGAGTACGGTTCGATGACCGCGTCACGGGCAAATTCGATGAGTTCTGTAAGAACGGCACCATCGTCCATATCGATATCGACGCCTCCGAGCATAACAAAAATAAACGGGCTCATCTTACCATTCACGGGGATATCCGAGATGCCCTGGCCCGCCTCAATGCTCTCGTCGCCAAGCGTCCCATCACTCGCAAAATCACCGGCTGGCATCAGCAGATTTCTGAATGGCGGGAAAAAGCTTCATTTCACTACGAGATTACTCCCGAAATCGCCCACTCCGACCATGTGAAGGATCACCTGAAGGGCCACGAAAATGAGATCATCCTCCCGCAGATGGTGATCGAGATGCTGTACGAACTCACCCACGGTGACGCCATCATCACCACCGGTGTCGGCCAACACCAGATGTGGGCCGGCCAGTGGTATAAGTATACTCAACCCCGCACCCTCATCACCAGCGCCGGCCTTGGTTCGATGGGCTACGGATTCCCCGCCGCCCTGGGGGCCAAGGTGGCCCGGCCTGATAAACAGGTCGTCGACATCGATGGCGACGGCTCATTCCTGATGAATATCCAGGAACTGGCAACCGCCCACGTCGAAAAGATCGCAGCCAAGGCGATCATTCTCAATAACCAGCATCTTGGCATGGTGGTGCAATGGGAGGATAACTTTTTCGCCGGCAATCGCGGCCACACCTATCTCGGCAATCCCGACGACCGCCGGCAGGTATACCCCGATTACGTCAAGGTCTGCACCAGTTTCAATGTGCCCTGCGAGCGGGTGATTTATCGAAAGGATCTCAAGGCGGCCCTCCAACGTATGCTGGACTCCAAAACCGCCTACGTCCTGGACGTCGTCACTCCGTACTCCGAGCACGTACTTCCATTCATCCCCGCCGGTGGGACTGTGGCGGATATGAAGTATTAAACCGCCGCTGACTGCGCGTATACCGGATGAGACTTCGGTCCCGTCCGGCTCCCATTTCATGGCCGCCGCCAAACCTGTCCTACCCGGCTCCGTCATCGGCATTCTCGGGAGCGGTCAGTTGGGGCGGATGCTGGCCCTGGCAGCCCGTCAACTTGGCTACCGGGTACATGTTTACTCCCCGGAGTCCGATTCCCCGGCTGGACAAGTCAGTGACGTCGAGATTGTCGCGGCGTATGAGGACCAGGATCGGGTCCGTGATTTCGCCCGGGGAGTCCAGGTCGTCACTTTTGAATTCGAAAACGTGCCCGGCGCCACCAGCAGCACTGCGGCCGAACTGGCTCCGGTCCGGCCCGATGGACACGTCCTCCACATCACTCAGCAACGCCTTCGCGAGAAGACGTTCCTGCGGGATGGCGGTTTTCCAACAACGCCCTTCCGCCGCGTCGAACGTCTCGAAGATCTTGAGACGGCTATTCTCGAACTGGGACTCCCGGGAATCTTGAAAACCGCCAGCTTTGGTTATGACGGGAAAGGGCAGCAGAAGCTGGCCACGGTTGCCGGGCTCGCTGGAGCGTTTGCGGCCCTGAATGGTTCGGAGGGCATTTACGAAGCGTTTGTCGATTTTGAAAAAGAGATCAGTGTCGTCGGGGCTCGAACCATGAACGGTGAATTTGTCGCATTCCCCGTCTTCGAAAACCGGCACGAGAACCACATCCTCGATGTCACGTTTGCCCCGGCATCCATTCCAAGCGCTCTTGCGGCCGAGGCTGTTGAATTGGCTCGGGGAATTCTTGAATCACTGAATGTGGTGGGATTGCTCACCGTGGAACTGTTTGTAACGCGTTCGGGCCGCCTTCTCGTGAACGAACTCGCGCCGCGAACGCATAACTCCGGGCATCTAACCCTGGACGGATGTGTGACCAGCCAATTCGAGCAGCAAGTGAGGGCGATCTGCGGATTGCCTCTCGGCTCAACCGCGTTACGCCGCCCCGCGGCGGCGATGGCAAATCTCCTGGGTCACCTGTGGATTCCGTCCACCCCGGCATGGACCGCGGCCCTGGCGGATCCCGACATCAAACTGCACCTATACGGCAAGGGCGACGCGCGGATGGGACGAAAGATGGGGCATTTGAGTATCGCCGCCGACTCAACGGACGAAGCGGTCCGCCGCGTCGTTGCGGCCCGGCACCGACTCACCGCCATCGGTTGATCCGCTGCCGCGGCGGCGTGAATTCACTGCGCGTGGCGCCGAATCGCAACCAGGCTCGAACGAGGCGGTGCATCTCCCCCATCGGGCCAATGGCTGTGCAGACCGGCCAGGCTGGTACTCCCCTGCCCGGGATGCTGCACATTGAGCCAAAGTTCCGAGCGGTCCGGTGAAAGGTTGGGCGAACAAAATTCAGCCCCGTTCGGGGCGGTCGCAAATCGAATCGGTTGTCCGGCCCGCACTCCGGTCGTGGGGACCAGGAGCAAATGGTTGTTCCCCAGATGGGCTTGCGTGCTCGCGGGCTTCAAGGGGTGCTGCCAATCGTAATCCGAGCAAACGAGCAAATTGTTGCCCGTCGTCAACCCCAGGTTGTCCGGCCAAACGAGGCCCGTGTCTGGGCTGCTGCGGACGAAAATGCTAAACTGGAACTCGACCGCCGCCGCGTCCGCCCCCGCCTCCTTCAGTCGGGCGATCGCGCCGGCCGCATCGGAAGCGATGGGGGGCTTGGAGGGATCAGGAGCTTGGGCGGACAACGAAACAAAAACGTCGCCGGTGACCGGATGCACTTCGATGTCCTCGGGACGTGCGTGCGGGGTGCCGCCGACCCACCAGGCCGCGGTTCGCGTATGAACGCTCACGCGCGCCAAATCAAATCCCGCCTTTTTCAGCGACGGTTGCGCCGACGGATCCAGCGGCTGCCAGCGTCCACTTTGGGTGTTTGCCACGTATAATGTACCGTCGGATAACAGTCGGCGATTTTCCTTTCCCCGCCCGGAATCAAATTTCTGATGCGATATAAATTTATAGAGACACTGCTGCGGCCGGTCATCACCCATATAACCCACCAGTCGTCCATCTCGGGCTAGTGTAAAAGCGATGTTTTCGTGTGCAAACCGACCGAGAGCCGTGTGTTTGAACACCTCGCGTGTATCCGGATCGATCTCCACGATATAGCCAAAATGCTCGGGGGCATGGTCGAGAAACCGGGCGAGAGCGGAGGCGCGGTCACCCAGCTCCGGATCGCCCAGCAACACCGACGTTTGCTCTTCTCCACTGCAGAAAGTTCCCCAGGGCGTGACGCCGCCGCCGCAATTGCCGAACGATCCCGTCGTGGATCGGGCACCGTGCAACCAGGAACTTCCCGCCGCGGGCCCCGTGAACATCACACCGGTGGAATGGCCGGAGATGCGGAAATTCTTTTCATCCGGAACCACGGGCCGCCAGTCACCGCCGGGCCGCCGGCGCATTCGAACGCACGATCCCCCCATTTGATCCAAGTATTCGTGCGCAAATTTTCGGGACAGATTCCCCGTGGTCAACGGTTCACCCAAGAGCCAGAGGGGATCGGACGCCTCGTGGTTACACCAAAGCCAGCCTTCGGAATCACTCCGTTGCACCCACCCCAGGTAGTCATTGTCGTCCCCGTAGGTCTCACCCCGGCCGTTCAGCCGCTGCCCGCGACGGAGCAAAATCTCGTACTGAAAACCCTCCGCAAGGGAGAGGGCATCGGCGTGCGAAACTGGGGCGGGTCTGAAGTCGATGCCGTCGAATAGCGGCGTGCCAACCGGGACGGGTGCCGCACTTTGGGCGACAAGCCATCCGGGTACCACCCGATGACCGGCCGCCACGACCGCGGAGGCACCCAGAAACTGGATGAATTGCCGCCGTGGCTTCATGGGGATTTCCTCGGACGCTGATCCGGCGGCAGCACAACGCGGTTTGTGGGTCCCGACGGCAGCCGCGTTGACCTGCGCGGCTGGAACGCCGCTCGGGGTGGCTCGTCTTCACCGGGTATAACCCCCGCCTCCCGGCCAATCCAGAATGGCAATATCAAGTCGATCCCCGGATGCGCAACCAAAGGATCCGCCTTTCCTGGAATCCGGAACGGGGAATCAATCCATTGGAACGGTGCCGGCGTTTGAAAGGCCAGCGGCAGGGCGTAGCGCGACCACCGGTCTTCGTTGGCCGTTACGTACAGAAGCTCGTTCGTGGCAAAGGTCTGTCCCGGCGCCCCCCACCGCGGCGGGGACGGGTACTGAGTGAGCACCCCCTGCAATGTAGCCCGGGCAATTGGATCCGTGTTCGAATTGAACACGCTGACATAGGCGGCCGCACACCACGGATTGAGATGGGTTGATGCGTCCCGCCAGAGCAGGGCACAGTATTCCTGAAAACCAAGACCGCGCACCTTGTTCAGCCGCTCCAGCCGAGCCAGGCACGCCATATTGGCAAAACTCATCGCACCGCCTCGATAGTCACCGTACCGGGCGACCGCCGGATGTGGAATGTCGCCCGGCCGGAATTGATCGCTCAGCTTCCGCGCCGAGTCCTCATAAAGCGAAAGATAGGTCCCGGAATTGACCGTAGCCCCAGTTCGCAGGAGCGCCGTCGCGAGCATTGTCGTGACAAACGTCTTGTTTCCGTGCCCGTCATCGATCATCCAGCGGTCCGCAATCAGTCGGCCCAGAATCAGCGTCGTTAAGGCCGTTACCCGCTCGCGAATCTTGATGTCCCGCACCAAGTCAAACGCTGTACCCAGTCCCAGATTCAGAGCGGCGTAGGAATCGCGCGTTGTATTACCAAGCCAAACGATCGGATTCGCTTGATTGGTTCCAGGAAATGCCCATCTGCCCAATCCGGCCCGAGTCGGATCGGGTCCGCCAAAATCCCTGTAAAAATGAACATACGCCGGGTCCTGAGCCCGCCCCACAAACCGGACGACGTAGCCGGGGCGCCCGCTGGCTTGCAAAAGGCTTTCCACACCGTCCAGCACGCTGCGAATGTCCTGCAAATTCTTGGATTCGCGGGTCACGGCATACCGATAACTCAGGGCCGTAAGCAGAAATCCGGTCTGCAAGGCGCTGTCTTCCAATCCCTCGTAAGAAACCACCTCATCCCGGTTGGTGCTGGTGTACCGCACGCTCGCCACTAAACCGCCTTGCAGGTGGTATTTTCTTAAGTCTTCAAGGTAGGCGTCCGCCTTCTGCCGCAGCGCCCCAAGCTCGTTCGTCGTCAGATCGGTCCAGCGTAGTGTGAATTTCTCCGTTAGTAATCCCACCAGCATATTCTGCTGCGAACCGGAGAGCTCCGCACCGACTCCCAGTGAAAGCATCGATACCCACCCGCTCAAAACGACGGCGGATCTTACCAGCCAACGACAAACGACCCAAAGCATACTCGCAAGGTTTTCGGTCAGAGGGGCTTTGGCAATGGTTTATTGTCGAACACTGATCAACTCTCCGAATTGCACGGCCGTCTTCAGCCGCTGCCCGGGCTGAATCGCGGCGGGATCCCGCACCACCCGCTCGGAATCCGCCTCCCGGGTGATCGAGTAACCCCGATTGAGAATGTTTTGGGGTCCGAGCAACGCGAGGCTCCGCGCCGCCCGGTCGAAACGCGAGTGATGTCCAAGCAACTGACGCCGCATCGCATCCGCCAACCGCCGGGCCGCTTGGCTCACGTGTGCCTCGCGCTCGCGAAGGCGTCGCATGGGCCGGAAACCGGCAAGTCGACCCGTGGCGGCATCCAACCGTGCCAGCGGCAACCGGTACTGCCGCACGCCCGCCCGCAATAGGCGATCACTCAGGTCGTCCAGCCATTGCCCCTGCTCGTCGAGCCGCCGACGCGGATGCAATCGAAGGAGTCGACGGCTCATCGCATCCACTGTCTCACGGGCCTCGCCCACTCGGCGATGCACTCGAAACGCGAGTCTTTCGGCCGCTTGCGCGACAAATCCCCGGCTGTCAACCCACGATTGTGTCAGAATCTCCGCCGCGGCGCTGGGGGTCGCTGCGCGAAGATCGGCGACAAAATCCGCGATTGTAAAATCGATCTCGTGTCCCACCGCCGATACCACCGGGAGATCCGATGCCGCAATCGCGCGTGCCACGGCCTCTTCGTTGAACGCCCAGAGGTCTTCCAGACTGCCCCCGCCGCGCGTTAGGAGAATGACGTCCAGCTTCCCGGCTCCTCCGACGGCACGTGACCAGGTGTTCAGTCGACCCAGGGCTCCGGCAATCTCCGCGGCGGCTCCTTCACCCTGGACGCGGCATCCGGCGAGAACTAATTCGAGCCGCGGTTGGCGCCGGGCGATGACGGCCATCACGTCCTGCAACGCGGCGCCGGTGGGCGAAGTAATGATCCCAATCCGATTGGGAAATCGGGGGATGGATCGCTTCCGGCCCGCCTCGAACAAACCCTCAGCGGAGAGCTTCTGTTTCAACCGCTCAAAAGCTGCCTGGAGTGCGCCAATCCCTTGCAATTCAGCTGCCGTTACCCGCAGTTGATATTGTCCGCGCGGCTCATAAACCGTGAGATCTCCCCCCAACAGCACCTTTGCCCCATCCCGCAACGATGCCCGGTCAATGCCCACCTGCCCCCGAAACAATACGCAGCTCAACTGCGCACTGGAATCCTTGAGCACAAAGTACGCATGACCCGAAGATTGCAGCCGGAAATTGGAAATTTCCCCGCTCACCCATACTCCGGAAAAGTCGGCTTCGAGCCGTTTCTTGAGACGCAGGGTCAGATCGGTGACGGTGACCACGCGACGGGTTTCCCCCGGCGGAAACAATTCACCAAAGTCCCACTGCGTTTTTGGGTTTCGAGCCATCGGAGAAAAAGGTTGCCGGGGGATGCCGAGCCTTCAGTTCAGGGGTTCGGAGATTCTCCGGATGCTCCAGGCCCGGCCCGTCCTCGGATCGATATCCACCACCGCTCCCTGCAGTAGAATCCGGCCGCTCGCCACCCCGAATCGTTGGGGCAAACCCGTCAGGAACCGCTTGATGACCGGTTCGATTTCTCGCCCCAGTACCGAGTCATGCGGCCCCGTGAAGCCCGCATCGCTCAAATAGGCGGTACCTCCCGAAAACACCTGCTCATCGGCTGTCTGAACGTGGGTGTGGGTCCCAATGAGAGCGGAAACTTTTCCGTCCAACATGCGGCCAATGGCAATCTTTTCCGAAGTCGCCTCGGCGTGAAAATCCACGAACACGATCGGCGTTTCGAGACGGAGTCGCTCAACTTCGGAACTGGCCAAGACAAAGGGGTTTTCGAGTGATGGCATGAAGGTGCGTCCCTGGAGATTTAGGACGGCGACGGGCGGCAGGCTCCCCTTTTTCCAAACGATCGATCCGGCCCCCGGCACACCCGGTGGATAATTGGCGGGACGCAGGACCCGAGGTTGTTGTTCCAGCAGCGTCACGACTTCCCGCTGATCCCAGACATGGTCCCCGGTCGTGATGACATCCACGCCGGCCTCGAAGAGTTCGGCCGCGATCGGTCCCGTAATGCCACTGCCGCCCGCCGAATTCTCGCCATTGGCGATGATGAAATCCAACGAGTGTTCGTCGCGCAACTGGGGCAACAAGATCCGGACTGCCCTCCGGCCCGGTTCTCCCACAATGTCACCGATAAACAGTAACTTCATCGCTGGAATGAAGTCCCGAAGGCTTCCCGAAACGCCCGCATCGTCTGCATGCCGGCCGTCTCGTCATCCGGCAGGGGCAAGATTTCCGCGGAAATAAATCCGGAATACTGGATGTCTCTCAGGGCCGAAACGATAGGGCCCACCGCCGTGTGGCCGAAGCCGATGGCTCGTCGGTTGCTGTCGGCAAAGTGAACGTGGCCGACGTGTCGACCGCCGCGACGCAAGGCGCCCGCGATATCGGATTCTTCAATATTCATGTGAAACAGGTCGGACAAAAGCTTCACGTTGGTGGTTTGCAGCGTGCTCAGGAAAGCGACGGAATCGTCGACGGTGTGGAGAAGATTCGTCTCGTAACGATTCAGCGGTTCGAAAAGCAAGGGAACCTCCAAGGCATGAGCGCGAGGCCCCAGTTGATCCAACCCCTCCTTCAACCACGCCAGCGCCTGGTCGCGGCTTACCGCCCCGCCCCATCGCCCCTGCATCGATCCAATGATCGCCGGCGCGCCAAAACCTCCGGCAAAATCAATGACGGCGCCGATAAAATCCCAGGCGTGCATTCGGAGATGCGGATCCGGATCCGTCAGCGAAAGCTTGCGGACCACCCAACCCGCACCCGTGCCCATCGCCGCCAAGCGGAGTCCGTGCTTCTTCAGGAGTTCGCGCAATGCATGGCCGTCGATCTCGTCGGGATGGGATGGAAAGACTTCAATGGCGGCGAACCCCATCGCGGCTGCCCGGGCACAGGCGGTGGGCAGATCGTCCCAAAGCACAAAGGGTCCGCCGCGGGCTTGTGGCACAAGGGACACGGTGACAGCGGGAAGAATGGGCATATGAGAGGTGTGGCAACCGAACAACAATAGACCAATGACCGAGGAATGGTGGAAGGCAATTTTCAGGCATGCCCCGGGCAGGCGGCGCATCCCGCAGTTGTTGGTAGAGGTTGTCGCGCTGCGACAACCCAGCCCGCGTCCAGCGGGTGGACAGGGCCGCTGAAGAACTTTGTCCAAGGCGGTTTCGATAGGACGTGTCTGTTTGCGTTCATATTCGACGCGGAACTGCTCAAAAGGTGAAGATCGAGCAGATCCTTTTGACGTCCGCTCGCGCGCTTGCTGGCAATAATATCGCGGATGTTGGTCACGGGAAACCTATGGGAGTTCGTCGTATCCCATCGGCTGGTTTGACACACTGGCCACCACGCCGCACGGTTTGACGATGAACGTCACGCTCAATTCTGGGTTTGAGGAATTTGTCCGCCGCAAGGTGGAAGCGGGCAATTTTCGGTCGGCAGAGAAGGTCGTATCGGAAACGTTGCGCCTTTTGCAACAAAAGGACGAACCGTGGGCAGTCGACGTCCGAGGTAAGACTACAGGCATTACTCGCCGAGACTGGCTGGCAGGCGCGGCGGCAACGGTCGTGTGGGGTGGCTTGACGTGGCCCGCAACCGCGGACGCCGCGAAGCCAGTGAAACCGAAATCGGTCGCCGCCGTGCTTACGGCCTACGAGAAGGGGCTCCATGCAGACGTGCTGATCGGGAAAATCCTGGAAGGCTGGAAACAGGATGGCGGTGCTGGGCCGGCTCTAAA
>CAMDJH010000087.1 GCA_945900455.1 Akkermansia muciniphila
GCTCCAAGGATAGCTGAGCAGCCGATCTTGCGTCCCAAGCAAATGGGCGCGAACCGGATTGAGATGCACGTAATCGCAGACTGTCTTCAAATAGCCGCCCTCGTCGCTCTCCACCACCAATGCCTTGTAGCGGCCGCTAAAAACGTGCCCCGGTGTTTCATGACGGCGATTCAATCGAATCGTGTAAGTGCTCAGCAGCCAATGCATGCCATCGACCAGATTCGCATTAGGGGTTTCGACCACCAGGTGAAAATGGTTGTGCATCAAACAATAGGCATGCACCTGCCAATCGGTCTTCTGGCACGCCTCGGCCAGAGTCTTGAGGAAATCCTGCCGGTCCACATCGTTCAGATAGATGTTTTCGCGCCGGTCGCCGCGGCTCATCACATGGTGGATGGCACCGGAAAAATCGATTCGCATTTGCCGCGGCATGGTTTGCTTCTCTCATATCGCTGACCGGATGCAAAGAAGTAAATGAACCAATCTATGGCCTGACCCCTATTTCTCGGCGGGCCAGAAAGTCTTTGAGGTTTATTTCACCAATTCCCCGGTCGAGAGCTATCGCGCCTTCCGGTATCCCTGGCCGCCCACCAACCGGCTCGAATACATGGAGTTTGAACTGGCCACCGGCAACACTTATGACTTCCCCGGCACGGGCGTAAAGCTTGAGGTTCAGGTGGGCGGCGGGGGGTACAATGAGTTCACGGTCACGCGCCAGCCCTACGCTCCGGTGGCTCCGACCTTTCAAGAAACCGCTCCCCGGGTTCTGCCCGTGCGCGTCAAGATGATTGCCACCGCCATCCCGGCGCTCACTGCCACCGTGTCCTTCGATGCTTTGAGTTTCGGTTTTAGTCAGCCCACCAACCTGACGATTTACCATCGCGCCCAGGCTGGGCAGGGGATTTTCATTGCCCAACCGACCGATTACAACCCGGTCACGCACGCGTTGCGGACGACCCTGACGATGAATTCGACCGCCGATGAAATGGGAGAATTTATCTTCGGCTATCCTGATTTGCCCGATTTGGCGTTTGCTCCGCTGCTGGCCAAGCCGAAGAACTACCGCGGCATCCAGACTCACGAGGTCATCGCGCCGTCACTGGCGGCGACCGGCGTGGTCTATACCGTCAATCAGCAACGGCCGATCTCGCTCGCCTGGTCGCCGAAAGGCATGGCCCGGTGGTATGAACTCGAGATTGCGACCCATCAGGCTTTCACCACGCCGACCATTGCCGTGCCGTACCAAACGGCTGCGTATTACCTCTGGAGCAATGCCCTCCCCAACACGACCTACTTCTACCGCGTCAAGACTTGGAACGACGCCGGCGCCAGCGGTTGGTCCACCGGTGCGTTTCAAACCGTCGCCCCGGCCATCCAAGTGACGGCCCCCAACGGCGGCGAAGCCTGGCGCCGGGGAGTGAAGAACTTCATTCGCTGGAATGACAATCTCGCGGAGAACGTCGTGATTGATCTTTACAAGGCCGGCGCCTTCCTCAAGTCCCTGAACACGAATTCCAGCGCGGGCGCCTATCAGTGGGAAGCCGGCCTGGACCTCGTGCCCGCCAGCGACTATTCCATCAAGATCAGAAGCGCGACCAACGCGCCGGTGTTCGATACCAGCGACGCAACCTTCAGCATCATTGATGCGCCGACCATCATCGCCAGTTCTGTAACCCGCCTCGCGGATGGTCGGGTGCAGTTCAGCCTGAGCGCCACCGGCGCCGCCCAAGCCACGGTGTTCGGCTCGACGACCCTTTCGCTCTGGGAAGCTTTGGGCGTCGTGCCGATCGTCAACGGCACCGCGGTCTTCACGGACGAGTCTGCGGCGAGCTTTACCAGCCGCTGGTATCGCTTGCGGGTCCCGTAAAGCTGCGCAGCGCGTTCGCACGAACCAACCGCCGGGTGCGGAAAGATGCTTCCCGTCTTCCATTTGGCGCATCCCAGCAGTGGGTGTTGCGGTCGTATGGTCAAAATACTCATGCGGCATCTCGGTAATAGAATGTCAAGAGGCCGCCGAGGCGCTCGCGAGTCTGTATATTCCCTGACATTTCACCGATCCGATCCTCGGGCGCTGGAAACAGGATCACGTTGCCCTTGCCTTGGTGATTTCGCTCCGCGTGGAAATGATTCACGTAGTTTTCAAGGCAGTGGCGGAGAGAGCTTTCTCCGAAAAGAATCATTTTCGACAGGAGCTCGGTCTTTACCGATCGAATCCGGTTCCCCGTCACCAGATGCTCGTTGCGCAGGAGGAGTTCCTGATCAACCGAACCGGAGATGTACGCCAGCATTCGTTTCCAATTCATCGACGAGACTTAACCGAGCCAACGGCCTGGGAGCAATCTGTTGATCGCCCTGCAAATCGTTGAATATTGGTAGGTTCGAGTTTTTTGACCTTACGGGATCCCAACACTCCCCTACTGGAAGCCATCAAGCCGGATTCTGGACGTTTCCAAACACTGGTAAACGACCCTGGGCGTCTGGGGACATGTTAGCACTGGGCGTTAGCACTAAACCCAGTTTGTGTTGTAACTTGTTGCAATGGAAGGTGGTGCCAGCGGGAGGAATCGAACCTCCGACCAAGGGCTTATGAGTCCCCTGCTCTACCGCTGAGCTACGCTGGCAACGGGCGAGAACGGATAGTTTTTTGGCTTCAACCCGGCAAGCCTTTTTCAAGTGGATTCACCACTCAGCTCCTGGATCCGGGCTTGAATGCGTAGAAAAACCGGCTGCTCGCGAAGTAGCGCTAGATCGGGATCTTCTGACAGCCATTGAAAATCGCGAAAACCCAGATCCACCGCCTTCTCCAGTTCACTCGCAGCAATATCGATCTGCCCGGCCAACGTCAGACTGCACGCGAGATTGTATCGGACCTGAGGATCCGCCGGGCGGAGGTTCGCCAACCGGCGGTCGATTTGCAACCCATCCACGACCCGTCCCCGATCAAGATACGCATCTGCCAGCTGTTCAAGGGCTTCGGAATATCCAGGATCCCGTCGAATCAAACCCTCCAGAAATCCGATCTGGATATCGAGGTCTCGCGCCTGCCGCGGACTGAGACTCTTGGGTTTGGTTTTTGCCATCGTGCCATCGGAACCTCGGAAGGAATTGCCCCCCCGTCAAGTCGGAGGCGAATTTCGGCCGGCTCTCATCCGCGTCGTGCCCTTAGGTTCTTCGGAAATCGCGACCGGGTGTTTTGGCGGCAGTTTGTTCCAAACCGGTGGATGGATTCCTTGCGATCCGGGTCAAGCGGCCGGCCGAAAATCCAGCCAAGACCAAGAGGCAACCCCACCCAGTCCAGGCCGGCCACGTCAGGCGAGGCCATTGCCACCCGATCAGAGCGGGC
This sequence comes from Akkermansia muciniphila, assembly GCA_945900455.1. Taxonomy (GTDB): domain Bacteria; phylum Verrucomicrobiota; class Verrucomicrobiia; order Limisphaerales; family UBA9464; genus SIBK01. Next base: position 3,344 of record CAMDJH010000087.1, read on the forward strand.
CACCAGTGCACGCGCCGGAGCGCCCGGACCGCGGGGACCGTTGGTTCCACACCTTTCACGTTTTCCCAAATGGATTTCCATCGATATCCGACCAACCACACCGGCCGGTCAAATGCCAACCCATTCGCCTTATGGTGGGTGCCTGGCGCATAGTCTTCCAGCGCGTCGGGATAGACCACCGACCCGAGTTGGATCGCCACCGAGAGGGTGACCAGACCCAGGACCGCAGCCCGCCGAAGCCGCGTCAAGTTTGGCCACGCTACGGCCGTTGCCGCCACCGCGAGGCAAACGAATAAATGAACCGGCACGAGCGTGAACCGGTTCGCCCAGTTCCCGGCACCTTCCCACGTGAAATGCGGGGCATGAAAGGCGACTTGCAAAAGAAAGGCCGCGGCAGCACAGACCAAGAACCGTGGGTATAGCCGCAGTTTAGATCCCACGTAGGCCAAGCCTGTCATGAATGGCAGCAATACCAGAGGATCGTAGAAGAAAACGCCACGCTGCGGTGTGATGAGCGGTCCGATGAATCCTTCCGTGATGTTCCCTGAAAACGGCCACCCCGCCGGAAGAGTCGGATCCTCAGCCCGGAGCGCCCCCGCCATCGCCGTAATGTAACTCCCGGACCATGCTCCAAATCGAAGAAAATGGTAGCCTCGCTCGACTCCGATCCAGAAGGCGGTCACGAGAAAGGCGATCATCACGAATTCCCGCCAGCGTACGTCCGTCCGCGATGAGGATACGCTCGTTGCATTCTTCAATGAAAGCAGCACAGCGGCGAGGATTCCCACCGAGACGGCCGCAAACGGCAGCCGAACCAGCAGTCCCATTCCGAGGGCGGAAATTCCAGCAATTAGGGCTCCGCGTGACCCTGTGTTTCGCCACCGCAGGACGCCCCACGCGCCAGCAAACGTCAAAAGATCCATCAGCGAATTCTCCTGATGATTCTGGCAGTACTTCAGGAATGAGCTCGCGAGAAGCAGCCCCAAGGAACCTAGGATCCATGCCCGTCGTGGAAAGCCAATTTCCCTCAGGAACAAAGCCGCCAACACCACGGCAAACGCGTCCAGCAGTGGAAATGTGACCACCGCGACCAAGGCTTCCCGGATGCGATCTTTTAATTCGGGCGAGGCGATCCTCCGGCTCAGCGCGGCACCGATCCAATCGCCGGGCAACATCACCACACTCTGGCCGACTCCCCACATTGCATACCGGGCACCGCCCCGGCCGGGAGCGCTAAAAACCCTTTCGTAGGTTTGCGGTTCATCGGTCCAGAGCCAACGCGTGACTTGCCAGCGACCCCGGGTGTCGGGATTCCCGAGACCGCCGGTCTGGATTAACAAAACGATCAGACCCGCCAAACAGGCCAGCCACCCGAGTGCCTGGCCATCCATCTGCGCAGCCGTCAGGGAATCATCACGAGTCATGCGCGGCACCCTATCCGGAGTCTCCCGTCCGGAACAGCTACGATCGGGCGCTTCGTTCACCGAGGCACTGTCACGGTGTGAGGCGCCATTTACCGGCAATTTGTGGATGCTCAGTTTCACGGTTCCCTCGCCACCGGTGCCATGACAGAATCGCCCCATGCTTGCCGCCACTGACTGGCTGTTTCCACACGGCGATTTTCTTGGGATCAGCTGGAATCTGTGGAAAATCATCGGATGGGCGGGCAACGCCATTTTCTTCAGTCGCTTTCTCGTCCAGTGGTATGCCACGGAAAAGCGGCGCCAGGTTGTTGTGCCGGTCGCATTCTGGTGGCTGAGCATACTCGGCTCGTGGATGCTTCTCCTTTACGCACTCTTCTACCGCAGGGATTCCGTATTTGTGCTCGCCAATGCCTTCAACTGGATCCCCTACGTCCGCAATCTGATGATCCACAAACGACATGAGCGGGAACTCCAGATCTGCCCGTCGTGTGAACATTCCGCGGTAAGCGCCGCCAATTTCTGCTCGCACTGTGGTCTGAAGTTCGAAGAATGATCGACGTCGTCCCTGTGAATCTCACCCAATCCACTTCGAAATCCCTCGCCCATCCCATGCGCTTCACTTCGTTCCTCGTTGTGTTTCTAACTGCCCTCTCGCTCCAAGCGGCGCCGAAGAAGATCGTTCTGCTCGCCGGGTCCCGCAGTCATGGACCCGGCGAACATGAATTCCGCGCCGGCTGCCTATTGCTCGCTCACGCCCTGGAGAATCACCCGGAGGTCCAGGTCACCGTCGTCAGCAATGGTTGGCCCGCCGACACGTCTGTATTTTCAGGCGCTGCGGCCGTTGTCACTTACGCCGACGGCGGTTCGGGTCACCCGGTCATTCAGCCCGACCGAATCAAACTGCTGGATCAACTCGCATCCCACGGCGTGGGGATTGGTGCCATGCACTACGGGGTCGAGGTGCCGGCTGGCGAGCCAGGTTTCGCCATGCTCCGATGGACGGGCGGTTATTTTGAAGCGTTCTGGAGCATCAATCCCACCTGGACCGCGCGCTTCAACTCGCTGCCGGACCATCCCGTCGCCCGGGGCGTGAAGCCTTTCGAAATTCACGACGAATGGTACTATCACATGCGCTTCGCTCCCAACCTGCAGGGAGTCACCCCGATTCTCAGCGTGATTCCACCGAAAGAGACTCTCAATCGGCCGAACGGCCCGCACAGTGGGAATCCTTTCGTCCGCGCCGCCGCCGCCCGGGGGGAGTCCCAGCATTTGATGTGGGTTTTGGAACGTCCCGACGGTGGTCGCGGCTTTGGTTTTACCGGCGGCCACTACCACAAGAATTGGGGCGACGAAAACTTCCGAAAGTTGGTGCTCAACGCGTTTTATTGGATCGCGAAGGTGGAAATTCCTGGGAGTGGCGTCGCGTCGTCGATCTCCGCCGCGGATCTCGGCAGCAATCTGGATGTGAAATAGTTTTGGGGGTCGGAATGGGGCAGGGGATTATTTCAATAGTGGGAATGTGGTGACCCGAGGGATGGGCATATCCCGCTAATCCCATCGCGCCCCTACAGGCCGCCGACCGGTGCAATACCTATACCCAGGCCGATGGCCTGGGCTAAGGGATGACGGCCCTTTGGGCCTAATGAAAAGCCATGCCGCTGGGGTGGATCGCGAACAACTACGCCATTCAATGTCTTCCATGCCTGCTGTCACGAATCCCCTCCTGACCCTTTCTACCGAAGTCTATAAAAACGGGCACCCTCCCGGGTGATGTTATCGCTGAACTCTTCGCCGGACCCCGTCGTATAACCCGGGACATCCACCCACGCCTTCAAGTCGCTCGAAACCTGCAATAGGGTTAAGCCGCTCTCCGATTGCGGGGTTTGAACATGGAATCGACCGTCTTGAGTGATTGAAAAGGGACCGAGTTGCAGCGATACGGCACTAGGAGGTGGCGTCAGCTGAAAAAGGTCACCGTCATTGAATTCGAGCACGAATACGCGACCAATATTGTCTTCCCCAAACGATGAAATATGATGAAACCGCCGAGATCGGTCGCTAAACAGCGGCCTAATCTCCGTAATCGTCTGGCTCGGCGTGCCTCGATCCTTCATGCACCAAAGTCGTCCGGATGTGTAGTCTCCGAAAAGATATTGACCTGTCAGCTCGGGAAGATCAGAACCCCGATACACATAGCCACCAACCACTGCGGATCCCCAGTTGGAGCCGTGGATATAGTCAAAGAGCGGGGGTATCAGACTTGGATCTCCGGGTGTCGGATTGCCGGGCAGGTTGAATCCGGTATCGAGAGTGCCTTCGTAAGTGCTCCACCCGTAATTGCGCCCGCCGGAGCTGCCTGCCGGTTCCATGTCTATTTCCTCTCGGGCGTTATTTCCCACATCTCCAAAGAAATAATCGTGGGTCAACCGATCAAAGCTGCCGCGCCAGGGATTGCGCACGCCGTAGGACCAGATCTCCGGGCGGCCCCCTCCGGCGATAAATGGATTGTCAGCGGGAATTGTATAGGGACCGGTGGCTTCGACCTGCAGCCGCAGAATCTTTCCCCGCAGGGTCTTCAGATTCTGGGCATGCCCTTCGTGTGGATAGTCGAGTCCAGGGTATAAACCGTCGCCATCACCCACCGTCAGATATAGCAATCCGTTATCAGGATGAAATCCTATCCAGCCACCCATGTGAAGCGCCGGTGTGCCTTCAATCGACAGGATCATCTCAGCACTCGTCGGGTCCGCTCGATTGGTGTCTCCTGCCGAAACATGGAATCGCGTAAGCGTTGGCATTGGAGAACTCGCCGGCGTGTGGGTGACATAGAAAACTCCAGACCGCCAGAAATCGGGAGCGAAGGCAAGTCCGACCATGCCAGCCTCTGACACTGTAAACTGCGGTATCGAAAGAAACGGCTCAGACAGAATTTTGCCCCGACTCCGATCAAAGATTCGAATGGACCCTGCCTTCTCGATCACGAACAGTCTCGAATCATCTCCCGGTGCTACCGTCACGTAAGTCGGCTGGACGAATCCACTCACCAACCGCGTGGCACCGACCTCGGCGACGCATGCAAAGGGAGATACAGCCCAGATAGTAAATGCGATGATAATGCTGTTAGCAGTAATTTCGATTGTTGACGCTCCTCGGTTGAATGTGAACTGTCGCGATGTCATCTGGTCGGTCCCCGTTTTTAAATACCCGGATCTGCAGGAAAGGGGCTCAGGAGCGCCCATCTCGCTGCGCGATGCTGATTCATGGAAGAAACTTTCGATGAGTTTCTTAGGAGTCCAGGGTCTACTTTCGACCTTTCGCAGGCTTCTTGGCGGCCTTCTTCGCCGGGGCCGGTTTTGCTTTCGCGACCGGTTTGGCCTTAGCCCTAACTTTTGCCTTAGCCTTAGCCGCCGGCTTTTGCTTTTGGCCGCGACCCTTAAACGTCAGCTCGGCAACCCCCGATTTATCGAGTTCGCCCAACCCCAGCTCCACCATCTTCGAGTATTGTCCCAGGGTCGCTTTCGCGAGGGGTAGATTCATTTTTTGAGACGCGGCAATTTTGAGCGCGATGCCGGAATCCTTGGCCGCGTGGGCGGCGCTGAAGAAACAGCTGTGATCCCGATTCATCATGTCCTCGCCATCGGTCGCCAGGACGCGTGAATTTGCGCCGGTCTGCGAAAAGATCTCCATCAACATCTTGAGATCCAATCCGAGGGCCTGACCGAGGCCCAAGCCCTCCGCCAATCCCGCCGTATTGATGTTCATCACCATGTTCACCAGCGCTTTCACCTGCGCCGCCTTACCCGTCGGTCCGACGTAACGCATCGATTGGGCCAGTTTTTCGAGAAGCGGCTTCGTGCGTTCATAGACGGATTCGCGCCCACCCACCATCAAGTACAACGTGCCCTGACGTGCCTGGGTGATACTCGACGCCATGCATCCCTCGAGGCTGCGGGCGCCAACGGCTTCGCAGCGCCGTTCGATCTCCTGATGGGTGCCCGGGGAGACAGTTGCGCAATTGATGAATGTACGACCCACGGCACCCGTGAGCAGGCTGTCTCCTTTGCGAGCAAAGATGCCCTCCATCGCCTTGTCGTCCGTAACGACCGTGATCACAACGTCCGATGCTGCCGTGACGGCAGACAGACTCGCGGCCTGCGGACAGCCCAGCTCCTTCGCAAGGTCGGCCGCCGCCGCCGGGCGGACGTCATACACTGCGCTGATTGAGTAACCTACTTCCTTGAGGCGGCGGGCCATGTTGGCCCCCATTCGGCCGACTCCGACAAATCCGATTTTCTGGCTCATGATACGTTGTGAGGTTCGAGACGACAGTTGTGTTTGTTAAACGGAATCCCGGGCACCCGGTGCCGGGAGGAGGCCAAGGGTGTACCGGAGCGCCCCGCAGTTTGCACGAGAGAATTCACCCCGATCGACGGTCTTCGTCGACCCGTCGGGCTTGACGCCGTAAATCGAATCGCGGACGATCCGCAACGTCGAACCCCCCGTCATGCAAACTTCAAAGAGTCTCCTCGCTTCGCGCCGTGAATTCCTGTTCACCGCCGCCACCGCCGCCGCTGTCGGTCCCGCCATCCTGGTGCCGCAATCCACCTTCGCTGCGAACAGCGATACGCTAAAGATCGGTCTGGTGGGATGTGGTGGACGCGGCACCGGTGCCGCCGGCAATGCACTCACCGCCGATGGCAACTGCATTGTAACCGCCGTGGGCGACGCCTTTCCCGAAGCCATCCCTCCCTCGTTGGGCTCACTCCAAAAACAGTTCCCCGGCCGGGCAGACGTAACGCCGGAGAAGCAGTTCGTCGGACTCGACGCCTACAAGAAGGTAATCGACTCCGGCGTGGACGTCGTTCTGCTCGCCACGCCTCCCGGTTTCCGTCCGTACCACCTGCGGTATGCGGTTGAAGCTGGGAAACAGATTTTCTGCGAAAAGCCCATGGCCACCGACGCCACCGGCATCCGGCACGTCATGGAATCGGTCCGGATGTCGAAGGAAAAAAACCTCAACCTTGTGTCGGGATTTTGCTGGCGCAACGATCTGCCGCGCCGGGCGCTTTATCAGCAAATCCAAGACGGCGCCTTGGGGGACGTGCGATCGGTGTATGCGACCTACCTGACCGGCCCGGTAAAATCCATGCCCCCCGCCAGCAAGCGCCCGTCGGGCATGGGTGACCTCGAATGGCAGATGCGGAACTGGTACAATTTCGTCTGGCTGTCCGGCGACGGCTACGTGGAACAGTGCATCCATAGCGTGGACAAATTGGCTTGGACCCTGCGCGACCACCCGCCGATCAAGTGCACCGCCACCGGCGGTCGAATGCTCCCCAACAACGAGGGCAACATCTATGATCACATGACGGTGGTGTACGAATACGCGCACGGTACCCGCGGCGTCATCGCCCAGCGGCAGATCCCTGGCTGCGCAAACGACAACAGCGACTATATCCTCGGCACGAAGGGTGTGGCCAACAACACCTGGAACAACCCGGCCATCCGCGGCGAAACGACCTGGCGCTATGACGGCCCCAAGCCGGACATGTACGTGGTGGAACATCAGGATCTCTTCCGCGCAATCCGCTCGGGCGTCACGCGCAACGATGGGGACTGGATGTCCACCAGCACCCTGCTTGGCCTGATGGGCCGGATGGCCGCCTACACGGGTCAGGAGATCACCTGGGAGCAGGCGATGAACTCTACCGAAAAGCTGTCGCCGGACTCGTTCAGTTGGGACATGCACCTCCCGATCGCAGCGATGCCGGTGCCCGGAAAATACAAACTAAGCTGAAGTCTCTTTCGAAGGTTGCGATGCCGTGCCCGCTGTTGAGACCGATATTAAAATCCTTGACCCCCTGCCCCTGATGACTACCCGTCGTTCCTTCCTTCAACTAAGTGCCGCCGCCGCCGCCGGGGCCACCGCCGCCGTTTCTTCGGGGCGGATTTCGTCCGCACTGGCCGCCGCCGATGCAGAAACTCCCTCAAAAAAGCGCTCGATTAAGAAGGCCATCATGTACGGAACCATCGGGGTGAAGGGCTCGGTGCTCGACAAAATGAAGGCCGCCCGCGACGCCGGTTTTGAAGGCGTCGAGCCGATGGGTGGCATGGATCCCGACGAGGTCTTGAAAGCCCTGGAGACGACGGGACTCAAGGCGGCGAGCGTCTGTTGTCACACGCATTGGGCCAAGCCTTTGTCGGATCCCAATCCGGAAGTTCGCAAAGTGGGACTTGAAGGATTGCGCCAATCGCTTCGCGACGCCCATCGTTACGGGGCAAAATCCGTGCTGCTCGTTCCCGCCGTGGTGAATGACACCGTCTCGTACGACGATGCGTGGCGTCGTTCGCAAGCGGAGATCGCGAAGGCGACGGACCTGGCGGAGGAACTGGGTGTTTTCATCTCGATCGAAAATGTCTGGAACAATTTCCTCCTGAGCCCGATGGAAGCCGCCCGTTATGTGGACGACCTCAAGAGCAATCGCGTCGGATGGCATTTCGACATTGGGAACATCATCCACTACGGCTGGCCGGAGCAATGGATCAAGGTTTTGGGCAAACGCATCCAGCGGCTTCATATCAAGGAATACAGCCGTAAGAAGGCGGACAAGGAAGGGAAGTGGGCGGGTTTCAACGTTGAATTCCTGAAGGGCGACAACAACTGGCCGGCGGTGATGAAAGCCCTCGACGCGATTGGGTATTCGGGTTGGGGCATTGCGGAGCAGGGCGGGGCCGGCAGTCCGGAAGGCCTGGCCAAGCTGGCCTCCGAGATGGACCAGATATTTGCGTCCTGAGGGGCCCGCTTTCGTTCGCAATCTGCGGGAGTCATAGCGACAAAAAGTGCCATGAAAGGGTCAAGCCCGGAATTTTGAATGTGATTCATGTTCGAAACTGTTTGCCTCTTATTCCATTTCTTTAAACTCCGGCACATGATCGGCAATGCTTGGAACCTATGTTCACGATTCCGGGCTTGACCCCTTTATGACCCCTTTAGGGTCCGCCGGGTGCCAGCGCGTGCAGCATGCTCTCGAAAATCCAGCGTCCGTCATCGCTGCCCAATATCGTTTCACTGGCCCGGTCGGGGTGCGGCATTAGGCCGGCGACATTCCGTGAGGCGTTGCAAATACCGGCGATGTTCAACAGCGACCCGTTCGGGTTCGAGTTGTCGGTCAGCTCCCCGGCGTCGTCGCAGTATTGCCACAGGATTTGCCCACCTGTCTGCAACTGTTCCAGGGTTTGCTCGTCGGCAAAATAGCAGCCATCCCCGTGTGCAATGGGAATGCGCAGCAGCTTGGCGGGCGGAATCTGACGGGTGAAAGGGGTTTCGCGATTCCCCGTTTTTAGGAACACCTGTTCGCAGTGGAATTGCAGATCCCGGTTGCGGATCAACGCTCCGGGGAGCAATCCGGCTTCGCACAGGATCTGAAAGCCATTGCAGATTCCCAGCACCAAGCCACCTCTTGCTGCAAATTCGCTCACCGCCTGCATCACCGGACTAAAGCGAGCGATTGCTCCGCACCGCAGGTAGTCGCCGTAGCTAAATCCACCCGGCACAATCACCGCGTCGCTATTGCCAAGAGACGCCTCCTTGTGCCACACGAGGTCCGCGGTATGACCCAGAACTCGGATGGCGTGAACGCAGTCCTGATCGCAATTCGAAGCGGGGAATTGTAGTACGGCGAAATGCATCGATGATGAGCTCTGGGCGGTGGAGGATTATTGTTAAAGCGGGCCGCATCCCGGAGTCATCGCGGCGTGAATCAATTCGCGACTACTCGATCTCCAGTCGGTAATCCTCGATCACCGGATTACTGAGGAATTTGTGCGCGGCCTCGTTGAGAGTCGCTTTCGCTGTTTCACGGTCCGTTCCCGGGGCCAGGTCGATCTCCACGTATTTGCCGACATGCACTCCCGTAACCCCCTGATATCCCATGTGGATCAGGGTGTTCTCAACGACTTTCCCTTGCGGATCGAGAACGGCTTTCTTCGGAGTGATGATGATCTTGGCTTTCATGCGGGCGGTGTCACCCGGTGGGTATACACCGGACATCGCGAGATTGGGCGATTCACCCGGTGTCGGCCAGTTTTTTGTCGCCTCGCGGTGACGCTGGTCAAAACGCCATCTTTTCTGTCAGTGCCCGATATGGATCGGCGCGGTGTGCTCCCGGATGAGCCGTCCTCCCCCCTGGGAGCGCCGGCATCTTGCCGGCGTGTTGACGCAGCGTAAGGAACAAAACAGCAAAGATGCAGGCATTGCAATTTCCCACTTCTCCATTCGTTTATGACTGTTATCCTCCTGCCGAAACCACATGAAGCCATCTCCATCCACTCGGGTTCTCGTCACACTCTCGCTCGTTTCCTGCCTAGTTCGCGCTGAGGAATCAAAGCCGGACCACACGTTCGGTCTCGACGCCGCCCAGGCGCAGGTGAAGCAAATGAGTGTCGGCGATGGCCTCGAAGTCACCCTCTTCGCTGCCGAACCCATGGTACTGAACCCGGCGGACATGGACATTGATTCGCGGGGACGCGTGTGGGTGACCGAAGGAGCCAATTACCGGTCCTCCTTTCAGAAATGGGGCGTGCTGCGCCCGGAAGGCGACCGCATTCAGATCCTCGCGGATACCAATGGCGATGGTGTCGCGGACGAAGCCAAGACCTTCTACCAGGACCTCAGCATTAACGCGGCCCTTGGCATCTGCGTCCTGGGTAACGAGGTCATCGTCTCGGCGTCGCCGTACATCTTCCGCCTCATCGATACCAATGGGGACGATGTGGCGGACCGGCGGGAATTGCTTTTCATCACGGACCCGAAGCAGGCCGATCACGACCATGCGGCGCACGCGTTTGTCTTCGGGCCGGATGGCCGTCTCTACTTTAATTTTGGAAATGCGGGAGGGTTTTTGCGGCGCCCCTCCGCTTCGCTCCGCGAAATTCCCCTGCATGGCAAGCTGCCCTTGGAGGAGTTGATGAAGGGTGAGCTCGTAAAGGATGTGCGAGGCATTGCGATCACCGGCCAGGGCAAACCGTATCGGCAAGGTATGGCGTTTCGTTGTGAACCCGACGGCTCCAAGGTCGAGGTCCTGGGTCACAACTTTCGCAATAACTACGAACTGGCGGTCGATTCCTACGGGACGGTGTGGCAACCGGACAACGACGACGATGGCAACCAGGGGGTCCGTATCAACTACGTGATGGAGCATGGAAATTACGGGTATACCGACGAAATGACGGGAGCCGGTTGGCAGAAAGCGAGGACGGGTTGGGAGGCTGAGATCCCCCGCAGACATTGGCACCTGAATGATCCCGGGGTCGTCCCAAATCTGCTGCAAACGGGTGCGGGATCGCCGACGGGGATTTGCTTTTACGAGGGAGATTTGTTGCCGGCTGCTTTCCAGAATCAACCCATTCATTGTGATGCGGGGCCCCGTGTTGTGCGTGGGTATCCTTTCAGGCCCGATGGCGCGGGTTACACGGCGGCCATCACCAACGTGCTCACCAGTCCGAATGACACCTGGTTCCGCCCCAGCGACGTCGCCGTGGCGCCGGACGGTTCGCTGTACGTTGCCGACTGGAACGACGCGGGTGTTGGCGGGCATTTCATGAAGGACCAGACCCTGGCGACGATGACGGGCCGGATATATCGGGTCGCACCGAAAGGTCATAAACCCAATGTCCCCCCTCAGGATTTCGGCTCATCGATGGGTGCGGCCGACGCGCTGCGCTCGCCCAATGTCGCGACTCGCCAGCGAGCCTTTACGACGCTCGTCCGCATGGGTGCATCGGCGGAGCCTCGATTGCTAAAGATGTGGGGTGATCCGAATCCGGTCATCCGAGCCCGTGTATTGCACCTTCTCGCGCGGCTACCTGGAAAGACTGCGGGCTACGTCGAGGCCGCCATCGGCGATGCGAATGCCGACATCCGAATCACAGGCCTGCGAATCGCTCGGCAGTTCAAACTAAACATTCCGGCTATCGTCGCACGAATGGCCTCGGATCGGGAACCCCAGGTTCGGCGCGAGTGTGCCATTGCTCTCTTCCGCGACCCCTCCCCGGAAGTGCCTGCGCTCTGGGTTGCCCTCGCCCGTGGCTATGACGGTCAGGACCGTTGGTATCTCGAGGCGTTGGGAATTGGGGCCGAAGGTAACTGGGATGCTTGTCTCACTTCCTACCTGCAGAAGAATCCCGATGCGACCCGGACGGCTGCAGGCCGAGGAATCATCTGGCGATCGCGGGCGAAAGAATCTCCGTCGTTGCTGGTTAAGATCCTTAACGAAAAGGATTTGGCCTTGGTGGAACAGCCGCGCTACCTCCGGGCGCTCGATTTTCTGTCCGGCCCGGAAAAGGACGCGGCCCTCCTGGAACTTGCGACAGGTGCCACGAAATAGAGTCGATTCCGTCTCAATACGATGCGTCGCACTCGGTGTGTGGTGGGGCGCTTCCGTAGCTAGGGTCGGGGCATATTGGCCTGTCGTTTCTGCCCGTGTTTGCAAGAAATCCCATCGATCGAAGGCTCCGAACTCTCGCCGCACTCGCATTCACACTGGCATCGGTCGCCCTTCATGGGGCGGTCGACGACCCGCGACTGATCAACCAGATTGAAGCGCTCAAGCGACTGAAGGACACCGATTTGGCGACACGTCCGGCGATCCGGCAGGCTTTGCTCCGAGTGCTTGATCAAGTGCGGGGTCAGCCGGTCTTTGTCGAACTTGTCCGTGACTTCAGGCTTCGCGATCAGAACGCCGCCCTGTTGGAGTACGCTTTGGCAAACTCGGCCGATGCTTCCGCTCTCGATGCCCTCCGCGCACTGTTGGCGAGCGATGGTTCGGACCTGCTGAAATCCGCCCTCACCAATTCCATCCAGGCGGGACAACTGATCGAGCCCCTGGGTAAGACTGCCGATAATCGCGCCGCGCCCCTTTTGCTCCCTCTGGTGAACGACCGCGGTCGGTCGGTCGATCACCGGCGGGCCGCCGTGCAAGCCCTCGCTCGCTCCCAAGAGGGTGCCCGGGGCCTTTTGCATCTCGCGGCATCGAGCACACTTCCCACGGACGTCCGGCTGCTAACCGCGACCGAGCTGAACAGTGTTCGTTGGAAGCCGATTCAACTTGAGGCAGCGAAAATCTTGCCGTTGCCGGCCGCTAAGGGCGATGCCGCCATGCCTTCCACCGCCGAATTGGTCCACCGGTCGGGTGATCCCCGAAAGGGTGCCACCATTTTCAGACGACCGGAGATCAATTGTATCGGGTGCCATCAAGCCATGGGGGAAGGCATCGACTTCGGTCCCAATCTCTCAGAAATTGGCACCAAACTTGGGAAGGATGCCCTTTACGAGTCGATCCTGGACCCCAGTTCGGGGATTTCCTTTGGCTTCGAGGCTTGGGCCATCATTTTAAGAAACGGTGACGAAGCCTACGGGCTGCTGGCGAGCGAGACCGAGGATGAGTTGGTCCTCAAACTGCAGGGCGGGACTCTCCAGCGGTTGAAGAAGGTGGAGATTGCCAATCGGGAAAAGCAGACTCAATCCATCATGCCCTCTGGACTTCAGGCGAATCTCACCGCCGGTGAATTTGTCGATCTGATCGAATACCTCGCGTCCCTGAAAAAGCCGGTGCCGCGGTGAAAGCATCCGGAGGCCAGCCGTCGCTTGTCAGCGGGAAGTCTCGCGGATAGTGTCCCTCGCCATTTCGAAAAATCGACGCACAATACGACCGACCTTTTCTCCATCGACTTTATGAAAAAACCATTGCGGATTGGACTGATTGGATACGGATTCATGGGCCGAGCTCACTCGAACGCGTTCGCCCAGGTTAACCACTTCTTCGACCTCGAACATCAATGTGTGCTCCAGGCCGTTTGCGCCCGTGATGGAAACAAGGTCAAAGGTTTCGCCGACCGCTGGAAATATAACTCCGTCGAAACCGATTGGCGGAAGATGATTGCCCGCGACGACATTGATCTGATCGACATCGCGACGCCGAACAATCTCCATGCCGAGATGGCCATTGCCGCGGCGAAGGCCGGCAAGATGATCCTTTGCGAGAAGCCGCTCGGTTTGAACGGCCGGGAGGCAGAAAAAATGCTGGCTGCTGTCACCAAGGCCAAGGTGCCAAACATGGTCTGGTACAATTACCGCCGTTGTCCTGCGGTGACCCTCGCCAAGCAACTGATCGACGAAGGACGCCTCGGTCGGATTTTCCACTACCGGGCTAAGTTTCTTCAGGACTGGACCATTAATCCGGAGCTGCCCCAGGGGGGGGCCGCCCTCTGGCGCCTCGACATCAAGGCGGCCGGCTCCGGAGTTACCGGTGACCTGCTTGCGCATTGCATCGACACCGCCCTTTGGCTCAACGGCGGGATTAAGGAAGTCACCGCCATGACGGAAACATTTATCAAGGAACGTAAGCACAACCTGACGGGCAAGGTGGAAAAAGTGGGAATTGATGACGCGAGCGCCTTTCTGGCGCGCTTCAACAACGGATCGCTCGCCACCTTCGAATCCACCCGTTATGCCCGGGGCCACAAGGCGCTCTACACCTTCGAGATCAACGGCGAAAACGCCTCGATTGCCTGGGACCTTCACGACCTCCATCGGCTCCAATACTTCGATCACAGCGACAAAGGAGCCGTTCGGGGATGGCGGAATATCCATGTTTCGGACAACGGCGATCACCCGTACGTCGGCAACTGGTGGGTGCCCGGCCTGCAACTCGGCTACGAACACAGCTTCGTCCATCAGGTGGCTGATTTCGTCAAGGGCCTCGAAACGGGCAAGCCAGCAGGGCCCACCTTCCGGGACGGCCTCGCCACAGACTACGTCACCGATGCGGTCCTCTCCTCCGCACGATCGGGTCGATGGACAAAAGTGAAACAGGTGAAGTAAGGACGCAGCCTGTACACCTGCGGGAATTCACTTTATCCTCCGTCGACATGTCCGAGATTGCCAATTACGTCCTCCATGGTGCCGCTCAGATCACACCGGCGATCGTGGAGAAAGTTTTGCGAAGCTTGCCGATTTGGAAGGTCGAGTTCACGCAGATCAACGCGCCCCACTTTCCTCATCTAGTCGATCAGCTCGAATTCCTCGCGGCCGTCGTGGAGGACGCCGCTGAAGGCGCCTACAAAGACCTGCCCTACGCCGCCCTCGCCGCTGCCGTTTTCGCCATCACCTACGCTCATCGCAAGGTAGACATTATTCCGGACACCATCCTGGAGCTCGGGTTTTCGGACGACTCCGGGATCGCCCGAGCCGTTCTCATCATGCACGAGCGCGCTCTCCGAAAATATGCCGAGAAAAACGACTTTGATTGGGAGAAAATTACTTCGAAACCGTAGCGACGGTCGCCGGCCCAGCGTCTACGGATGGCGGGCTGTCAATTAAGCCTTCGAGCCGGCGGGTGACAACGTCCCACGAATAGTTCTTTCGATAGGCGGCCTGTCCGCGTGCGGCCAGAGCGCGGCGACGCGGCTCGTCCTGTAGCAGGTGTCGGACTTGGTCGCAGTAACCGCCTAAATCATCCTCCGCTGTTGCCGCTAGAAAATCCGCATTGCGGAGCGTGGTGCCGGTGCTGTGCCCCAGGGTCGTAGCAACCGACACTCCGGCTTCCAATCCAGCCATAAAGCTTCCCCGGCGCTCGGATACGCCATCCACAAAGGGAAGGGCCAGCACATCCACTGCCCGCAGCATTTCGGCGAGTTCGGCAGCGGGCAGATGTCCGAGAAATCGATAGCGACTCTGCCTCGATTCCGGCGGTGCCGGGTCCGGTCGCCCTCCAGCGATCACGAGGGCCATCGGCCCAAGCTCGGATTCGGCCGCCTCCCAGGCTCGGTAGATCCAGTCAACCTGCTTGCCGGCGGCTCCCGATCCAAAGTGGGCCAGCACCCGCATCTCGGGCGGCCATCCGAATCGCTGTCGCCAGGCTTCACGGTGACCTTCCGAAACCGTTACCGACGGCACATTCGAAGGGGACGGCAGGAGCGACAATTTCGGGGCGATCCGCGGTTCGCGAGTCATCCAATGTTCGACCCATCGTTCGGTGGAAATGGCCAATTGGTCCGCCACCGCGCGGATGCACCGCCACTGCCAACGATGGTTCCACGCGCACCATAGCAGACGCGGACGCCACGAAAGTGGCGCCATGATCTCGTGGGCAATGACGATCTGATGTCGTCCCGCCCCACGCAACGCGGCCATCACCTTCGGAAGGCTCCGGTTGATACCTCCCCGTCCGTACATGTGCGGAACGTATTGCCAGACGATGGCCGCCTCCCGCGGCAGCGTGTCGAATTGCCGCAAAAGACCGGCGGAATCGGACCAACTTCCGACCGTGGCTGAAACGCGTAGACCCACCCCCGGTTCGGCACCGAGGCTGGTCAGCACTTCGACCCGTCGGTTTGCCGTAAGACGCTGTGCGAGCAGAACGGTATGGTCCGCCAACCCGCCCGGCATCGGGGGGAAAAGTGCGGAAACCAGTATAACCGAACGAGCCACGTCGCCCCCAGGTTGGCGTCTTCGGGTAGGTGAATTCAATCCGCGGAATTGAAATTGAGTGGATTCTCACAAAACAGGACTTGTCAGTGGACGCGAACCCGAGTCAAAACCCTTGCAACTCACCCTTCCTACGGATTCAAGTTTGCCCATCTCGAGAATATCCGGTCGCCACACCCTTCCGATATGCATACTTCGGCCAAGCCACGACAGTGCCCCGGCAACGTGTTCCATCGGGCCCTCATGGTTGGGCTTGGCACCAACCTCCTCACGGTCCCAACGCTACTGTCCCAAGCGCCGGTCGGTCCGGTGGCCCCAGCCGAAGGTGAAGTTCGGACAATGAGTATCAAGACGGGATCGCTGATCCCCACTGCGTCCGAGGTCGAAACGCCGCAACCGATCCTGACAGTGACCTCCGCCGACCTTGCGCACTACGGAGCCGGATCCTTGGAGAGGACTGTCCAAAAGCTCTCCTCGGCCATGGGGGGCGGCAACTACGGGAATAGCCGGGGTAATGGAGGTGACGGTACGGCAGCCATAGCCCTTCGCGGGATTGATGGCGGAACGCTTTTGCTGGTGAACGGAAGACGGATGGCCCGGTCTGACCTCAATGCCATCCCGGCAGGTGCCGTTGATCGCATCGAAATTCTCAAGGACGGCGGTTCCTCGACCTACGGGGCCGATGCGGTTGCCGGTGTGGTCAATGTGATCCTGAAGAAGGACTTCAACGGTGTTGAAATTAGTACCCGGTACGGCAACACCACCGATAAGGACGCAGGCGAGATGCGCTGGGACGTTGTCCTGGGAATCGCCAATGAGAAGACTTCCCTCCTGCTTGGAGCCAGCTACCTGCATCAGAACGGCATGCTGAGCGGGGACCGTCAGCGCTCCCGTCCGGACATTTCCGATCCAAACAACACTTCGGGAACCAGCAACCCGGGGCGGCTCCTGTCGACGCTCGCCGATTCCGACAGCGCGTTGGGCAGTTCCGGCCTAGTGTACCGCGGAGCGCCCGGGACCACCTCCCGGGATTTGTCGTTGTACACGCCCTACGATGGTTCCACCGATCGGTTTCCCTATTCGCTGTATACACCAACGGTACGACCGGCGGAACGCTGGAGTTTTTTCGGAAACAGTGAGCACGCGATCTTTGGTGAAAACTTGAAGCTGCTGGCGGATGGGTTTTATACCAAATCGCAAAGTTATAATCAATTGGCCCCGGTGCCGATCGTTTTCAACGAAGCCGAAACACCCACAAGCCCCCACGGCATTGTCATTCCGGCCAGCAATCCGTATAATCCGTTTGGCATTGACATCGACGACGCCGTGTATCGTGCGGTGGAACTCGGGCCACGGATCGACTCCAGCGACTATGATATCGTGCGCTTCGTTGGTGGATTCAAAGGTCAAGTGGCCGACTCCACGTGGCACTGGGAGACGGCGGCGCTTTACGGGTACCAGGACGGGGTCAACTTGCAGGGCAACGACGTTAGCCGAACGGCGCTGGAGGCGGCCGTCAACGCGACCGATCCACGGAGCGCGTTCAACCCGTTCGGGAATGCGGCGAATAGCCGGAGGGTGGTTAATCTAATCCGGCTAGACCATTACACGGTCGATGAGGATTCCATATTCCTCGTCGATGCGGCGATGAACGGCGAGGTCTACGAACTACCCGGAGGTCCGATCCAGGTGGGCTTTGGCGGTGAGCATCGGGAGGAACAATCCATTCACACACCCGATGATACCTTGACGAGCCGCGACGTGGTTGGATTCAACAGCGATGATCCGTTCCGGGGCACTCGCCGTGTAAATGGCTTCTTCTATGAAGTGAAGGTTCCCATTCTAGGCCGGGAATGGACCCTCCCGGGGGCGAAGAAGCTCGAACTGACTCATTCCGGGCGGTATGAGAATTACTCAGACTTCGGCAGCACCTACAATCCGCGGATCGCCCTGCTCTACCAACCGGCCGACTCGTTGAGCGTTCGAGCCTCCTTCTCGGAATCCTTCAGTGCGCCTGGTTTTGATGAACTGAAGCAAAATTCGGAAAGTTACCCGGAATTGATCAATCCGGTGAGACAGGCCGGGGTGGACGCCGGAACCCTGATGGAAGAGGACTACCCGCCTCTCGAGCAGATCCGCACGTACTACAAGGGGAATCCGAACATCAAGCCAGCTACGGCGAAGAACTCCACAGCGGGATTCGTCTGGACACCGCCAGGGGTCAAGGAACTCAAGATCGAAACGGACTGGTTCCGGCTCGAGCAAGAGAACATTGCCAGCTTTGTCGACCAGTATATCATCGACGAGAATTATCGGACGGGTGGCCCCGCGAACCCGAACGCGCTCTATGCCAATCGAATCGAGTGGGACCCAAGAACGCTGCAGTACAACTCGCTCGATGCCACGGCGCTCAATTTGTCACGTCGCGTGGTGGAAGGCTTCGATTTGGACATCACCTATGCACTGAAGACGGACACTGCCGGTACCTTTACCTCGCGAACCTTGGGCTCGTACTATTACCGGTTCGAGCAGGAAAACATTCCGGGCGAGGGTCTCCGGGACCGCCTGGGGGACTTCACCCAGCCGGAAGCTAGCTTCGGCCTCGGCTCGCTATCCCGGTTGAAAGGCATCACCAGTATTTTTTGGGAATACCTCAACTTCGAGTTTGGACCGACGTTAAATTATGTTGGTTCCTATCGGGACAGTCTGAAGAATGACCCGCAGGACACCGCCAACCGGCGCATCGGCTCGTGGATGACGCTGGACTTGCAGGCGAGCTACCGGTTCGACAGGGGGATTCTCAGGAATTCCCATTTTACAGTGGGTTGCTTAAACGTGACCGATGAAGCCCCACCGTTGGTGGAGGGAGCCTATGCGGACAGGTATGACCGGGACACGCACAACATTCTTGGGCGTTTCTGGTACGTCGAGTTCAGCAAGAAATTCTGAAGAGCTGCCCCGAGTACGGCGACTCCATTTCTAAATTCGAGGACGAAGAACGAGTGCGACGGACGAGGACGATTTGAAGGACCCCCTTGCGGCGCTTTCGTCCTCGTCGTCGTCCATCGTCCATGGATGGTGACGAAGCGCACACCGACCTATGTACTGGGATGCACGGAGTTCGGTTCAGGTTCCCAATTCAGGTCCGTTTTTTGGAAAACATTCCTTGCCCGACTCATCTTCCCCCTAATTTCCGAATTATTCTTGATGAAACCGTTGGTACCAGGGTGTTTTCTTGCTGTGTTTTGTTGTCTCTAATATTGTAACATTAATCTTGCGCCCCGCTCCCGATTCCGACATCGTCGGCTCGCTGCTCCGCCAATGTTCATCAAGCGCAACAAGACTTCTTTCAACGGTAAGCCCTATGGCTCCGTTCTCCTGGTGCAGGGCAAACGCGTCCCGGCCAAACGGCCCCCCGGCCGCCCGACCACCGACGCGCCTCTTAAATCGGTCGTCGTCCATGAAACTCTCGCGAACCTCTCCAAGCTGCCCGCTTCCCTGATCGATCTCATCGCTGCCTATTGCCAAAAAAGCATCGACCCCGCCAGCCCACCCACCGTGCCCGTGGG
>CAMDJH010000088.1 GCA_945900455.1 Akkermansia muciniphila
GTTTCATTCCGGAATGACCCCGCTCTATTCGAAGTCGTGGAGCGCCGACTTTCTCCGCCGGCTTCTTGCCGACTTCGATCCGATGGAGTGGCTTTGCACCGAGACGGAGACGGGGGTGGTTGTGAAAACCCTCGGGGCAGTGCGGACGGCGGTGGATGCTATCCGCAAGCGCGGTCATCACAAAGTTGTCGTCAAGGAGTCGTTCGGCTTGGCGGGCCGCAATATGATCCGCCTGTGGGAGCCAGAAATCCTCGCGTCCCAGCAGGCGTGGATTGGGAGGGCTTTGGCCGGAGGCCATCCGTTGGTCGTGGAGCCATGGATGGAGCGAGCGGTCGATTTCTCCGTGCATTGGGAAATGAGTTCCAGCGGCCTCCAGTTGCGCGGATTCACGGGACTCATGACCGACGCTCGGGGTCAATTTCAGGCTAACTGGGCCGAACCCAGCCATCGACGGCGTCCTCCGGCAGCCGTCAT
Organism: Akkermansia muciniphila; assembly: GCA_945900455.1. Taxonomy (GTDB): domain Bacteria; phylum Verrucomicrobiota; class Verrucomicrobiia; order Limisphaerales; family UBA9464; genus SIBK01. The sequence continues at coordinate 475 of CAMDJH010000088.1, forward strand.
CGACTGCCTCCCGCCTTCAAAGGGTCCTTTGACCGGGATCATGCCGCTCTACGAATCACTCCGCACTCGCCTTGAGTCCGAGCTTCGGTCGTTCCGGTATCAAGGGCCGGTGGGGATTGACGCCTTTGTCTACCGTTCGGCGGATGGCTCATACCGTTTGAAGCCGGTGGTTGAAATCAATCCTCGTTATACGATGGGCCGCCTGACCTTGGAGTTGATGCGTCGGGTCGTTCCCGGAGCCGTCGGTTTGTTTCGTTTGCTCTCAGTCAAGGAAGTGGTTGCCGCCGGCTTCAATGGATTTAACGACTTCTCCGAACGTTGGGTGAAGCAGTTTCCGGTTCGCCTGGGTGGCTCGCCGTTACCCAAAATTCAGGGAGGGGCGATCTGTTTAACCGACCCCCTCGAAGCTCGGGTGAGCCTCGCGCTCTTCCAGGTCGGCAGCACATTGGCGACAATCCCGCGCCTACCCTCACCGTAGCGATTCTCAGCCCAAATCCGCGGATAAAGGAGAGGAGAACCGCGGATGAACACGGATTGACGCGGATAGAAAGGGCGTGGAATCCGCGTCTATCGGCGTTTATCCGTGGTTCTCATTCCTCAATAGTCGGTGGCGACAAATTCAATTCTCAAGGCAAGCACCCTCTACGCGGAAATAGCGCTGCGTGCCCGTGTTGGGAAGTGCCCCGAAAGCGGTCTTGGACTGGAGTGGTATGCGCGCGGCGCATTCGTGTTCGACACAGAATATATAACATATGCAAGCGAAAAAAGCACAGTAGAGAGTTTTTTCTCTCATTTTCAGATTCCTATCCGCGGATCAGGGCTCAGGCTGACGGCTGGACCTGAAAGGCCACCCCCTAGTATCCTGATTTGGCAACCTATCGTTGCCCCCAAACCATGGCTATCGAAATTCGCACCGCTACGACAACGAACGATCGTGAGGCCATTTTCCGCCTCCGGTACGAGATATACGTCGAAGAAATCGGCTACCGGTATCCACACTGCGACCATAGTCGCCGACTGCTTTTCGATGCGGGCACACGACAGTCGCGGCTCTTAATGGCCCTCGACGAGGGAATCGTCGTAGGCACGGCGAAATGCGACTGGGGAGGTGAAGTCGAGTTTACCGATGAAGAACAAATGGTATACGACCTGGGTCGCTTCCTGCCGGTCGTGGGGCCCGCCGGGATAGGAATCTTTTCGCGGTTCATGGCCGCCCCCAGCCACCGTAGCGGAGATGTCCCGATTCGACTATTTGACTCTGTCCTCCATTTTCTCCTCGAGAATCACGCCGCGCTGCTCTTTCTCGATTGCCGCCCGCACCTGATCAATACGTACGAACGTCTCGGATTTCGGACTTACGCTCGAACGTATAGCGATCCCATGGCCGGCCTTCTCGTGCCACTCGTCCTAGTCCTGGATGACCGCGAGCACCTCCGTCGCGTCGGAGCCCGCTGGTTGTCATTGTTCGATGCCTATCCCCCCGACGCCGCTCGGCTGCGAGAGGTCATGGCAATCCTCCCTGATTACTCACCGGTCCATACCGTGACCAGCCCCGAGACGGGAGACCAACGGAAAGAAATTGAACTAATCCTCTCGACCGAGGAGCCCGGTGGACAAATCTCGATCTTCGACAATCTCGATGAGGCGGATGTGGCCCGCTTGGTCGCTGCCAGCCATATTATTGAGTGTCAACCGGGGGACCGAATCATCGCGGAGCATGTTACCGATCAGACCGTGTTCCTCGTTCTGGAAGGGGTTGTCGAAGTCCGCAAAGAAGGCCGAGTTGTCGCCGTATTAGCCCGGGGTGCGGTGTTCGGTGAAATCACCTTCATGCTCCAGGGCCGGCGGACCGCCGATGTCTTCGCCGCCTCCGCCGACGTACGCATATTGGCTCTTCGACACAAATCTCTGACCCAACTCATCGAGTCCGAATCCAAGGTGGCGGCCAGGTTCCTGCTCAACTTCACTCGAATGCTTTGTGTCAAACTCGCCGGCGGCTGGAGACATGATTAGTTCAATAAGATTGCAAGCCGTCGAAAAAACGTGACCTTTAACCTTAAGATGACTCGTTGAATTTATGGGCACCGCCAAATGGTGGACTTTTGTGGTCAGTTTGTTCGCGCTCCTCGATGCAGGCGCACTGAGCGAGCGAGCGTCTGCTGCGGATCGCCGGCTCACTCAGTCCGAGGTGGAGAGCTGGTTTGACCACACCCTCGTGGACGGATTAGGAAGAAATCTGCCGGTTCGCCCCAATGTCCATGTGACGGAGTTCATCGACGGCGACGACACTTTTCGCGCAATGAATCGCCGGATCTCGAGAGTTGCCGGGGTGGATTCCTATATCTATCTGCTTAACTGGTGGGTCGATGATACGTTTCCCCTGGTCGCTGACCTCCCTGATACAACACTTTTCAAGCTACTCAAGAACGCTTCTGACTCTGGAGTTGAGATCCGTGGCATGTTTTGGCACCAGGTTACTCCTCCCAACCACAAGGTCCAGAACCTGACACAGGTGGAAAACATCAACAACCTGCCCTACGGCAGCGCAATTCTAGACAACAAAACCCGAAAATTCGGGAGCCACCATCAAAAGGTCCTGATCATCTACGACGCCGCCATCGACGAGCTCGTCGCCTTTTGCGGGGGCATCGATTTTAATCGAGATCGCGTTTACCCCCAAGGTACCAGCGGGTCAGCCCAGAAAGGGGCACCGGATCACGATGTGCATTGTATGTTGGTGGGCCCCGCGGCATGGGATCTCCTTCAGATTTTTCGCGTACGATGGGCCGACCACCCGTTACGAGCCAGCCTGCCGACGTCCCCCATTAACAAGCAGAGGCTGACCGGAATTAGACTCCCTCGCAACATCGAGGCCACCATCAAACCGGATCATAAGCAGTGGGCCCAGGTGGGTCACACGTACCCACCCCTTGGACCGTCGGCGTACACACAATGGTACGATTTCGCCCCTCGCGGGGAGCAAACTGCCCGAGCGATTATCCTTCATGCCATCGCGCGTGCCACGAACTATATTTATCTTGAGGACCAGTACATGGTGAGTCCGGAAGCGAGCGGGGCGCTGCAAGCGGCTCTCATCAAGAATCCAAAATTGCAGCTAATCATCCTGATTCCGGACCCGTCACTCACGGATCCCCAACCGTTTTACAAAGACCATCAAGCTCGGTTTCTCGCCCCGCTCAAGTCCGTCGCAAAGGATCGTGTTAGAGTCTATGTCCTAGACAACACCAACAACTTACACAGCTACGTTCATTCCAAAACCTGGATTTTCGACGACGAGTTCGCCATTATTGGCTCCGCGAACTGCAACAGCAGGAGCTGGACCTACGACAGCGAGGTCGTCGTCGGCATCTGCGATCCTGGGAACGGTGTGAACCAAAGAATGCCGCATCGCCTCAGAGTCGGGCTCTGGTCGGAACACCTCAATATTCCCAAGAACGAATTGGATGATTGGAGCACCGCGCTCGCTCGCTGGATCCATCCGCCTCCGGGCCATCACATAAGGCGGTACATTGACTCCGTGAATAACAGGCGCCCCCTTAGACTTCAGAGGTGGCTCGATGGCGTGTGGAACAAGGAGATCGATCCCAATGCGGGACCCTTGCACTGAGAGTTCAGCCAAGTTCGATTTGACACCTTTGGCTTCGGAACGAACTCAGTTTAACCGGGCCCGGACGTCCCATTAGGGCGTGTGGATTGCCTGGCAATCGTTTCCGTCTTGAAGCACTTCGAACCCAATCTGTCGCAAGGCCTCATATAATACTATCGCCGCGCAATTCGCCAAGTTTAACGAACGTGCCGCCCGGTTCACCATCGGAATTCGCACCCACGTCTCGCGTCCCGCCTCCAATAGCGCGGTTGGCAATCCCGCGGTCTCCCGCCCGAAGACAAGGTAGTCCCCTCGATCATACCGCACATCGGTATACAACTGCGGACCTCCTGATTCGACAAACCAGAGACGACTCGATTCGGGAATGCCTGCCCGAAAGATCGCCCAATCGGGCCACCGGTGCCATGTCACGTGTTGCCAGTAGTCCATGCCTGCCCGGCGCAATTGGGTGTCATCGAGACGGAACCCGAACGGCTCGATCAAATGGAGAGTAGTGGCTGTCGCCGAGCAAAGGCGGGCGATGTTCCCAGTGTTCGGGGGAATTTCGGGTTCAAGGAGGACAATGTTCAACGCGTCGGATGCTACCTCCGGAGACGGGGAAAATGGCAATGCTCAAACAGCTTTTGATTTGAGTATTTGTCGAGGCGGGAGTATCCGAACCACGACTTATGCAACCTTTGCGCTGGTTCAATGGGCGACTCCTTGCGGTGGCAATATCGGCGTTGGTATCTCTAGCGGGACTCCAAGGATTTGCCGCGCCTGCCTCTTTCGCGATTGCACTCGGCCAGACGGTCACCACGAATGTTCCAGGACTCGGTGCGGGGGTTATTGAAACCGCGGGTGGACAGGATGTCTACACCTTCACGGCTCCGGCTGGGACGGCGGTGTATTTCGATGAACTTACGGGCTTCAATTGCGGCTCGGGACTGCGGTGGAAATGCTTCGGGCCGAAAGGAGAACAAGTCTTTGACGAGGGGTTCGGCGCCGTCGGTCCGTGCGACAACCGGGATGTCGGGACGCGAGTTCTTACTAACGGAGGTGAGTATACGATCACCGTTTTCGCCGGAGATGGCAGGGTGAGTGGCTACGATTTTCGTTTGGTGACGGTTGAGATTCAGCGGTTCAGCGTCGGGTTTGACCAAACGGTGACGACGAATTCCCCCGGGCCCGGAGCGGGCGTGATTGAGAAACCAGGCAGGCAGGATGTCTACACGTTTACGGCACCAGCTGGGAAGGCGGTATATTTCGATGAACTTACGGGCAACAACTGCAGCTCGGGACTGCGGTGGAAATGCATCGGACCAAAAGGGGAACCGGTCTTTGACGAGGGGTTCGGTGCCGTTGGTCCGTGCGACAACCGGGATGCCGGAATGCGGACTCTGACGAATGGGGGTGACTATACGGTCACGGTATACGGCGCGGAGGACGGGGTGGGCGGATACGACTTTAAAATTGTGCCCGCCCAGGTCCAGTCCTTTGACATCGCATTAAACCAGCTCGTGACAACAAACGTGCCGGGAGCCGGCGCCGGGGTGATCGACAAACCCGGCGGTCGAGACGTCTTCCACTTCATCATTCCAGCTAAGAAAGTGGTCTATTTCGACGAGCTTTCGCGCTACAATTGCGACTCGGGTCTGAGGTGGCGATGCGTCGGACCGACCGGGCAAGAGATCTTTGACGAACGGTTTGGCGCAATTGGCCCGTGCGGCACCCGAGACGCGGGCGCGCACCTGTTGGAAATCGCTGGTGCTTATACGCTGACGGTTTATGGCGATGAGGACGTCCTTGGCAGCTATGATTTCCGTCTTGTGCCGGTGGAGACGCAAACCTTCACTCTCGGTTTGGATCAGATCGTGACCACCAACACCCCTGGGCCGGGGGCGGGTGTCATCGAGCAGCCGGGATGGCAGGATGTGTACAACTTCAACGTCCCCGCTCGATCGTTGGTGTACTTCGATGAGTTATCCCGATTCAATTGCGATTCAGGGCTGCGATGGCGGTGTTTCGGATCGCAGGGGGAAAAGATTTTTGACGAAGTGTTTGGGGCGACCGGTCCGTGCGATACGCATGATGCTGGACTTAAGCTGCTGACAAACGGCGGCGATTATACGATCACGGTTTACGGAGTCGAAGATACCGTCGGCGGTTACGACTTTCGATTGGTGTCCACTTCCGATCAGTCATTCACACTGCATCTGAATGAAACGGTGACCAACGGTTTCCCCGCGGCTGGAGCGGGCATCGTTCAAGTCCCGGGAGCGACGGACACCTTTTCGCTCGCGATTGCGACGAACACGATTGTTTATTGCGATGCTCGATCGGGAAACAGTTGTGTTTCCGGACTTCGATGGCAGTGCATCACGCCCTCCGGTGTTCTTCTCTTCGATCGCGTGTTCTCGGCCGAAGGTCCGTGCGCAGGTGGGGACCCCGGGGTGGTCACTTTGACCAATGCGGGAATATACAAGATCGTGGTCTCCGGGATCGAAGACGGCATCGGCGAGTATTCCTTTCGAGTGTGGTCGCAGCCCCCGAGTATCGCCGTGCAACCGGAAGATACGATCGGCGCGATCGGTGAACGGGTGGTTTTGTCGGTTGAAGCGGGAATCTTTCAACCATTGCACTATCAATGGCAGCGCGGTACCGAAAACCTGCCCGGGCAGAATGGATCTACGCTCGTTCTCGATTCCATTCAAGGGCACCAGGCCGGTACCTACCGAGTGATGGTGACCAACGCGTTCGGTTCGGTGACGAGCCGCGATGCATTGGTTCGAGTGTTCAACGGACGCTATATCCCGGTAGGCCAGGCGATCCGGAGGACCCTTCCAGTCCTGGTCGGCGACGGCGTACGCATCCAGTTGTTCAACGGAATCGGAGGGGGAACAGCGCCGACGGCAGCCTTGTTGAACGGCCGAAGGGCTGATGGAAACACCCTCTCGCCCGAGATCGATTTCCCGCGTCCTGGAAACATCATTCAGGTGGGCGCCAAGTTCGATGTTTTCTTTGCCAGCACGACGATTCCGCCAGAGGTGGTACGCAATCTCAGCGCGCGAAATTTCATACTGCAACACGATTTTCTGCTGCGGGTGAGCAAGGATCTGGACCTGGACCCAACCACTCCCGAGATCGAGATCAAGCTGGGCGTGGGCAGTGACGACGGGTTCGATCTGCGCATCGGTGACGTATTCGTTGGGAATGCAAACGATCGGTCGTTTAGCTATTCATGGAAGGACGTGGCTTTTGCGGGGGAGGGATTGTATCCGGTGACGTTGCTATTCGCGGCCAATGCGGCTGGACAAAGTGGCCTCGAATTCAGCTGGGAGACTGCCACGAGTGGAGGGGCAAAGATCGTGCCTCAAAAGGTGCTCTACACCGCGCCGGATGTCGGCGCCCTCGAGATCACCTTTGAAGAAAATCCGATGGGCGCAGTGCTGTCGAATCAATACGCGCCGCTCGGGGTTGTCTTTGGGGTCAATCCGGCTGCCGCGATTACCAAGAATCGTCCGCTGGAACTTGTGCCGGTCTCGCCACCCGCCGTGTGGGCCTATCCGGATTCTAAGACAAATGACCCGGGCGAACTCTCGTGGCAATTCTCGGTTCCAGGGGGTAACAAGCCGGGATATACAGACTTGGTTGGGTTCTATCTGATTAATGCCCGGCAACCCGGAACAACAGTGACTGCCTATGATCCGGCGGGAGCTCAAATTTATTCAAACAGGTTTGCCGCCGGAGGCGGAAGTCAGGAGCGTGTCTTGATCACGAGCCCGACAATCCATCGCGTGGTTTTGCGCTGGCCGGCGGGCGTGACGTCGCCAGCGGTTGATAATCTTACTTTTGATTCCATCTTGGAAGTACCGCGGTCCGTTCAATTTTCCGCGGTGTCCGATCGCACGGCCCTGCCGGGTGGCGAAGTCGCTTTCCGCGTCCCAATCGTACCGGAGACAGCCGCCGTGGTGTTTGAGTTGATCGCGGGCCCCGTTGGAGCATCGATCGATCCAGCGACGGGAATCTTCCGCTGGAATCTGCCGCCGTCGGCCAAAGGTATTTATCCGGTCGTACTCCGTGTGCGGGACGCCTTTGGAGGCTTTGACAGTCTTGCGTTTTCGATCACGGTGCCCACGCTTCCAAATTTGGCGGTTTCACGACTCGAAGGCCCCATCTCCGGTGAAACATCCGGTACGTTTTCGGTGACGGTACGTGAGGTCAATCGCGGGACGGGACCCGCCACCGGGAGCTGGAAGCTGGGCGTGTGGATTTCGCCCAATCAAAGCATCGGGGCGGGGTCGCAGTTGTTGGCCGATGTGCCCTTTACCGGTACGTTGCCAGCCGGACAATTCATCGAGCGCACCTTGCAATATCGCCTACCGGGTCGGCCGGGCGATTATTACATCATCGCCCGGAGCGACGCGTCGGATGGTGTCATCGAGCTCAACGAGTCGGACAACGAGGCCATCACCGGTGTGCCGGTTCATGTCGATTATGCGTATACTGCAATCGTCGGCACATCGTTCGAGCGGGGGGTGGCGGGGATTCCAATTCCTCTGGAGGGGCAGGCCCTTCGGCGGGACAATCGGCCGGCAGTGGGTGAACTAGTGAATGTCTTTGTGGGCGTCAAAGGCACCACGCGCATTCTTTCCGCGCTGACGGATGATCAGGGCCGATTTCGGGTTGTCTTCCGCCCGCTATTAGGCGAGGCGGGAACTTATACAATTGGTGCGGCGCATCCGGCGGCAGCGGACGCGCCCGTGCAGGATCAGTTCACATTGTTGGGCATGGGATTGGAACAACGCGAAGGTCGCGTTCTCGTGCCCGCTACCACGAAGGCCACGCAAGTGGTTGCGCTTCGAAACAATGGGGATGCTCCGCTGACCGGAGTCAAAATCGCGATTATCGACGGAGCGGACGTGTTGCCAGGAATTGCGGTGACGGCATCGATTCCAGGGACGCTGCCGGGCAACGGCACCATTCCAGCAGAAATCCAAATTCAATCGACACGTGATGAAACGGTGGCCGGTCTGCTCCAGTTGCGCATCACGACTACGGAGGGACTAAGTGCCGACTATTATCTGACGGTGCAAGTGGTCGGGCGGCAGGCACATCTCGTATCCGAGCCCGCTGCACTCACCGCTGCCGTGTTGCGCGGTGATCAGACCGCGGTGGTATTTGACGTGGCAAATAGTGGTGGCCTGCCGAGTGGACCGCTGAAGGTGTTGTTGCCGGTGTCGTGGATTGGCCTCGGCGATGGCATGCCGCTCCCGGCTTTGCCTGCCGGAGGCGTGCGCCGGGTAACACTCTTAGTGCGGCCCCCGGGGGATTTACCTCTGACCGATCACCAAGGTTCGCTTGTGGTGACCGACGGCACCAATCAGCTTAATGTGCCATTTGTATTCCGGGCCGTTTCCGATGCGCGGGCAAGTCTGACTCTCGAGGCGACCGACGAATACACGTTTTACGCGGCTGGTTCGCCACGAGTGGCTGGAGCGAAGGCCGTTGTACGGGAGCAAGGTTCCACAACGGTTGTGACAAATGGAGTAACAGGCGCGGACGGCCGGGTCGTTTTTTCCGGGCTACGCGAAGCGGCTTACGATGTCGAGATGAGCGCCGAGAAGCACAGCACGTTTCGTGGCACTCTGTTTGTGGGCGCCGGACGGGACAATATTTACCAGACATTCCTCGCCCGGGAGACGGTGCAATATCTATTCACGGTTGTTCCGACGGAGATCGAGGACAAGGTGAAGATCGCGATCGAGACGGTGTTTGAAACCTTCGTGCCGATTCCGGTCGTCACGATGGATCCACCCATGATCGATCTGGCGGATATCCAATCGGACCGGACCGAGATCGAATTGAAGATTACGAACCACGGGCTGGTGGCGGCGCAAAACTTGAAGCTCAATTTCAATGGGAATGCCAAGTGGCAATTTACACCGTTGTTAAATGACCTAGGCGATCTCGCGGCGAGAACCAGCATCACGATTCCCTTGGTAATCGAGCGGAAATCAGGCAGCGCCGTTGCAGCGCGCCCGCAGCTTTTGGCCGGAGGCGACGATTGCGGCGTGGGTGGGAACCTCCTGTGGTCGTTGATTTGCGCGACGAATGAGAACACCTATAGCGTTCCATTCGCAGCACAGGCGGACTGTCCGGGCGGTGTCGGTGGTTATTTCATTCCGCCCCGCGGCGACGGCTGTTGTGGAGCATTCACTTATTTCCCCGTCGTTTGCTACTGCGTTCCGTCGCCGTGCGATCCCTGCGGTGCAAAACTCGCTGGAGCGCTGGTCGATTGTGTCATAGGGCTTTTGCCCTTGGGTCCGCTTCTGAGTTGCATGAAGGACACAAAGGGGTGCGCGGATTCGGCGGGAAATTGTCACAGTAATTATACCCACGGCCTGGTGTGCGACACGCAGGATCTCGGATTAAGTTGCGCGGCGGCTTTGGTAAGTTGTGCGGAGCTTGCCGGGAGGGAAGTGCCGTACTTGGGTCAGATACTGTCGGCGCTGGATTGCGCCAAGAAATTGCGCGACGCCTGCAAGCCGGAGGGCGGGGGAGCTTCCGGTGGCGGGGGTGGCAAGGGTAGTTTGGCGCGCCGCGGACGATTGATGAGTGCCGGCGGCACGACGCCGACCTTCTTTCCGGGCCAGGCAGGGGTGGCTGACGAGATTCGGCGCCTCGAGGCGATCATCGCGGCACTCGAGGTCTTGATCGGAGATCCGGCGTGGTTCCATCCGCAGCAGGGCACAAACTTCAGCCGCTTTCTGGCCGGCTTCGTGAGGGCCATCGATTTGAGCAGCCCGGATGGGCGCCGTGTGAACGCCATCGAGCGAACCGCTCTCCTCGCGGGGACGCTTCCGGATCTCGTCACGGCCGTCCAGGTCGGAAAATTTGTCGACCGCTGGAACCGATCCATCGACTACAATCAACGCGGGATCTTCACGCTCCGCGAAGTGCCGAGTGGTGAGAGCACAGACTTCCTGGCTTTGGATTCCATGGTGGATGCGTTTGACGGAGCCGCCGATGCGATTTTGGCGCAGGAGAGGGATGGGTTCATTGGCGACCCGCTCGCGGGGCTTCGTCATGCAATGGAACGGGTTCGTTCCAATTTGGCGGAGAGCGGCGGAGGGGTTTGCGCGCGGGTCCGTCTTCGGCTCGATCAGGAGGCGGTCACAACGCGCTCCGCGTTCAAGGCCACGCTGGAGTTGGTCAACAATTCCGGCGATCCTTTGACGAACGTACTGGTGGAACTGAAAATCACCGATGCGAACGGGGTTGATGCCGGGCCGCGATTTGGAATACTGCCACCCGACCTGACGGGACTGACCGATGTGAGTGGCGGTGGCATGGTGGGAACCAACCAAACGGGGGGCGTGGCATGGTTGCTGGTGCCGAGTCATGAGGCAGCCCCGACTTCGGATCCGGTGCGATACTTTGTTGGTGGCCGGATGCGCTATTTTCAGGGGGGCACGGTAATCGACGTGCCGCTGACTCCGGCACCCATCCTTGTCTACCCCACGCCACGAATCGCCCTCACGTATTTCCATGAGCGCGATGTTCGATCGGACGATCCATTTACCGAAACCATCGAACCGAGCATTCCCTATTCTCTGGCGGTCATGGTCCAGAACAAGGGAGTCGGGTCGGCGAAAAATCTCCGCATCACCTCGAGCCAGCCAAAGATCATCGAGAACGAAAAGGGACTGCTGATCGACTTTCAATTGATTGCCACGGAGATCGCCGGGCAATCGTTGTCGCCCTCGCTCACAGCTGATTTCGGAGACTTGCTGCCGGGTGGAATCAAGATTGGACGCTGGTTGTTCAAATCGTCCCTCCAGGGGCAGTTCATCGACTACTCGGTGACATTTGAAAACGTTGGGCCGCTGCGAAACTTCCCCGAACTCTCCACCCTCGAGCAGACATCGATTCATGAATTGATCCACATCGTGCGTGCGGTCGGCGTGGCCGATGATGGTCAACCCGACTTCCTGGTGAACGATGTCGTGGATGACGACTACCTGCCAGACACGTTGTATCTGAGCCAGGGAACCACCCATCCGGTGACGGTGGTCCGGACCGGGGTGTTTGGGCTGCCGCCGACCGCTTCGCAGCTGGAGCGAACACTGGAGATCAATGCCACCGCCGGTTGGACCTACTGCCGCCTGCTGGATCCGGCGCTGGGTCAATGGCGGCTGGCCAAAGTTCTGCGCGGGGATGGATCCGAGGTTCCTTTCGGTGACAATGCCTGGTCGACCGATCGAACATTCATTGCCGGGGGACGTCGACCGAGATACGAAAATACGCTCCACCTCTTCGATCGTACGGCTGCGGGAAAGATTAACTATCGACTTGTCTACGCGCCCCTCGGGCCGATCGACTCGAAAACTCCGGTGAGCCAAGTTCAGCCGCTGTCGGCCAGTAGTTTAGCCGAAATCCCATTGCAGTGGACCGGACAAGACGATTCGGGGTCACCTCTCACGTTTAATATTTTTGCGTCGATAGACACGGGGCCATTTGTGGTGTGGCGTTCCAATTTGACGACGCTGGGTTCGATTTATACCGGACAATCAGGCCATCGTTACCGGTTCTATTCGGTCGCCGTTGATGCGGCGGGCAACCGGGAGGCGGCACCCTTGATCGCGGATGCGACGACCACGGTCGATCGGATCAATCACGCGCCGACGCTGGTGTTACCGGAGTTCCCGGTGGTGATTGATGAGGGATTGGTCGCGGTCGTTAGCGCCCGCGCGATTGACGGAGATAATCCGCCGGACAACCTCTTTTTCAAGCTGGCACCCGGCACGGCCAATGGCGCAACTCTGGATTCGCGCACCGGCACGCTGCGATGGTCAACGGGAGAAGGCAACGGTCCGGGAACGAACCGATTCACCATTTATGTCACGGACAATGGGTTGCCGCCACTGAGTGCCACGGGTCATGTAAGCGTAATTGTTCGCGAAGTGAATGAACCTCCGGTGGTGGCGAGCTTGGGCCGGAAGGTTATCAACGAGGGAGATTTGCTTGAGGTAGCCGTCGAGGCAACCGACACGGATCTGCCCGCGCAGCCATTATCCTACAGCTTGAAGCCGCCGACACCGATCGGGATGAAGATTGACTCCACGACGGGGTTGTTGCGTTGGCGGCCGGGACCTTCGGACGGCCCGGCAACCAATATCGTGACGGTGCTAGTTTCTGATGGTGTGGCGTCCGAGTCTGAGGAACTGACCGTGGTGGTTCGTGACACCAAGCCGGAGTTCGAGTTGTTGCTGGAAGAAACCAATCTTTTCCTCGGCGAATCGGGGGAGGTTCCCCTGCGATTGGTGTCGGGCATCGATCTCGATGAAATCACGGTCGAACTGATTCCAACGAGCGATCATCTGGCTGAAATCACTCTCGCACCGACGTCAGCAGTGGTCGGTTCGGTGAGTGTCACGCCATCGGGCAACAACCACTATAAATTGAAGGTCACCGCTGCGATTGGCAAGGTGTTGAACGGAGATTTTGAAATTGGGCGGCTGCGGTTCTCCGCGGTTCCCGGCCATTCGTCCGCGCTGGTATCCCTGGCGCTGGCAGCGGGGCAGGCACGTTCGACATCGGGAACTATATTGCTTCACCCGAAGCTGACCTTTGGCCGCGTTGCGGTGGTGGGAGTCGAGCCCTTGCTGGATTTTTCCGGAGCAAGTCGTGCGCTTCGAATCTACGGGCACGCGGGCGAAACAATCGCATTGGAATTTCGCAATGAACTTGCGCCGACCACCTGGGTTCCGTGGAGGACGATCACCCTCGGGAATGAATTTGAGGACATTTCGGCTGCAGACGCAGTCGCCCCGGGTGGACCCCGGTATATTCGAGCCATCCGGAAGCCGTGATGGAGTACAGATACTCAGGTCAAGCCGGCCTTGACGGCAGAGCGAGCAAGGCCAAGTCTGGCTAGGAGTGAACGCCCAGCCGAAGCAAAATCTGACCCACCGCGAGGCGTCAGAGGACAAACAATCCATTGCATTGGCAATCATAGGCCTTGTGCGGGCGTGGTCCTCGCGCAAGGTCGCCCCGGCTCTTTGCTTCCCGTTCTCGTCGCGGTTGGCGGTTGGAAATTCATGATCCAGCAGAGCGGTTCCGGAAACTACGGGAATGCGTTTAGCGCGAGATTTGAATCCCTCGGGGGTGCTTTCGGTTATCTGCACGCCTGCTTGCACAATGGATGGCTTTTCGCTTCGGGAAGGGTTTGGTTGGAGGCGGTGGCTCCGATGATTATTCGACTTTCGGAGATCCGGCTGCTGAACACCCTGCACCTTAAGATTCCGGCTCAACTCGCGGTCGCCGCCGTAGGATTCGGATCGACGCTGCTACTCAGTGTGGGGCTCTGGAAGTGGATTCGTTCGGGTGAGCTTTACCTTACGACCTCAGTGATCGCATACATCGCACTTCTCAGTGTCTGGCCCTACGATGTAGTCCGGCTTGCTTTGCCCATCATTCCAATCGTATTTGGAATCGCGTGGGCAGGATTCAGCGAACTCGCCACGTGCCCGGCTTGGCGGCAGCGGTTTGTCACGCTGGGAATACTTCTCCTGATGGTAAGCACAGCAGGAAATGTAGTTGTTCTGAGAGCGGAAGCCCCCTCGATGAAGGAGTACTGCCGGTTGGCTGAACTTCGCGAGATTGCAGCGGTCGTAAGGGAGCTTGATCCGGCGAGCCGGCTCGAGACCGAATGGTATGTCCCGGAGCTGGATTTGTACGAAATGACAGGGCATCCGCTATCGGCGACCTCCGCTGCGATTCGTCAGGACGTGCGGTTTACTCAGCCCGTTTCGGGCACCGGATTACCCAAGGAATTTTACCGACTGACGGTGGAGACACCGGAGCCGAAGTTTCAGGTGGTGGGCAACGCCGAGACGCGCCAGTTAATCAAGCGTTCCTCAGGGGGTCGGTACGAATTGTGGAAGATTGAATTGAATTGAGGGCGGGCAGCGCGAGGAGGCTCGCATTTCATTCTACTGCATTGGAAGCGCTAGCTCAACGCGCTGTTGACCGCGCAGCACGGTGGCTTTGACTTTTTCCCCCGGACGATGTTTTCGGAGCAGGTATCCGATGAGTTCCCCCTCGGTCATCCGCCCGGACACCCCGGCAATTTCAACGACAACATCGCCCTTTAAGAATCCAGATTTCTTGGCGGCGGCATGGGTCCCATACTCACCAACATGTTTGATCCGGAGCGCCATTGCTTCCAGAGGGATTTGACGTTGGCTGCGGTCGGCATCGGCTAAATCCTCCAGCAAGAGACCTCCCGTGGCCATCCCGCGCATTCCCCAGGTGCCGACGCGCCGGGCGATATCTGACTTGCTCCGCCAGCCGAGCGGAAGGTTAACGATAAGCGATTTCTCGGTGTTCCCTCGCCGAACCACGGCCGGGAGGGATCCGATGTCCGGCGCCCGATGGAGAGCCCAACTGACGTCGGCAATGGAGAGGAGAGGCTGTCCCGACAGCGTTATGATTTGATCGCCGGACTCGAAACCTGCGCGAGCCCCGATCGAGTCTTTCTGGATTGATTCGATCGTCGCGGCGGCGTCTTGAGCCAATATTAGGCCGATGGTTTCCGGCGCGGGCATAGGGTAGATCAAATCGGTGGGCATCGCCTCGTTCTTGTTACGATGCACGATGCGCAACGCGTCTCCGATCTGGTGGCAATGGACACAGCTCGGCACTACTTTTCCCTGCCAATCCAGTTCAAGCCGATATTTGCTATCAAGCGTGGGGATGTTCACGGGTGTCTGGTAGGGGCTGGGGGCGCCCTGCTTACCCGCAAGCATCGGTTTGTTTCCGGGATACCCCTGATGGATTTCAAGGGCTCCTTCGACTGCCCGCCGGAGGCTGGCGGTGGACTTGTCGTGCTGATCTTTTTGATGGGTCCAGGAACCGAAGCGGCCATAGAGGGTGCCATCGAACCCAGACCATTAAATGAAGAGGAGATTTCATATGTCGGTAGTGCGCCCGAAGGGAGCGCGATTGCAATGCTGCGGTTCCAACCATGCTTATCAGCCTAGCGCGAGCCGGAGGTCGGGCGGGCATCCTCGGCAAATCGAAACAGCGGACGTCCCGTAATATCGCTGCTGGTGAATGAGGGGCACCAGTGCTGTTCGACATGCTGAACGACCAGATCGGTGCCGGTGAAATGATCGACGCCTGGGGGACGTTCAGGATTATACATCGTGTCCGTAAAATCTCGCATCAGCGCCACCTGTTTGCCGAGGTAGACCATCTGTCGGATGGCAAAGGGACGTCCCAGCACACACATGTTCAAGTGAACGCCGCAGAGAATGACATGATTGATTTTGCGATCGGTGAGGAGATTCCAGATTTCCTGGCCGCTGTCGCTGAGTGCATCCTCGGGGGCGAGTTCGAGCGTCGCTATCTGGCGGGTCCACGCTTCGCGCACCGTGCATTTTAAACCGACACAGGAGCAGCCCATGTCCGAGTCATCGATGGGAAGGACTCGCTCGCGCTTGGGATCGGTCCAGCACCAAGTTGTACCCCAGCGTTCGGCGGTGGCGAGGGGAACCGGAGTCGGGGCAAATGGAGCCGTGAGGGCCCGCCGGCGTTGGGGCGTGTTCTTATAGAAGCTCGTGACACTGCTGGGAGCATGGATGACGAAGACACCCCGCTCCCGGGCCTTTTTGAGCATGGCGTTCATCGGTCCGGCAAGTTCAGCCACCCGGCGCGAGGCGGACTTGCACCAGTGATCGTCCCACATATCGCAAACGATGATCGCCGTCTGTTTCGGATTCCAGGCGACAGTTTGCACCGCCTCCGCGGGCGGGACGGGCGGACTGGCAGTTCGGGAGCGGAGCGTCAGCTTCAACGGAGAATCCGCGGCGAAAGCAGGGAGAAGAGCATTCATGAGGCTGGCAAGAATCAGTACGAAAGTATGGCGGAACCGGTTGATTCGGCTCCGAGATAGGGCGGGGGTGTTCATGGGCACAATCCTATGCCGAAGTGTCGTCTGCAAGGAAGCCCCACATCATGTTTTTACAGTACCGATAGGACGCGTCCTTTCATTTTTGAGTCGAGAAGGAGAGGACTTGGCAACGATTAGAGTATCGAGGCGTTCACGGCTGCCGAGCAGGTTGTTAAGCGGCCGTTGGGAGGACTTGATTCCCTGCCGGGGTCTTGTCTCAAATAGGCTTCGAATCGCAAGAAATCTGAGGCTGGCGTAAGTTTCGCTTTGGTGCCAGTGTCGCCCCCTCATGAATGCAATGAACTTCGTTATGGTTGCGGGGATGGGGCTTGGACTCGCCTCCTCGCTCTCCGCCGGTACCAATGGTTTTGTGGTGCCATCCTTTCGCGGCTCTCCCAATGCTCAGTTTGCTGGATGGGAGACGTTTACAGTCGCCACCGACACGGGCGTTGGCAACTCGCCGGACATGCTGGGGAGCAAGTCCATAGGCACCCTGATTCAGCACGAGCCAAACGCCCTTGTTTTGGGCTCGGGCAACATCTACAACCAGAATTTCAAGAGTGAATTCGAGGTGCGCTACGCTGCCAGCGAGAACCCCTCGCTCGTCGTGCTTCAGGTACGAACAGCGGGCAACGAGCTCGCCTACGATTCCGTCAAACTCACGTACGCGGGTGGCTCCGAGTCGGCCACACGGACCGAACTGGATCGCCAGTCCTTCGGTGGCCCTCCAGGATCCCCCGGAAGCGGTGCCTTCGTATCCTCAAAATGGGAATGGGATGTCACCGGAAAGAATGCCGGCAACTTTTCGCTCCTCTTCAATGCGGCGGACGTTAGCGTAAGCCTCGATTCGTTGACGCTGGACGTGCAATCCGTGCCCGAGCCGTCCGCATGGGCTTTGGTCCTGGGCGGAACGGGCTTGCTCGGTTGGACTGTCCGCCGCCGCGGATCCCGTTGAGCTGTAAGCCGGATCCATGATTCTAGCTATGAACCGTGGAGTGCAACGATGAACGGACGTCAACCAAAGCGGTGGCAAGCAACCGCAGTCCAAAACGCTGGCGCACCCACCGGAATCCGCAGCGGCTGGATCGTTCTCTGCCTGCTTCTCACCGGGATCGCTATCGTGCGATCCGCAGCTACGGATATCTCAGGTGATTTTCCTGCACCCAGCCTCGATCGTTGGGTTTATCCATTTTTTGGAGACACGGACGGCACTCGCCCGGTGGCCAGCACGTTTGGGTCGTTCGATCCGCGATTCGACACCCGCGATGGGCAATTCCTCCTGGGATGGAATCTGACAGGCGCCCTGACGAACCAGGGACCGCGTAATTATTTATTTCGCTCCCTTCGTGTGATTCTCACCGTCGCCATGGATAAAACCTTCGAGTATGATCCCACACCCGACCGCTACGAAACGTATCTGGCCACGAACGATCCCGCGTTCCTGCTCGATCAGGATGTTGGACGTCCTGCGGAGCTTTTTGGAGCTGGCTACCGCGGCGGTTACACAGCCGAATCCTTTCTCGAAGCATCGCCTTTTGGAGTCATCGGCCCGATTACCGGAACCAATATCGCCATTGGCAGCCGTAACGTATATGCTGCGATGTTTGATACAAATGGAGCGCTGATAGACGTGAGCAACAACGTTGGGCAACCCGGATACGCTCCGTTTGAGACGGCTCCATGGGCGATTGGAACCACCACGAATCTAGCCCCGGGTGAGGCGGTGCCCGCAGGCACAGTCTTTTCCTTTGATGTCGATCTACTAAATCCGCTAATCCTTGGATATATACGCGACGCATTTCATCGCGGTCCCCTCCGCTTGGTTACCAGCTCACTCCACAGCACCATGCAGATTGGATTTGGTGGCGGAGGCTCCTATCCGCAATGGCAAACTAAGGAAAAGATCCTGGGTATTCCCCCCCGATTGCAGTGGAACGCCATTGTGATTCGGCCGGATGTAGATACAGACAGCGACGGTCTTCCCGACGATTGGGAGAGCTACTATTTCGGTAATCTTGACAAGGGTTCACAGGACGATCCCGATGGAGACGGAGCTTCAAACGCATTTGAACTCGCTTCGGGAACAGATCCAGCGAACCGCGCAAGTCAGTTCTGGATTCGGGCTTATCGGGAACTGAGCGATCGAAGGACCCAGATCGAGTTCCCGATTGAGGCAAATTACCGATATAAGGTGGAGTCCTCGAACGACCTTCAAATCTGGGCCGCGGTGCCAGGCTCGATCACCTACCGGCCTGGGGGAATCGCCGTCTGGGAGGAGAGCCAGGCTGCGCCGACCATTTCCGAGCGGTTCTTCCGGGTCGTCATCGAGTAAGACCCGAAAAATGTCGCAAGGCGGCCAGCGCGGCCCGGAAGTCCTCTGGCAGCGGCGCGTTGAATTCCATCAACTGGCGTGTTCGCGGGTGTGGGAAGGCGAGCGTGAGGGCGTGCAACAATTGCCGCGGGGCAAGGCAGCCGGTCAGTTCGTGCAATCGTTTCGTCTGGCGCTTGCCGTAAGTGTCATCGCCCAGCACGGGAAAACCGAGATGTTGAAAATGGACTCGGATCTGGTGCGTGCGTCCCGTATGGAGGACCGCTTCGACGAACGTGGCGCCCTCAAACCGTTCCAGCAGCCGGTAGGTTGTCCGGGCAGAACGACCCTTCGACGCTGGAACAACGGCCATCTGCTGCCGGCGCGTCGGATGCCGGGCGATCGCGTCCCGGATGTCTCCGGCCGGCGGGGTTAAGTTGCCGCAGAGCACCGTTTGATAGATTTTGTCAACGCGGCGCTCAGAGAAATGCTCGCTGAGTTTGAGATGAGCCGGGTCGTTTTTTGCCACCACCAGACAGCCACTCGTTCCCAGGTCCAGGCGGTGCACAATGCCGGGCCGAATCACGCCACCGATCCCGCTCAACTGGCCACGGCAATGGTGGAGGACCGCGTTGACGATTGTACCGGTTTTGTGTCCGGCACTGGGATGCACCACGAGATCGGCGGGCTTGTTGATCACCAGTAGATCCTTGTCCTCAAAAAGTATTTCCAGCGGCATTTCCTCGGGTAGTACTTCGGAAGATTCTGGCGCCGGCCAGTGGATGGTAATGGCGTCCCCGGCTCGGGGTCGGTGGTTGGATTTGGTAGGGAGCCCGTTCACCAGGAGATGATGATCCCCGATCAGCCGTTGAAACGTGCTGCGTGAAATCTCGGGCATTCGCTCAACCAAGTACCGGTCCAGACGGTCGGTCGAAGGGGATTCCTCAATCCGCAGGGTGTCGTTACCCGTTTTCACGCAACGAGGGTCTGCGAGGTGGTTCGGGCGGGCCGGAGGGTGGCATAAAGAATCACCCCGCACAATAATATGGGAACACTGACCCATTGTCCTGGAGTGAAGACGCCCGCTGCCGGCGCAGAAATATGAGAATAATCTCCTCGGAAATACTCGGTGAAACTGCGGATGACGGCGTACCCGATCAGGTATCCCGCAAAGATTTGACCATCGAACCGTCGGCGATTGAACCACCCGCTCAAAACACCGCACAGGATCAGATTGAGCGCCGCCTCATACAACTGCGTGGGATGCACGGGGTCATCGCCAGGCAAACCGGACGCGGACGGAAACCGGACGCCCCAGGGCTGGAGCGTCGGCTGGCCGAAGCAGCAAGCATTAAAAAAACATCCGAACCGTCCGAACACGTGACCGAGGGCAATGCTGGGAGCGATACAATCCGCCACGACCCACACCGGCAGACCCGTCGTCTTGACTCGCCAGATACCGACAAGAATAGCGAGTACCAGGCCCCCGTAAAATACGAGGCCACCATTCCAAACCTGAAAAGCCTCGATCCATGGACGGCCGCTGAAGTCTTTTTCCCAATAGTTCAGAACGTACATCGCACGAGCACCGAGGAGACCGGCACCGAGCAACCAGGGACCGAGGTCCAGGATTTTCTCTGGACTAATCGACAGTCGGGCAGCCCGCCGGGCGGCGGTCCACATTCCAAAGACAAAGCCGAGCGCCACTAGAATTCCGAAGGCCCGCACCGGAAAGGTTCCGAGATAAAATAGGACGGGTTTCACCGTTGGTGGATCATAGCGGAAAAACACGCTGCCGTGCATCTCGAAGTTGCTGGTAAGCGAGAAATATCGGCAGATTCTGGTCAACTCGGATTGAGAGCACCCACCCCATCGGGACGTGCCACCGAGTGTGTCAGTCGTTTCGAAGTAAATCGCCGTGGCCCGACGGAGACTTCCTCAGGCTCAGGGCTCCTGACCTCGTGGAATCAAAGTGAGCCTTTACCTGGCCTCCGTAACCACCCTGCCTGCATCGGACGCGGATCGGGAAGTTTTCCAATGAGTGGACATGACGTTGGCGGTCGCGTTGGAGGAGGTTGGTGAGTTTGAGAGCCCCACGTTGCGGTGGGCGGCACGGATCTGCTTCCTCTAAGCTGCGTACCGGAGGACCGCGACGAAATGGCACGCCGTGCCGGCGGTAACGAACAGATGCCAGATGAAGTGGCTGTAACGGACCCGGGAATCGGCCACAAAAAACACCACACCCAGTGTGTACGCGATACCCCCAGCGAGAAGCCAGAACAGTCCCCAGGCAGGCAGGTGGATCCAGAGCGGTTTGGCGGCAATGACTCCGAGCCAGCCCATGGCCAGGTACAAGCCCGTCGACAGCGTCGGATACCGCACTCCGCCCAAGGCCTTCAAAACCACTCCGGCCATCGCCATCGTCCACACAAGACCAAATAGCGTCCAACCCCACGGCCCGCGCAGCACGCCGAGGGTAAAGGGGGTATAGGTTCCGGCGATCAGGAGGTAAATGGCGCCGTGGTCCAGAATCTGAAACACCCGCTTGGCCCGGTTCCACGCCAGCGCATGGTACAGGGTCGAGGCGAGATATAGCAGGACCACCGTCGTTGCAAAAATGCAGGCACCCACGATCCCGGCCGTGCCTCCCCTCTGCACGGCGGCAGCGATCAGGATTGGGGCAGCCACCAGCGCCGCCAACAGGGTGACTCCGTGACTGATGCTGTTCGCGATTTCCTCGCCGGTTGACTGAAGCCGTTGAGCCATGCCCTCCAACGTGACAGAGAATCCCCGTACGGAAAATGGGAATTTGTGGGACTGCCGCCGGTGGCGCTCCGCTCAGACCCATCGGTTCAGAACGATGTGAAAGCAGGCTTTGTTGAACGCCATTTTCATATCGTGCATCTGCGCGTTGGGATCCCTCGAGAAAGTGATAAAAAGCAGGAGGGACACAAAGTGACAGGCTTAATATTTTGGGCTCTTCCGGCTAATCTGTGGGTGATTTTCAGTGATGGGAAGGCGAAAAGGGGCAAAATCGGATGAGATTGGAGAGTCGTCCAAGGCACCACGAACCTGTCGTCCAGACTACGG